>JAYSCT010000176.1:0-7840 GCA_041914785.1 Roseateles sp.
AGCATCTCCAGCCCCCTTCGAACGCTTGACAGCAAACACAGTTGCTCGGGGGCTGTGGCCGGACAGATGGAGCCCAGTGGGCTCGATGCGCCTGCCGAAGCGCTGCGGCGCAAGCCGCGGCGTGGTCCCAGACCGGGCTTGCCGCGTTCAGCAGGCAAGACCGGGCGAGGGGCCAACGTCTCAGCCGAGCTTGTAGCTCTGCAGATGGATGGAGGTCTCGGTGCCGGCGATGCCCTTGATGAGCCGCACGCGCTCCAGCACGTCGGCCAGCTCCTGCAAGCTGGAGCTGCGGATCTCGGCCAGCAGGTCCCAGCGGCCGTTGGTGTCGAACAGCCCGGTGATGCCGGGCTCGCCCAGCAGCATGGCCACCACCTCGCGCGTGCGGTTGCCGTCCACGGTGATGCTCATCCACGCGGTGATCTGGTCGGGCACCGAGTCGGGCCGCAGCCGCACCGTGTAGCCGGTGATGACGCCACTGTCCTCCAGCCGCGCGATGCGGTTGGTGACCGTGCCGCGCGACACCTTGAGCTTGGCCGCCAGCGTGGCGACGCTGGCACGGGCATCGGCGCGCAGCAGCGCCAGCAGTTGCTGATCCAGGGCATCCATTTTGTGCAAATCGGCAATTTCCACTGCCATTTTGCCAAAAACCAATGCATTCCTTGTCAGGAATTGCGCTTCTGTTTGGCGAGACGCGTCGGAAGAATCGCCGTCAACCACTTCAGGAGACACCCATGACCACCGTGCTCACCACCCAGGACATCGCCCGCATCGTGCAGCGTGTCGGCCTTCCCGATTTACTGCGCCGCCTCGTCGGCTACCTGGAGGCCGACTACCTGCGCTGGGCCGAGTTCGACAAGACGCCCCGCGTCGCCGCCCACTCCGCCGACGGCGTCATCGAGCTGATGCCCATCGCCGACGCCAGCCTCTACAGCTTCAAGTACGTCAACGGCCACCCCAAAAACCACCGCGTCGGCCTGCCGACGGTGATGGCTTTCGGTGTGCTCGCCGACGTGGCCACCGGCGCGCCGGCGCTGCTGTCGGAGCTGACGCTGACGACGGCGATGCGCACCGCCGCCACCTCCGTCATGGTGGCCAAGCGGCTGGCCCGGCCCGACAGCCGCGTGATGGCACTGATTGGCAACGGCGCGCAGAGCGAGTTCCAGGCGCTGGCGTTCCACCATCTCCTGGGCATTCGCGAGCTGCGGCTGTACGACATCGACGCCGCCGCCACCGCGCGGCTGGTGCGCCACCTGCAGGGCACGCCGGGCCTGACGCTGACGGTCTGCGCCTCCACCCTTGATGCCGTGCGCGGCGCCGACATCGTCACCACCGTCACCGCCGACAAGACCAACGCGACCATCCTGACACCCGACATGATCGAGCCCGGCATGCACATCAACGGCGTGGGCGGCGACTGCCCCGGCAAGACCGAGCTGCACCGCGGCGTGCTGGAGATGGCCCGGGTGATCTGCGAGTTCGAGCCGCAGAGCCGCATCGAGGGCGACATGCAGCAGATGCCGGCCGACTTCCCCGTCACCGAGTTCTGGCGCGTGCTGGCCGGCGAGGCGCCGGGCCGAGAGTCGGCGAGCCAAGTCACCGTGTTCGATTCGGTGGGCTTCGCGCTGGAGGACTTCTCCGCGCTGCGGCTGCTGCGCGACGTCAGCACCCAGCTGGGCCTGGGCGCGCCGCTGGACCTGATCCCGCAGATGGCCGACCCCAAGAACCTGTTCGGCGAGCTGCAGCTGCACGGCCAGCGCCAGGCCGCCTGATCGCGGCGTCAGCGCAGGAAGGCATCGACCTCGGTGAGATCGACCAGCTCGCGCGGCATGAAGCGCCGCGCGTAGGCCAGGCACACGCCCGAGCGCAGGAACAGCGCAAACAGCTCGCCGTCCAGGTGGCCGTCGGCCACCATCTGGCGCATCAGCGCCAGCGCCTCGGACAGCCGCTTGCCGGCCTTGTACGGCCGGTCGCTGGCGGTCAGCGCCTCGAAGACGTCGGCGATGGCCATCATGCGCGCCTGCGGGCTCATCGTGGCGCCCGCCAGCCCGCGCGGGTAGCCGCGGCCATCCATGCGCTCGTGGTGGCCGCCGGCGATCTCGGGCACGGCCCGCAGATGGCCCGTGAACGGCAGCGACTCCAGCATCTTGATGGTCTGCACGATGTGGTCATTGATCTTGTAGCGCTCCTCGTCGCTGAGGGTGCCGCGCGACACCGACAGGTTGTGCAGCTCGCCGCGGTGGTAGAGATGCTCGGGCTGCTGGAGCCGGAAGCCCCAGCGGTTGTCCGCCGGCAGCTGCTCGCCCTCGGGGCGCGGCACGATGTGCTCGGGCCGGTCCTGCAGCAGCGTCTCGGCCACCGGCAGCGGCGGCCGGGCGGGCGGCAGACTCGCCGCTTCGGCGCCGGACAGGCCCAGCCCGTCGTCCAGCGTGCGCTGCCAGCGCCGCGCGCCGATCTGGCGCAGCCGCTGCAGGGCAGCTGGCTCGAGCCGCTCGCCGCCCTGGTTGCAGGCGGCGACGAAGGCGTAGTCGTCGTCCAGCGCGGCCTGCGCGGGTGCCGCGGCCTCGCGGGCCCGCGCAGTCCCGGCCTCGCCGGCCTCGGCCTGCAGCGCCTCGATGAGCGCATCACGCTTGAGCACCTCGAAGCGCGTGCGGATCTCGTGGATGCGGTTGTAGATGGTCTCCAGCTTGGTGGCCTTGTCGACGACGTACTCCGGCGTCGTCACCTTGCCGCAGTCGTGCAGCCAGGCGGCGATGTGCAGCGCCTCCCACTGGTCGTCGTCCATCGAGAAGCCGGCGTAGGGGCCCTCGGTCGCGTCGCAGGCGGCGCGGGCCAGCATCTTGGTCAGCTCGGGCACGCGCTGGCAGTGGGCGCCGGTGTAGGGGCTCTTGGCGTCGATGGCGCCGGCCACCAGCTGGATGAAGCTCTCCAGCAGCTCCTTGCGCGAGCGCAGCAGCTGCTGGTTGTCGATGGCCACGGCCGCCGTGCCCGACAGCGCCCGCACGAAGGCCACGCGCGCCTCGCCCAGCGGCTGCGGCTCGCCCTGGGCCGGCAGTGGGAAGCTCAGCGTCAGCGTGCCGATGGTCTCGTGCTGGCGGCTCCTCAGCGGCAGCGACAGCAGCCGCAGCCGCGCGGCGCCCAGGTTGGAGAACAGCGTGCCGTAGGCCGCGAGGTGGGCCGGGTCGTCCCAGCCCAGCTCCACCTCCACCGCGTCGTCGGCGCGCAGCGCCTGCACCGGCGCGCCCAGGCTGTCGGCCACGTTCAGGTCCCAGCTGCGGCCGGCGCCGGGCTGCAGCTCGCCCTGCAGCCACACGGCGGCCGGGTGCAGCATGGCGCCGTCGTCGGCCAGCAGGTGCACGGCGCCGCCGCTGGCCCCGGTGACGGCGATGGTCTCGCGCAGGATGAGGTCCAGCAGCCGGTCGAAGTCGCGCTCGGCGCTGAGCGCGCCGCTGATGTCCAGGAAGCGGCGCAGCGAATGCTTCATCGCCGTCATCGCCGTGGCCAGGCGGTCCACCTCGCGGATGCGGCTGCGGCTCGGGTCGGGGCCACCGAAGTCGAAGCGCTCGATGGCCTCGGCCTGGCGCGCCAGGTGGCGCAGCGGGCGTGACACGCGGTCCGCCAGCAGGTGCACCACGGGCAGCAGCAGCAGCATCAGCCCCAGCGAGATGTAGAAGCCGTGCCGGCGGTTCTCGATCTGGTGCGCCTGCAGTTCGTCGCGCGGCGACGCCATCAGCAGCACCAGCGGGCCGCCGGCCTGCGCGGCACCGGCCAGCGGCAGCGCGTGGCTGACCCACTCACGCCCGCCCACCGTCTGCACCGGCGCGAGGCTGCCCTGGCTGTCGCGGCGCCCCCACAGCTCGCGCATCAGCGGCGAACCGGCGTCGCCGATGGTGGGCAGGCGCCGGCTCTCGGCCAGGCTGGGCCGGCGCCGCGCCTGGGCCAGCACCTCGCCCGCCGGCGTCGCGATGAGCAGCTCGGCCGACGGGCTGATCTGCGGCCGGTCCAGCATCTCGCCCAGGGCCTGCAGGCTGACGTCGGCGCCGATGACCACGCCGCCCTGCGCCTGGGCCAGCGTGACGCCCGGCTCGCCCGTCGTGAAGAAGCGGTACGGCGCCGACTGCACGACGCTGCCCGCCGCCGCCTGGCGGGCCAGCTCGAACCAGGGCCGCGTGCGCGGGTCGAAGTCGTAGTCCGGCCGCTCGGCGGCGCGCAGCTCGCGCATGCCGGCGTCGTAGAACCGGTAGTGGCCGCGCACCGCGTCGCCGGCGCGCTCCACGCTCTGCAGCGCGAACGCCGCGTCGGCCGGCGCGTCCATGCGCCGGCGCGTGGCGGCGTCGCCCAGGCGGCGCAGCAGCAGGAAGTCGCCGCGTGTCGTGCCGGCGTAGACCGCCGACACCGCCGCATTGCCGCTCAAGGTCGCCGTCAGCTCCGGCAGCGCGCGCAGCCGCTCGGCGGCGCTCCCGGCCTGGCCCAGCGCGCCGGCCACCAGCAGCGCGACGCTGACGCGCGCCGGCCGCAGCTCCGCCTCCACGACGCCCGCCGCCTCGCGGCCGATGCGGCGCGCGGCCGAGCCGGCCTGCTGCAGCATCAGCGCGTCGCTGCGCGAGGCTTCGTACAGCATCAGCACGCCATACACCAGGGCCACCAGCCCCACCATGAGCGAGCTCAGCGTGATGTAAAGCGTCTTGGGCTTGATCTGCATCGAGACCGAGTATCTGCGCCGCACCCACCGGGGCCGATGACTGCGGACCGGCGGCGGCGATGGGCAATCTTCACCTCGGCGGGCGCGCCTTGCCGTTTCTCCCCTTGCGTTTGCTTACGGCCGGGGGCCCGAGTCCGTCGCCCGCGGGCGGCCTGCTCCTACAGGAAGGAGGTTGCGGGTGCGCCGACGATGCCTCCACGCGGCTCCGTCGCGTCTCCCGACGCAGCGCCCCGGCGCTGCACCCGATGACTGAAGCAGGAAGCAGTACGACATGAAAAAGATCGCCCTCACCCTCGCCGCCCTGGCCCTCGCCGCCGGCGCCCATGCGCAGACCGGCGCCAACAGCACGCAACCGCAGGCCTACGGCCTGTTCTCGCTGGGCCAGAGCCGGCTCAACGTCAGCTGCGACGGCAGCCTCGCCTGCGACAAGAGCGCCACCGGCGGCAAGGCGATGCTGGGCTACTCGTTCGGCAACGGCTTCGCGCTGGAAGGCGGCTATGCCAACTTCGGCAAGTTCCGCGCGTCCAACGGCCCGCTGTCGGTCAGCGGCAAACCCGAGGCCGTCGTGCTGGGCGGCGCCTACACCGCCGAGCTGACGCCCGACTGGGGCCTGACCGGGCGCCTGGGTGCCGCCTACGTCCGCACCAAGCTGACCGCCGAGGCCGGCGTGCTGTCAGGCTCCGACCGCGAGAGCAAGACGCAGCCCATCGTCGGCCTGGCGCTGAACTACGCGCTGACGCCGTCCACCCGCGTGGAACTGGGCATCGACGCGACGCGCGCCGAGTACCAGGGCGAGCGCACCAACCTGCGCATGGTGTCGCTGGGCGCACGCATGGCGTTCTGACGCGTCCCGTCCAGCACCGGCCCGGGCCGCCTTGCGCGGCCCGGGCCGTTTCTACACTCGCGGGGATGGACTACGCCCCGTTGATCAAGGAAGTGGGCCGCGGCACCAAGGGTGCCCGCGACCTGACGCGCGACCAGGCCGAGCAGCTGTTCGGCGCGATGCTGGACGGCGCCGTGCCCGACATGGAGCTGGGCGCGCTGCTCATCGCGATGCGCATCAAGGGCGAAAGCGCCGACGAGGTGGCCGGCTTCCTCGCGGCCATGCAGGCGCGCACCGCCGCCCTCGCGGCACCGCCCGGCCCGCGCACCGTGCTGCTGCCCAGCTTCAACGGCGCGCGCAAGCAGGCCAACCTGATGCCGCTGGTGGCGCTGCTGCTGGCCCGCGAAGGCGTGCCGGTACTGATCTTCGGCCGGCATGACTTCGACAGCCGGCACAGCCCGTTCGAAGTGCTGGATGCGCTGGGCCTGCCCGCCAGCGCCTCGCCGAGCGACGTCGAGCAGCGCCTCGCCGCCGACCGGCTGGCCGTCGCGCCTTTGCAAATGCTCAACCCTGGCTTGAACAACCTGATGGCACTGCGCCCCCGCCTGGGCCTGCGCAACAGCTCGCACAGCCTGGCCAAGCTGCTGGACCCCTTCCCCGCTGGCCGCGGCGTGCGTGTGGTCGCGGTGACGCATCCGGAGTACCTGGACAGCATGGGCCAGGCCCTGCCCGGGCTTACGACGGGAGGCGGCCGGGCGCTGCTGATGCGCGCCAGCGAGGGCGAGGCCTATGCCCACCTGCGCCGCAAGGCCCACCTGATCGGCTTCCAGGACGGCGCCACCGCGCCGCTGCACCCGGCCGACACCACCGACCTGGACTGGCCGCTGTCGCCCGCCTGCGCGCCGGCCGAGAACGCCGCGCTGATCCGCGCGATGCTGGCAGGCACCGAATTGGTGCCAGTCCGCATCGCCGAACAGGTCGCCGCGTTGAAGGAACTCGCCACAAACTGAGGTTGCTTATTCAGCTTGGGCATATGGGCCCAAGAATTAAGTAGTTCTGCGGCGCTGCAACATTCCCTAGAGTCGCGCCCTCGGGTGACATGGGGTCGCCCAGGAGACGGCGTGCTGGACGGGATTGCAATCGCGAGTGGACTGGGGGTCGGCCTCATCGTCGGCATCACCGGCGTGGGCGGCGGCTCGCTGATGACGCCGCTGCTGCTGACCGTCTTCAAGCTGAACCCGGCCGTCGCCATCGGCACCGACTTGTGGTTCGCCTGCCTGACCAAGGTCAGCGGCTCGGTCGCCCATGCCCGCCACGGCCATGTGAACTGGGCCGTCGTGCGCCGGCTGCTGGCCGGCTCCGTGCCGGCCTCCATCGGCACCATCGCGCTGATGCACCTGAGCGGCGTGACCAAGGGCTGGGCCTCGGCACTGACCTTCTCGCTGGGCATCGCGCTGCTGCTGACGGCCGTGGTCGTCGCCTTCAAGGCCAGCTGGCAGGCGCTGGGCCTGCGGCTGGAGCGCTGGATTCCCGAGGCCCGCAAGCCGGCGTTGACCGTCGCCAGCGGCGCCGTGCTGGGCGTGCTGGTGTCGCTGTCGTCCATCGGCGCCGGCGCGATCGGCGCGACACTCATCCTGCTGATCTACCCGCGCCTGAAGGCGCGGGACATCGTCGGCACCGACATCGCCCATGCCGTGCCGCTCACGCTGGTGGCCGGCATCGGCCATGCCAGTCTCGGCAACGTGAACTGGGAACTGCTCGTGTCCCTGCTCGTCGGCTCCCTGCCAGGTATCTGGCTGGGCGCCCAATTGACCCGCCGCCTGCCGGACGGCGTCGTGCGCAGCCTGCTGTGCGCGTCGCTGCTGATGGCAGGCTGGAAAGTGATCCACTAAAAGCAACTTCGATGTACCAGTACACCGACTTCGACCGCCGCTTCGTCCACGCCCGCGCCGCGCAATACCGCGACCAGCTGGAGCGCCACCTGGCCGGCACCCTCGGCACCGACGAGTTCCGCGCGCTGCGCCTGCAGAACGGCTGGTACATCCAGCGCCACGCGCCCATGCTGCGCGTGGCCGTGCCCTACGGCGAGCTGAGCAGCCGACAGCTGCGCCAGCTGGCCCGCATCGCCCGCGAGTACGACGTGGTGACCGAGGGCCCGTTCAAGGGCCAGGGCGGCTACGGCCACTTCACGACGCGCCAGAACCTGCAATACAACTGGATCCCGCTGGACAAGAGCGCCGACGTGATGGACCTGCTGGCCGAGGTCGACATGCACGGCATCCAGACCAGCGGCAACTGCATCCGCAACATCACCAGCG
>JAYSCT010000177.1:0-7685 GCA_041914785.1 Roseateles sp.
AGCGGCACCAGCTGGAACAGCGCGCCGTTGCCGGCGCCGAGCGCGGCGAAGCAGACGATGAGCAGCAGCGTCGTCAGCACCAGCGAGCCGCTGGCCAGGCCCACGCCGGTCAGGCTGATGGCGACGACGACCAGCACCAGCGTCAGCACGTTGACGCCGCCCAGCCGGTCCGACAGCGCGCCGCCGACGACGCGCACCGCCGCGCCCATGAAGGCCGCCAGCATCGTCAGCTGGCCGGCCTGCACCTTGGAGACGCCGAACTGGTCGTAGTAGTAGGTGGGCAGGAAGGTCGTCAGGCCGATGAAGCCGCCGAAGGTCACGCCGTAGATCAGGCTGAAGGCCCAGCCGTCCTTCTCGAACAGGCAGGCGACGTGCTCGCGCAGGGAGGCGTGGGCGTCGACGTCCGGCGGCTCCTTGGCGAACACGATCATGACGATCATCGGCAGCAGGATGGCCGCGGCGGCGATGGCGTAGACCGTCTGCCAGCCGTAGGCCTGCGCCAGCGGCGGCGCCACCAGCACCGACACCGCCGTGCCCACGTTGCCCGCGCCCACCAGGCCCATCGCCAGGCCCTTGTACTGCGGCGGGTACCAGCCGGAGCCCAGGCTCAAGGCAACGCCGAAGCTCGCACCCGCGATGCCCAGCAGCACGCCCATGGCCAGCAGGTCGTCGTAGCCCTTCACCATGAAGAAGCCGTACAGCATGGCGATGGCGATCATGCCCATCTCCACCAGCGTCGCGTTCTTGCGGCCGATGTACTGCGACAGCAGGCCCAGCGGGAAGCGCATCAGCGCGCCGGCCATGATGGGAATGGACAGCATCAACCCCTTCTGGGCCGGCGTCAGGTGGTAGGCCTCGCTGATGAACGGCGCCAGCGCGCCGTTGAGCACCCAGATGCAGCAGGAGAACGCGAAATACAGGAAGGCGGCGAACAGCGTGGGGCTGTGGCCGGCATTTTTGAAACTCAGCGGTGCGGGCATCGGGGTGGACTCTTGAGGCTGGCTGCCAAGCGAGCCGGCCCCGCGGGCGTGCCAGGGCGGCAGCACATCGCAGCGGGAAGGCGGCCTGCACCCTTGCAGGCGCCACGCCCGCTCCATGCAAACCCCATGCCTGCGGTGGGCGCGGCGCTGGCCTGGTTCTTGCGCCGTTTTGGGGCGTGAACACCGAAGCCATGCCCGAACCGCTGCCCGCCCCCTTGCCACCCTGGCTGATCTGCAGCCCCGCCCCCCCGCCCCAAGCCGCGTCCCTGCAGGCCTTGGGTTGGCCGGTGCGCACCGTTTCAGAGCTCGCGCCGCCCGACGATGGGCCGGCGGTGGGCCTGCTCTGGTGCGCGGACCGCACCGCCTTGGCGCAGTTCCTGCACGCCGACCGGGCCTTCGGCCTGCCGGTGGTGCTGCTCTCGCCGCCGCCTGCCGCCACCGAGCGCCAGCAGCTGCTGGCCCGCGGCGTGCTGCAGTGGCTGCCGCCCGAGGCCGACGCGGCTGCGCTGGAACAGGCGCTGTGGTGGGCCCGTGACCTCGCCGCCCAGCTGCAGGCGCGCGACAGCGCCGCGCAGGCCAAGCTCGACGAGCGCAAGTGGACCGAGCGCGCGAAGGGGCTGCTGATGCAGGCGCGCGGCATCGACGAGGCCGCCGCCTTCGCGCTGCTGCGCAACACGGCCATGCAGACGCAGTCCAAGCTGCCCGAGGTGGCGCGCGGCGTGGTGCACACCAGCGAGCTGGCCGAGGCGCTGGAACGCGCCGGCGCGCAGCGCATGCTGAGCCAGCGCCTCGTCAAGCTGCAGGCCTTGCGCGCGTGGCCGCGGCTCGCGCCGCCGGAGCGCCGCGAGGCGCAGGCGCTGCTGGATGCCTCCGTGGAGCGCGTGGCGGCCAACCTGGCGCGGCTGGGCGAGCTGCTGCGCCACGACCTGGTGGAGGAGCTGGCCGCCGTGTCCACCGCCTGGGCTCAGCTGGACGCAGCGCTGTCGGCCCGCCAGCCCGACCTGGCCCGCAGCGACCGCGCAGCACAGCGGCTGCTGGAGAGCAGCGAGACGCTGGTGGCGCGCCTGTCCGAGCGCGCCGGCCAGCGCCCCGTGGGGCTGCTGGCGCAGGTGACGCGGCTGCGGCTGCTGAGCCAGCGCCTGGCCAAGGAGGGGCTGCTGGCGCAGGTGGTGCCCGGGCATGACGTCAGCGGCCTGGCCGCGGGGCTGGACGAGTTCATCAAGGCCTACGACGAGGTGCGCGCCGCGCCGCTGGCCGGCCCGGCGCTGCAGCCGGCGTTCGCCGCGGTGGACGAGGCCTGGCTGGTGCTGCTGCGTGGCCTGCGCGTGGAGCAGGGCGATGCGGTGCAGCGCATGCACCAGGGCAGCGAGCGGCTGTTGCAGGCGCTGGAGGCGTTGATCCGGGCGTTGCAGGGGTCGCTGCAGCTCATCCTCGGCTGATCTTGTCGGGCTGGACACAATCTGCCGATCGCGCCGATACATCGCGGCGGTGCAATGCCTTCATCTCCACGGTGAAGGACCGACGCAATGCACCACGACCACGACCACGACCAGGGCCTGGCCCATGACCTGAGCCGGCTGCACCAGCAGGCCTTCGAGCGGCGCGCCGCGCTGCGCTGGCTGATGGGCGCCGGGGCGCTCTCGCTGGGCGGTGCCGGCGCGTTGACGCTGGCCGCCTGCGGCGGTGGCGGCGGCGATGCCGGCACGACGGCCTCGTCCTCGTCGGGCTCGTCCAGCTCCTCCGGCAGCTCCTCCTCCGGCGGCACCACGACCACGACGACCGGCTGCTCCGTCATCCCGTCCGAGACCGAAGGCCCCTACCCGGGCGACGGCTCCAACACCGCCAACGGCAGCGTCGCCAACGTGCTGGCGCTGTCGGGCGTCGTGCGCAGCGACATCCGCACCAGCATCGCCGGCGCCAGCGGCACCGCCGCGGGCGTGCCGCTTCAGGTCATCATCGAGCTCGTGAACACCAACGCCTCCTGCGCCGACCTGGCGGGCTACGCCATCTACCTGTGGCATTGTGACGCGCTGGGCCGCTACTCCATGTACTCCAGCGGCGTGACCGGCGAGAACTACCTGCGCGGCGTGCAGGCCACCGGCAGCGACGGCACCGCGGTGTTCCAGACCATCTACCCCGGCTGCTACGCCGGCCGCGTGCCGCACATCCACTTCGAGGTCTACCGCAGCACGACGACGGCCACCAACTGGAACAACAAGCTGCGCACCTCGCAGCTGTGCTTCCCGTCGGACGCCAACACCGCCGTCTACGCCACCAGCGGCTACGGGCAGAGTGCTGCCAACAACAATGCCATGTCGCTGAGCAGCGACGGCATCTTCAGCGATGGTTATTCGACACAGCTCGCCACCGTCACCGGCTCCGTCAGCGCCGGCTACGTGGCCCGATTGAAAGTGGGCATTTCGGTATGAATGGACATTGCCTGGTTGTCGACGACGACGCCGAGATCCGCACCAGCCTGACGACCTATCTGCAGGGTTTCGGCTGGCGGGTCGGCGCGGCGGCCGACGGCCAGGCGATGCGCCAGCTGCTGGCGCAGGCCCGGCCCGACGTCATCGTGCTCGACCTGATGCTGCCCGGCGAGGACGGCCTGACGCTGCTGCGCTGGCTGGGCACGCAGCCCGATGCGCCGCCGGTGCTGATGCTGACGGCGCGCGGCGACACGATGAGCCGCGTCGTCGGGCTGGAGCTGGGCGCCGACGACTACCTGGCCAAGCCCTTCGAGCCGCGCGAGCTGGTGGCGCGGCTGCAGGCGCTGGTGCGGCGCGCGAACAAGGGGCAGGCCGGTGGCGTGGACGACGACACCCGGCTGCTGCGTTTCGGCCGCTGGCGCTTCGACCGCCTGGCGCGCCAGCTCATCAGCGCCGACGACGTCGGCATCGCGCTGTCCAGCGCCGAGTTCCGGCTGCTGGCCGCCTTCGTGCAGCGGCCGGGCCGCGTGCTCAGCCGCGACCAGCTCATCGAGCTGACCCGCGCGCCGGGCGTGGAGGTCAACGACCGCAGCATCGACCTGGCCGTGTCGCGGCTGCGCGCCAAGCTGGGCGATACGGCGCGCGAGCCCAGCCTGATCCGCACCGTGCGCGGTGAGGGCTATCTGTTCGACGCCGAGGTCTCGCCGTGCTGACGCGCCTGCGGGCCTGGGACCGGCTGGGCCTGCGGCTGTTCCTGCTGATGTGGGCGGCGCTGGTCATCAGCCATGTGGCCGCCTGGAGCGTGTTCTCGCGCGGCATGCGTGATGGCCCGCCGGCCGCGCACGGCCCCGGCGGGCCGCCCGGCACCTTCGAACGGCGCCCGCCGCCGGGGCACGGGGCCGACGGCGGCCCACCGCCACGCCACGGCCCGCCACCGCAGTTCGCCGGTCAGCCGCCGCAGCGCACGCCCACGTTTCCGTCGCTGCCGCCCGACCTGCCGTGGCTGGCCAGCCTCGTCGACTACGGTGTGCGGCTGCTGTTCATCGCGCTGGCGGCCTGGTGGGGGTCGCGCTGGCTGGCGCAGCCGGTGCGCCGGCTTGTCAGCGCGGCGCAGCAGCTCACGCCGGCGCTCGCCCAGGGGCGTGCCGCGCCGCTGCTGGACGAGCGCGACGGCACGCGCGAGGTGCGGGATGCCGCGGCCGTCTTCAACCGCATGGCGGCCGAGCTCAGCGGGCAGTTCGAGGAGCGCGGCCTCATGATGGCGGCGATCTCCCACGACCTGCGCACGCCGCTGACCCGCATGCGGCTGCGGCTGGAGACAGGCGAGGTGGAGCCCAAGGTGCGCGAGCGCTGCATCGAGGATCTGCGCGAGATGAACGGCCTGGTGGAGAGCGTCATCGAGGTGTTCCGCCCGGCCGAGGCGGTGGTGCTGCAGCGCGTGGACCTGTCCGCGCTGGCCCAGTCCGCGGTGGACGACCTGGCGGAGACCGGCGCCGATGTGGCCTTCGACGGCCCGCCCGCCGTCGTCATGGCCGACCCGCTGGCGCTGCGCCGCGTCGTCGACAACCTCGTCGGCAATGCGCTGCGCTATGCCGGCAGCGCGCGTGTGCGCGTCGAGCTGGGTGGCGGCGTGACCCGGCTGGTGGTGGAGGACGACGGCCCCGGCATCCCCGCGGCCGAGCTGGAGCGCGTGCGCCAGCCCTTCCGCCGCGTCGAGGGCTCGCGCAACCGCGAGACTGGCGGCACCGGGCTGGGCCTGTACATCGCCCAGCAACTGGTGCGGCGCCAGGGCGCGGCGCTGTTGCTCGGCAACCGGCCCGAGGGCGGGCTGCGGGTCGAGGTGGTGTTCTAGCTGCGGGCCGAGCGCCGGGCCGCCCCAAGCCGGCCCGCGGGTGATGTGCTTGCGGTTCAACGCCGGCAGGGCCGGCGAAGGGTCAACAGTTCAAGCCGCTTGCTCGACGTGCGCATGCCGCGTGTACAGGAAGTCGATGACCTCCTTGCGCGCCGCGATGTAGCGCGGGTCTTCGGCCAGTTCGACACGGACGCGCGGGCGCGGGATGTCGACGCTCAGGATCTCGCCGATGGTCGCGGCCGGGCCGTTGGTCATCATGACGATGCGGTCGCTCAGCAGCACGGCCTCGTCGACGTCGTGCGTGACCATGATGACCGTGCTCTGCGTGCGCGCGACGATCTTCAGCAGCTCGTCCTGCAGCTTGGCGCGGGTCAGCGCGTCCAGGGCGCCGAAGGGCTCGTCCATCAGCAGCACCTTGGGCTCCATGGCCAGCGCGCGGGCGATGCCCACGCGCTGCTTCATGCCGCCGGAGATTTCGTGCGGGCGCTTGTGCAGCGCATGGCTCATGCCCACCAGCTCCAGGGCGGCGCGGGCGCGCACCTTCAGCTGGGCGGGGCTCTCCTTGCCGCCGAAGACCGACTCGACGGCCAGCAGCACGTTGTCCAGGCACGAGAGCCAGGGCAGCAGCGAGTGGTTCTGGAACACCACCGAGCGCTCCGGCCCCGGCGCCGCGATCTCGCGGCCGTCGCAGATCAGCACGCCCGATGTCGGCGTCAGCAGGCCGGCGATGAGGTTGAGCAGCGTGGACTTGCCGCAGCCCGAGTGGCCGATCAGCGTGATGAACTCGCCGCGCTGGACGTCGAGGCTGACGTTCTGCAGCGCGTGGAACCGGCCCTTGCGGGTGGTGAACACCATCTCGGCGTCTTGAACCTGAATGAACGGCTTCATGGCGTCAATCCTCTTCAAAGGTGAAGTGCTTGGCGAGGGAAATCAGCGCCCATTCGAGCAACAGCCCGACGGTGCCGATGACGAAAATCGCGATGAGGATGTGGGCGACGTTGAGGTTGTTCCACTCGTCCCAGACCCAGAAACCGATGCCCACGCCGCCGGTCAGCATCTCGGCCGCGACGATGACCAGCCAGGCCGTGCCCACGGACAGGCGCACGCCGGTCAGCACGTAGGGCAGCACCGCGGGCAGCAGGATGCGCGTGATGACCTTCCACTCGCTGAGCTTGAGCACGCGGGCGACGTTCAGGTAGTCCTGCGGCACGCGCTGCACGCCGACCGCGGTGTTCACGACCATGGGCCAGATCGAGCAGATGAAGATGGTCCAGATCGCGGCCGGGTTGGCGCTCTTGAAGGCCAGCAGGCCGATGGGCAGCCAGGCCAGCGGCGACACGGGCTTGAGCAGCGCGATCAGCGGCGACACCATGCGGTTGGCGAACTCGAAGCGGCCGATGACGAAGCCCAGCGGGATGCCCACCAGCGCGGCGAGGCCGAAGCCCATGCCGACCCGGCCCAGCGAGTTCAGGATGTTCCAGCCGATGCCCTGGTCGTTGGGGCCGTTGCGGTAGAACGGGTCGGCGAACAGCTGCACCGCGGCATCGAACGTGGCGGCCGGCGTCGGGAAGGCGCCACCCTTCATCGTGGCGATGGCCCACAGGCCGATGAGCAGCGCGATGCTGATGACGGGCGGCAGCACCTTCAGCGCGATGCCGCGCCAGTCGATGGCCTTGCGCGGTGCCGCGGCCTTCGGCGGCGTGGCGTCGTTGGCGGCCGTGGCGGCGCGGGTGGCCCCGCTGGGCGGGACCGCCGGGGTGGCGGTAGCGGGGGCGACGTTGTCGCCAGGGGAGTGGAAGACTGCGGAGACCATGATTTACGCCTTGATCTTGAAGCTGTCGGCGTACTTCGCCGGGTCCTTGCCGTCCCACACCACGCCGTCCATCAGCTTGGCAGTGCGGAAGTCGCTCTTGGGCACGCTGATGCCCAGCGCGCCGGCGGCCTGCTTGTAGAGCGCCGTCTGGTTGATCTGCTTGGCCACGGCCAGGTAGTCGGGGTGGCTCTTCAGCAGGCCCCAGCGCTTGTGCTGGGTCAGGAACCACATGCCGTCGGACAGGTAGGGGTAGTTCACCGCGCCGTCGTTGAAGAACTTCATGTGGTTGGGGTCGTCCCAGGTCTTGCCCAGGCCGTTCTGGTAGCGGCCCAGGATGCGCTGGTTGATCGCGTCCACGCCGGTGTTGATGTAGCTCTTCTGCGCCACGGTCTCGGCCATCTTGAGCTTGTTGGACAGGCTGGCGTCGATCCAGCGGCTGGCTTCCAGCACGGCCATCAGCACGGCGCGGCAGGTGTTGGGGTACTTCTGCACGAACTCGGCGGTGGTGCCCAGCACCTTCTCGGGGTGGTCTTTCCAGACGTCCTGCGTCGTGTTGGCCGTGATGCCGATGCCGTCCATGATGGCGCGGTGGTTCCAGGGCTCGCCGACGC
>JAYSCT010000178.1:0-7547 GCA_041914785.1 Roseateles sp.
TCAGCACGGCGATGGGGGAGGGCAGCTTGCCGTACATGTCGGTCTTGCCGTCCTGTGCCCAGGTCGTGTATTCGAACTGCACGATGGCGAACACGGGGTTGCCCTTCACGCCGGTGACGGTGGCGTTGGGCAGCTTCAGCAGCGAGGTGCCGTCCGGCGAGTCGCTGAAGAACTGGCGCTCCTTGCCGGCGACCGTGGTGTCGATGATGGGCTTGCCGGCGAAGTCGACATAGCCGCCTGCGAGGATGGTGCCGCCCTTGCCGTCCGGCACGAGGTCACCGGTCGTGAAGAAGGGCTGGTAGGCCAGCGCGTAGTCCTGCGTGCTGTTGTCGGTGTACTTGACGCTGAGTGTCGAGGCCACGAGTGTCTTGGCCATGTCGGCCGGCGAGGCCAGCGACGGGGCGGCCATGCCGGTGAAGCTGACCGCCGTCATGCTGGGCGTGGGGCCGCTGGTGCCGCCGCCGCAGGCGGTCAGCAGGCTGCCCATGGCCGAGCCGCCGAGCGGCAGCATGAGCGGGGCGCCCAGGAACTTCAGGGCTTGGCGGCGTTGGAGAGCGTTGGGTCGGGACATGGAAGCGGCAGACTGCGCAGCTGTGGAAAGCGCCGCAATCTAGGCGTCTTGCATGTCGATATCGTTAAAACCCGGGGGCGGCGCGTCGGCCGGCCCGGTTTCAGGTCTTGCTGTCGAGCAGGTCCTGCGGTGCGCCGAACATGAAGCAGTCGACGAAGCTGAAGTACAGCGACGCGTAGAACACCGCCCAGGCCAGCATGCCGACCACCAGCATGACCACCGGCGCCGCCTGCAGCAGCCCCAGCACCGTGAACACCATCGTGATGGCCATGGACAGCACCAGGAACGCGGCCACCCACAGCAGCCCGTTCAGCGCGAACGCCGCCTTGTTGCGCCACAGCGCCAGCGTGCTGGAGAACAGCGCCTGGCCCACGCCCTGGCCGCCCCAGTGGATGAGTGCCGGTGCGTGCCAGTAGGGCACCGACAGCAGCGCCAGCCCGCCGAAGCGCAGCAGCGCGCCCCAGACGATGCGCGAGTCCTCGGCCACCTTGGCGAACTCTTCCGCCGAGCCCTTCTTCTCCATCAGCTCCAGCACGGCCCGCGTCGCCTCGCCATCAATGGCGTTGGCGGCCATCAGGATGAGCAGTGCCAGCAACGCGAAGCTGGCGCCCAGCACCAGCTGGCGGTTGCGGCGCTCGGGCGTCAGCCGCAGCGGCGCGACGAAGACGGCCGCCGTGGGCATCTTCTTCTGCAGCACCAGGTGCGTGGCCAGCATGAAGCCCAGCGAGCAGATCGGGATGGCCATCAGCCCCAGCAGCGGGCCCACCAGCGGCAGCGCCGTCAGCAGCATGGAGGCCAGCAGCGCCAGGCCCATCAGGCCGACGAAGGCCAGCGGCTGGCGTCGGAAGACACGAAAGCCGTGGCGAATCCACAGCCGGCCATTGGCAGCCGGGACCTGCTGCAGGTGCAACTGCATCGTCATTCAAGACTCTCCAGCGGCATGGCATGCCAGGGCTTGCTGATGCGCTCGCGCAGCACGCGCTCGAAGTGGCGCGGGTCGTGCGCCTTCAGCAGCGAGGCCTCGCGCGGCAGGTGCAGGTCGTACAGGCGCGACACCCAGAAGCGCAGCGCCGCGGCGCGCAGCAGCGCCGGCAGCAGCCGGTGCTCGGTGCCGGACAGCGGCCGCACGCTTTCGTACGCGGCCACGAAGACGGCGGCGCGCTCGGTGATGAGGCGGCCGTCGCCCAGGTCGATGCACCAGTCGTTCAGGCACACGGCCAGGTCGAACAGCCAGGTGTCGCAGCCGGCGAAGTAGAAGTCGAAGAAGCCGGTCAGCCGCTCGCGGCCGGGGCCCTCGCCGGGCTCGAACATGACGTTGTCGCGGAACAGGTCGGCGTGGATGGGGCCCGAGTGGTGCTGCAGCAGTTCGGCGTAGCCGGCCGACGCAGCCAGCTGCTCCTGGTAGGCCAGCTCGCTGGTCAGCAGCGCGCGCTCATCGGCGTTCAGGAAGGGCAGCAGCTGCGGCACCACCTGCTGCCACCAGGCCAGGCCGCGCAGGTTGGGCTGGTGCAGCGGGTAGTCGCGCCCGGCCAGGTGCATCTGCGCCAACGTGGCGCCCACCTGCTGGCAGTGGAAGGCGTCCGGCGCCATCTGGTGGCCGCCGTGCAGCCGGTCGACGATGGCGGCCGGCTTGCCCGCCACCTCGAACAGGATCTCGTCTGTCGCGTCGGCATGCGGCTCGGGCACCGGCACGCCGCGCTGGGCCAGGTGCTGCATCAGCCGCAGGTAGAACGGCAGCTGCTCGGCGGTGAGGCGCTCGAACAGCGTCAGCACGTAGCGGTGCAGGTGGCCGTCGTCGCCGGTGCAGTCGACGAAGTAGTTGGTGTTCTCGATGCCGGCGCCGATGCCGCGCAGCGAGCTGAGCTGCCCCAGGTGGAGGTGATCCAGCAGGGCTTGGGCCTGCGCGGGGCTGACTTCGGTGAAAACGGCCATGACGTGGGGGCTGGGCTGCGGCGGCGGGCGCCGCGGGCAATCAGAATTTGAGGACGCGCCAGACCCGGGTGCCGGAGCCGCTCTTGCTCAGGCCGGTGCCGCTGCCGCCGGCCGACTCGCGGCCCGCGTCGTTGACGACGATCTCGTAGTCGGGGGCCTTGGTGAGCTTGTTCTTCACCGTGACCTTCTTGGTCTCGCCGCGCACCTTGAGTTCCTCGATGCGGACCTGGTCGTCCTCGGCCACGGTCTGCTCGACCTTGGGCTCGGGCGGCGGGTCGGCCAGGACGGGGGCGGCAACGGCTGCGAGCAGCAGCAGGGCGGTGAAGCGACGCATGCTGCCGATTCTAGGTGGGCGGCTCGCCGAGAATGCTGGCCCATGAGCAAACCCATCCTGCTGCTGGTCGACGGCTCCAGCTACCTCTACCGTGCCTTCCATGCGATGCCCGACCTGCGCGGCCCCGAGGGCCAGCCCACCGGGGCGGTGCGCGGCATGGTGGCCATGCTGAAGAAGCTGCAGAGCGACGTCGGCGCGGAGCACGCCGTCTGCGTGTTCGACGCGTCCGGCCCCACCTTCCGCGACGAGTGGTACCCCGAGTACAAGGCGCAGCGCTCGCCGATGCCGCCGGAGCTGCGCGCGCAGATCGAGCCCATCCACGAGGTCGTCAAGCTGCTGGGCTGGCCCACGCTGACGGTGCCGGGCGTGGAGGCGGACGACGTCATCGGCACGCTGTGCCGCGTCGGCGCGGAGCAGGGGCATCGCGTCATCGTGTCGACGGGTGACAAGGACCTGTCGCAGTTGGTGAACCCCGACGTCGAGCTCATCAACACGATGAGCAACGAGCGGCTGGACGAGGCCGGCGTGCTGGCCAAGTTCGGCGTGCCGCCCAACCGCATCATCGACTACCTGACGCTGATGGGCGACACCGTGGACAACGTGCCCGGCGTGACCGGCGTGGGTCCCAAGACCGCGGCGAAGTGGATTGCCGAGTACGGCTCGCTGGACGGCGTCATCGCCGCGGCGGCCAGCGTGAAGGGCAAGGCCGGCGAGAACCTGCGCGCAGCGCTGGACTGGCTGCCCATGGGCCGCAAGCTCGTCACCGTGAAGCTGGACTGCGAGCTGGCCGACCACGTGAAGGGCTGGCCGTCGCTGGACGAACTCGCCTTCCGCGAGCCGGCCAGGGAGGAGCTGGCGGCGTTCTACACGCGCAGCGGCTTCAAGGCCTGGCTGGAGGAGCTGACGGGCGTGGCACCCGCGCCCAAGCCCAAGGCCGCCGCCGTGGCGAGCCCCGGGCTGTTCGACGAGCCCGAGCCGCCCGCCGGCGCCGCCGACCTGCCACGCCGCTACGACACCATCCTCACGTTCGAGCAGCTGGACGCCTGGATCGCCCGGCTGCGTGCCGCGCCGCTGTGCGCGCTGGACACCGAGACCGATTCGCTGGACCCGATGGCCGCCGCCATCGTGGGCATCTCGTTCGCCGACAAGCCGGGCGAAGCCGCCTACATCCCGCTGCACCACAGCGGCCCGGATGCGCCTGAGCAACTACCGTTCGACGAGGTGCTGGCGCGCCTCAAGCCCTGGCTGGAGGACGAGTCCGCCAAGAAGATCGGCCAGAACCTGAAATACGACCGCCACGTCTTCCTCAACCACGGCATTCACCTCGCCGGGGTTCAGCACGACACGCTGCTGCAGAGTTACGTGCTGGAAGCCCACAAGACCCACAACCTCGAGGCGCTGGCCGAGCGCCACCTGGGCCGCAAGGGCCTGAGCTACGAGGACCTGTGCGGCAAGGGCGTGCACCAGATCCCGTTCGCGCAGGTGGCGGTCGACAAGGCCACCACCTACTCGGGCGAGGACAGCGAGATGTGCCTGCACCTGCACGGCGTGCTGTGGCCGCAGATCGAGGCGGATGCCGGGCTCAGGCGCATCTACGCCGACATCGAGATGCCGACCGCCGACCTGCTGGCGCGCATCGAGCGCCACGGCGTGCTGATCGACGCCGGCAAGCTGCAGCAGCAGAGCCACGAGATCGGCCAGCGCCTGGTGCTGCTGGAGCAGCAGTGCTACGACATCGCCGGCCAGCCGTTCAACATCGGCAGTCCGAAGCAGATCGGCGACATCCTGTTCACCAAGCTGGGCCTGCCGGTCGTCAAGAAGACAGCCACCGGCGCGCCGTCCACCGACGAGGAGGTGCTGACCGAGCTGGCTGCCGACTTCCCGCTGCCGGCCAAGATCCTGGAGTACCGCGGCCTGTCCAAGCTCAAGAGCACCTACACCGACAAGCTGCCGCTGCAGGTCAACGCGCACACCGGCCGCGTGCACACCAACTACGCGCAGGCGGTGGCGGTGACGGGGCGGCTCTCCAGCAACGAGCCCAACCTGCAGAACATCCCCATCCGCACAGCCGAGGGCCGGCGCGTGCGCGAGGCCTTCGTCGCACCCGAGGGCTGCAGGATCGTCAGCGCCGACTACTCGCAGATCGAGCTGCGCATCATGGCGCACATCAGCGAGGACCCGGGCCTGCTGAAGGCCTTCCAGGATGGCCTGGACGTGCATCGCGCGACGGCGTCGGAAGTGTTCGGCGTGCCGCTGGACGAGGTGTCCAGCGAGCAGCGCCGCTACGCCAAGACCATCAACTTCGGCCTCATCTACGGCATGGGCGCGTTCGGCCTGGCGTCGGCGCTGGGCATCGAGCAGAAGGCGGCCAAGGACTACATCGACCGCTACTTCACCCGCTTCGCCGGCGTGAAGACCTACATGGACGAGACCAAGGCCGGCGCCGCCGAGCGCGGCTATGTCGAGACGCTGTTCGGCCGGCGCATCTACCTGCCGGAGATCCGTGGCGGCAACGGCCAGCGCCGCGCCGGCGCCGAGCGCCAGGCCATCAACGCGCCCATGCAGGGCACCGCGGCGGACCTCATCAAGCTGGCCATGCTGGCCGTGCAGGCCGAGCTGGACCGCGCCGGCAAGCAGAGCAAGATCGTCATGCAGGTGCACGACGAACTGGTGTTCGAGGTGCCCGAAGCCGAGCTGGACTGGATGCGCACCGAGGTGCCGCGGCTGATGGCCGGCGTGGCGCAGCTGAAGGTGCCGCTGCTGGCCGAGGTGGGCGTGGGCAGCAACTGGGAAGAAGCCCATTGATTTCCTATTTTTCCCAAAATAGGGAAAATAGGCGGGCCTGACCAGGAGCCACCCATGTCCGCCGTCCTCGAACAAGCCATCGCCGACCAGTTGCCCAGCGTGACGGCCACGGAGCTCGTGGCCGGCATCCAGAAGGTGGGCCGCGCGGTGGCAGCGCATGGCGCGGTGCTCATCACCAAGCATGACCAGCCGGCCTATGTGCTGATGTCGGTGGAGCGCTACCGTGAGCTGCAGCGCGCCGCCGAGCCCGACCTGGGCGCGTTGAGCGGCGAGTTCGACGCGATGTTCGAGCGCATGCAAGGGCAGGGCGATGCACTGGCCGACGCGTTCGCGATGGCGCCCGAGGCGGTCGGCCAGGCGGCCGTGAAGGCCGCCAAGCCCCGCCGCAAGGCCGCCTGACTTGCCGATCTTCGTGCTGGCCGGTGTCAATGGCGCCGGCAAGAGTTCGCTGGGCGGTGCGGCCATCCAGGCCAGCGGCGCCGAGTTCTTCAACCCTGACGTCATCGCCGCGCGGCTGCGCGAGCAGCAGCCCGGCCTGTCCGCCGAACAGGCCAACGGCCTGGCGTGGACGCTGGGCCGCCGCGGCCTGGAGAAGGCGCTGGCCGGCGGCCTGACCTACGCGTTCGAGACGACGCTGGGCGGCCACAGCATCGCCAGGCTGCTGCTGGAAGGGGCGCGGGCGGGCGCCGAAGTCCACGTCTGGTTTGCCGGCCTGGCGACGCCCGAGCTGCACCTGAAGCGCATCGCCGCGCGCGTGGCGGCCGGCGGGCACGACATCCCCGAGGCCAAGGTGCGCGAGCGCTTCGATGCCAGCCGCAGCAACCTCGTCAAGCTGATGCCCCACCTGGCCAGCCTGCGCGTCTACGACAACAGCGTGGAGGCCGACCCGCGCGCCGGCAAGCGGCCGCAGCCGGTGCTGCTGCTGCAGATGCAGGCTGGGCGTGTCATGTCGCACGCGCCGCTGCGCGGCGTGCCCGCCTGGGCCAAACCTCTGCTGGCCGCGGCGCTGCGTTGACTATCATCTCCAACTCCTGGAGGAGGGGTGATGAGGGTTCTGCTGATCGACGGATTTCCGATGGTGCGCGCCGCGCTCACCGGCCTGATCGAGCAGAACTTCGCCGGTGCGCAGGTGCAGGGCGTGGACAGCGTCGCCGCCGCGCGCGCCGCGCTGGCCGAGCCCTTGCCTCGCCTGGTACTGCTGGACCTGCGCGTGGACGGTGGCTTCGAGCTGCTGCAGCAGATCCACCGCGAGCACCTGGTGCTGCCGGTGGTGGTCATTTCGGGCAGCGACGACACCGAGGACGCGCTGCAGGCGCTGGGCGCCGGCGCGATGGGCTACGTGCCCGAGCGCAGCGACCTCAACACGCTGGTGCAGGCGCTGCACCTCGTGCTGGCCGGTGGCACCTATGTGCCGCCGCTCAAGCGCCTGGCCGACGAACCCGCGCCTGTCGCGGCGCCAACGCAGGCCTGGGCCGAACTGCCGCTGACGCCGCGCCAGAAGGGCGTGCTGGAGCTGCTGGCGCGCGGCATGTCCAACAAGGAAATTGCGCGGGAGCTGAATGTCAGTGTCGACACGGTGAAGGACCACGTCGCCGCCGTGCTGAAGGCACTGGGCGCCAACTCGCGCACGCAGGCGGTGCTGATCGCGACACAGAAGCGGGGACGGTGAAGGGCTTGTTGGCGCCGTTTGGTGTCGACTGCCTCCTGCTCGGTGCGCGCCGAAAAACCCCATCGACTTGTTGGGCCATTCTTGGGCCATTGAGGACCAAGATTTACTCCGAATCGTCATTCATGACGACCAAAAGCAAAAAAGCCCAAGTGCTTGATTCACTTGGGCTTTTCCGTTTTTGTCTGGTCGGGGTGAGAGGATTCGAACCTCCGGCCTCTACGTCCCGAACGTAGCGC
>JAYSCT010000179.1:0-1157 GCA_041914785.1 Roseateles sp.
CGCGCCCCAAGCGCGCGGCGGCCTCCGCCCCCGGACGTTGGACGACGCGCTGCTGGACCCGCGCGCCTGGCTGCAGGCCCGGGCCGAAAGCGACCCGGTGCGGCGGCGCGTGCTGGAGGGCCTGGCGCGCCGCGCGGCCGCGCAGACGGGCGCGCTGCGCGAGCGGCTGGTGGCCCGGCTGGTGCAGCGCGCCGAGGGCGCGCCGGTGCCGCTGCCGGCCCGGCCCGCGGCGCCCACGGCCAGCCCGCTGGCGGCGCTGGTGGCTGCGCTGCCGCCCGCCGGCGCCGAGCTGCGCCACGTCGCCGCGCACCGCCGCACCTGGAGCGCGCTGCGTGTGCAGCGCCGGCTGGCCGAGGTCAGCGCGCCGGTGCCCGAGCACCTGGGCCCGCTGAACAGCCAAGTGCTGGTGACGCGCGCGCTGCAGCAGCTGCAGGGCCTGGCGCCGGACTATCTGCAACGGCTGTTGACGCAGCTGGACACGCTGGCCGCGCTGGCGCCGCTGGCGGCGGCCACCGAGGCCGACAGGACGCCCAAGTCGCCCAAGTCGCCCAAGCCCGCCCGGCCGCCCGCGAAGAAGGCCGCACCGCGCCGGCGCTGACCCCGCCCGGCGGTGCCCGCCACCGGAAGCAGGCTCAGGAAATCACTTATTGGAACGATGTTCCAAAAGAATGAAAGTTCGTTCCGTTCTGTGCAACACACCGTTTTGGACTTCTCGACCGTCAACGACTGACGGGCCGGAGCCGCTGTTGAACTCCCCCGCCCTGCCTTTGCCTGTTGGCGCCGTCCAGGACGCCCTGCCGTTGCGCTGACGCCCCGCAGCCGGGCCCCGGCTGCGCATCAACAGCAGAGACTGGAGACAAGGAATGAACGGTTCCGTGATGGCGCGCCTGTGGCGCGGTCTGGTGGCACTGGCCCTCGTGGGCGCGGCGGGCAGCGTGGCAGCGGCGCCCGGCGTGCGCACCGTGCCGGCCTGCACCAAGGTCAACGTCAGCACCACCATCGACGTGCCCGCCGGCACGACCTGGGACGGCGTGGCCAAGTACGGCAAGTGGGTGTGCCTGGTGGGCACGGCGTCCAACATGAAGGGCACGCAGAGCGAAAGCCAGATCCCGATGTTCAAGCTGAACAACGGCGCGACGGTGAAGAACGTCGTCATC
>JAYSCT010000179.1:1167-7507 GCA_041914785.1 Roseateles sp.
ACCCCGGCCGCGAGGGGGACTCACTTGGTCTGCGGCGCGGGGCGGGGCGGCAGCGCCACCCCCCGCGCCGCCGGCGGCGCCGACGGCGTGCACTGCTACGGCGTCTGCAACATCACCAACGTCTACTGGGCCGACGTCGGCGAGGACGGTGCCACGGTCAAGAAGCTCAGCGGCGTGACCAGCAAGCTGACCATCAGCGGCGGCGCGGCCTTCAAGGCGGCCGACAAGCTGTTCCAGCACAACGGCGACGGCACGCTGGTGATCCAGGACTTCTACGCCGACAACATCGGCAAGCTCTACCGCTCCTGCGGCAACTGCTCCACGCAGTACGCCCGCAAGGTGACGGTGTCGGGCGTGCGCCTGGGCACCGTCAACGCGGCCGGCATCGGCGTGAACAGCAGCTACGACAGCAAGTCGGGCATCGCCGGCAAGTACGACGTGGCCACCATCACCGACCTCGTCTACGGCGGCTCCAAGACCAAGTGCGAAGGCTTCGTCGGCACCGGCTCCGGCAACGAGCCGGTGAAGGACACCAACAGCAGCAACATCGCCCGCGCCTGCGTGTTCAAGTGATGACCGCCCGCCCGCTGGCCTGGGGGCTGGCGGCGGCGGGCGCCCTGGCGGCGCTGGCCCTGGCGCCGCGGGACGAGCCGACGCCCGCCATGCCCGCGATGCCCGCCACGGCGGCGCTGCCGGCGCCGGCGCGGCTGCACGTGTTCCGGCCCGCCGCACCGGCGACGGCAGCGCCCACCATCGAGCACGACACGGACGCGCTGGCCCGCGTGCGCGAGCTGCTGGCACGCGACCCGCAGGCCGCGCTGCCGCAGCTGGAAGCGCTGGCCCGGCGCTGGCCCGGCCTGGCGCTGCCGCTGTACGAGCAGCTGCTGGACCGCTGGGCCACGCGGCGCCAGCATGCCCAGGGCGTGCAGGCGCTGGCGCGCGCGCCGCTGGACGCCGACACCCGCGAGCGGCTGCTGCAGGCGCTGCTGGCCCGCTGGGCCGAGGCCGCGCCCGAGCAGGCCGCCCGCTGGGCGCTGGCCACGCCGGGCCAGGCCGCGCTGCTGGCGCCGCTGCACGACCGCTGGCTGCAGCAGGACGCGCGCTCGGCCACGGTGTTCGCCAGCACGCTGCCGCCGGGCGAGGCACGCGTCGCGCTGCTGGCCGAGGGCCTGTCGCGCTGGACCGCGCAGGACGGCCCCGCCGCCCGCGACTGGCTGCGCTCGCAGCCGCCCCAGCCCGAGCTGGACGAGGCCATCGCCCGCCACGCCAGCGGCGACGAGCTGGCCCGCCAGGCGCCGTTCGAGGCCCTGGACCTGGTGGCCCGCATCGCGTCGCCCGAGCGCCGCTGGCAGGCCTGGCAAGACCTGGCCCGCAGCCTGCACGACATCGACCCCGCGCAGGTGGAGCCGCTGCTGGCCCGCGCGCCGGGGCTGTGGCCGGCGGAGCGCGAGCGGCTGCTGAGCGAGCTGCGCTGACGGCACGGCGCTGCAACAAAGGGATGTCGGCGCACGGCGCGACCCGACACACTGCGCGCCATGACAACGACCGCAGCCTGGCATCGCATCACGAAGACGGACTGGGCCTTCGCCGGCCTCGCACTGGCCGCCATGCTCGCCGGCCTGGCCATGCTGCCGGGCGACTCCGACAACGGCATGGCCACGCTGGCCGTGGCCGGCCTGGGCCTGGTGCACACGCTGCACGTGATCCTGCGCAAGCGCCGCCTGGCGCGGCTGGGCAGCGTGTCGGCCCGCGTGACCGGCGGCGTGCGGCTGCGGCCGTCGCGCCTGCAGTTCGCGCTGTACGGCGCCGCGCTGCTGGCGATGGGCGCCGTGCTGGCCAGCGTCGCCGGGCCGCGCGACGCGCAGATGGGCGGCGGCGGCTGGCTGTCGATGCTGGTCGGCGGCGGCATGCTGGCCGGCGTGGCGGTGGGCTGGCTGCCGCCGGGCCACCTGCAGTTCGACCCCGACGGCCTGACCGTCGGCGACCGCGGCGGCCAGACGCGAGTGCCCTGGGACGCCATCACCGGCCTGGGCGGCAACGAGGTGGACGGCCAGCCGGCCGTGCTGCTGACGGTGGACGCGCACGCGCTGGTGCCGATACCGCCCGGCCACGGCGCGCAACTGGCGCGGCGGCTGGCCTGGGCGCGCGGCAAGGCGGGCGTGGACCTCATCATCTTCAGCCACGACTACGGCATCGCCGCGCCGGTGCTGCTGGCCGCGCTGGAGCGCTACGTCACCGAACCCGCGGCGCGGCAGGAGCTGGCTGCCACACCGCGGCTGGCCGGCTGACCGCTCAGGCCGGCCGCTTCCAGGCCATGCCCAGCGTGGCCGGCGCCGTCGGCACGAAGCCGAACTGCGCGTACAGCGCATCGGCCGGCACGTCGGCCAGCAGGCTCACATAGCCGCCCTCGGGCACGTTCGCCTGCAGCCACGCGGCGATCTCGGCCATCAGCCGCTTGCCCAGGCCCCGGCCCTGGTGCGCGGGCAGCACCGCGATGTCGACGACCTGGAAGGCCGTGCCGCCATCGCCGATGACGCGGCCCATGCCGACCGGCTCCTCGCCGTGCAGCAGCTGCACCGCGAACAGCGTGTTGGGCAGGCCGCGCGCGGCGGCCTCGGCGGACTTGGGGCTCAGCCCCGCCGCCACGCGCAGGTGGCGGTAGGTGTCGGCCGAGGGCGTGGCGTGCAGCGTCGTGTAGGTCATGCACCATTCTGGCCAGCGCACAGGCCATGGCCTGCAGTCATACCTGCATGGCGCTTCGACATGGCTGCTGCGGCTTGACCCTCGGTCGGCGGGCGCGGGGGCGCTGCAACAATCCGGGCCTGGCCACGCCCGCCCCCGCATGAAGTTCACCTCCGCCCTCACCGCCGCCCTGGCCCTGCTGCTCAGCGCCTGCGCCAGCGTCGCACCGCCGCCGCAGCCGCCCCAGCCCGCCACGCCCGCGCCCGCCGCCACGTCCCCGGTGGCCGCGCCGCCGGGCATCGTCGTGCGCGCGCCGCGCATCGACCGCAGCTACACGTCGCAGAACCAGGACAGCCGCGCGCTCTACATCGTGCTGCACTACACCGTCATCGACTGGGAGAAGTCGCTGCGGGTGCTGACGACCGGCGGCCAGGTGTCGGCGCACTACCTGGTGCGCGACAACCCGGTGGCCAGCTACGCGCTGGTGGACGAGAACCGCCGCGCCTGGCATGCCGGCGCCAGCTTCTGGGCCGGCAACACCAACCTGAACTCGGCGTCCATCGGCATCGAGATCGTCAACGCCGGCTACACCGACACGCCGGCCGGCCGCGTCTACGCGCCGTTCCCGCCGGCGCAGGTGGAGGAAGTCATCGCGCTGGTGCGCGACATCCAGCAGCGCCACAACGTGCGGCCCGAACGCATCATCGGCCACGCCGACATCGCGCCCGGCCGCAAGCAGGACCCCGGCCCCATGTTCCCGTGGAAGCAGCTGGCCGAGGCCGGCCTCATCCCGTGGCCCGACGGCCCGTCGGTGGCCGTGAAGACCCTGGAGCACGAGGTGGCGCCGCGCGACGTGGCCTGGCTGCAGGAGCGCCTGGCGCGCATCGGCTACAACGTATCGCGCTCGGGCCAGATGGACACGCTGACGAAGGAAGTCGTCGCCACCTTCCAGATGAAGTACCGGCCGCGCGACATCTCCGGCACCGTGGACGCCGAGACGGCCGCGCTCATCGACGTGGCGTCCACGCCGGCGCTGATGCGGGTGGCCGGCGCTACCGAGGGCGAGACCCGTCCCTACACGTCGCGCTGGTGATGCTGGGCTTCCTGCTCAAGCGCCTGGCCACGCTGGTGCCGACGTTGATCGGCATCACGCTGGTCGCGTTCGGCCTGATCCGCCTGGTGCCCGGCGACCCCATCGAAGTGATGATGGGCGAACGCCAGCTGGACGCCGAGACCCACGCCGCGCTCGTCAAGCGCATGGGGCTGGACCAGCCGCTGCCCGTGCAGTACGCGGACTACGTCGGCAAGCTGCTCAAGGGCGACCTGGGCGAGAGCCTGGTGAGCCGCGAGCCGGTCAGCCATGAGTTCGTCGCGCTGTTCCCCGCCACCGTCGAGCTGGCCACCGCGGCGCTGGTCTTCGCGGTGGGCTTCGGGCTGCTGCTGGGCGTCAGCGCCGGCCTGAAGCGCGGCTCGCTGCTGGACCAGGGCGTCATGGGCCTGGCGACGGTGGGCTACTCCATGCCGGTGTTCTGGTGGGGGCTGATCCTCATCATGTTCTTCAGCGTGCAGCTGGGCTGGACGCCGGTGAGCGGCCGCATCGGCATCGAGTACGACCCGGTGCGCGTGACCGGCTTCATGCTCATCGACGCGGCGCTGAGCGACGAGGAAGGCGCGTTCACCTCGGCGCTGATGCACCTGGTGCTGCCCGCGCTGGTGCTGGGCACCAGCACGCTGGCTGTCGTGGCGCGCATGACGCGCTCGTCGATGCTGGAGGTGTTGCGCGAGGACTATGTGCGCACGGCCCGCGCCAAGGGCCTGTCGCCGACGCGCGTGGTGGTGGTGCATGCGCTGCGCAACGCACTGATCCCGGTGCTGACGGTGGTGGGCCTGCAGACCGGCAGCCTGCTCGCCGGCGCGGTGCTGACGGAGACCATCTTCTCGTGGCCGGGCATCGGCAAGTGGCTGATCGACTCGATTGCCCGGCGGGACTATCCCGTCGTGCAGGCGGGCATCCTGATCTCGGCGCTGACGTTCATCGGCGTGAACCTGGTCGTGGACGTGCTGTATGGCGTGGTGAACCCGCGCATCCGTGGTGGAGGCCATTGATGCCGTTGCTTTGTGGCCCGAAGAACTCGCGATTCACGTTCACGGGCTCGCGTTGCCCGCATCTGGACCTGGCCGTCGAGTCCGCCGCGAAGACGCTGGACGAGGCGCTGAGGGACTACGAGCGACGCTTCAACGTCCGGGTAACGCCATGCCAGGCGCCCAAGGCTCGCGACGCCGACGGCAGCTTGCGCTACTTTGACTTTCTCGACCTCAACACGAAATCGCTGCAATGGGTGGACGTGCACGTCATCCGCGATGGGGTGGCGCTGTGCGCAAAGCAAGACCTGATGTTCGCGCTGCAACCCGACGACATCGTTGAACTCGGCGAGTTGCTCTGCTGACGTTCCCACCGAACATGACCCGATGACCCACACCGCCGTGCCAGCTCCGATGGAGCCCATGCATCCGCCCGGCCCGCTGCGCGAGTTCTGGCAGGGCTTCACCGCCAACCGCGGCGCGTTTGTCGCGCTGGTCGTCTTTGCGCTGATCGCACTGGCGTCGCTGTTCGCGCCGCTGATCGCGCCGCACGACCCCATCGAGCAGTACCGCGACTTCATGCTGACGCCGCCCGTCTGGGCCGAGGGCGGCAGCACGCGCTTCCTGCTGGGCACCGACGAATTGGGCCGCGACATGCTGAGCCGGCTGCTCTACGGCGGCCGCGTGTCGCTGGGCATCGGCCTGGCGTCGGTCGCCATGTCGCTGCTGCCGGGCGTGCTGCTGGGGCTGCTGGCGGCGTTCTTCCAGCGCTGGGTGTCGCCGGCCATCATGCGCGTGATGGACATCGTGCTGGCGCTGCCGGCGCTGCTGCTGGCCATCTGCGTCATCACCATCCTGGGCCCCGGCCTCGTCAACACGGTCATCGCCATCGCCATCGGCGCGCTGCCGGGCTATGTGCGGCTGACGCGCGCGGCGGCGCTGGCCGAGATCAGCCGCGACTACGTGACGGCCAGCCGCGTCGCAGGCGCCGGCGTGTGGCGGCTGATGTTCATCACCGTGCTGCCCAACTGCACGGCGCCGCTGATCGTCAACGCGACGTTGAGCTTTTCATCGGCGATCCTGGAGACGGCCGGCCTGGGCTTCCTGGGCCTGGGCGTGCAGGCGCCGACGCCCGAGTGGGGCACGATGCTGTCGGCCGCGCGCGACTACATCACGCGCGCCTCGTGGGTGGTCACGCTGCCGGGGCTGACGATCCTCGTCACCGTGCTGGCCATCAACCTGATGGGCGACGGGTTGCGGGATGCGCTGGACCCGAAGTTGAAGAAGGTGGCATGACGTGAGTTGCACGCCTTCTCGTTGCTGTGGCTTGCCGGCCAGTGCCGTGCGGGGAGTTCGCCCCCGCGGGCGACCTACTTTCTTGCACGCGCAAGAAAGTAGGCAAAGAAAGCGCCCCTGCAAAACCGCCCCTGCGGGGTTCCCTGCGCTGCTTGAATCCCAAGGCCGCGCCGAACTCGCGTCGCTACGCTCTGCTCAAACAAGCGTCGCGAGTCAGTTCTTGAGGCGTGCTGCGCACGCGCCTTGGGATTCAAGCATCACAGGCGGTTTTGAAGGGGAG
>JAYSCT010000180.1:0-7477 GCA_041914785.1 Roseateles sp.
AGGAGATCTTCCTGCGCGAGCTGGTGTCCAACGCCAGCGACGCCTGCGACAAGCTGCGCTTCGAGGCGCTGGACAACGCGGCGCTGTTCGAAGATCAGCCCAACCTGGAAGTGCGCGTCAGCTTCGACGAGGAAGCCAAGACGCTGACCATCAGCGACAACGGCATCGGCATGAGCGCCGAAGAGGCCGCGGCGCACCTGGGCACCATCGCCAAGAGCGGCACACGTGAGTTCATGGCCAAGCTCGAAGGCGACCAGAAGAAGGACGCCCAGCTCATCGGCCAGTTCGGCGTGGGCTTCTACTCCGGCTTCATCGTGGCCGACCGCATCACCGTCGAGACCCGCCGCGCCGGGCAGCCCGCCGACCAGGGCGTGCGCTGGAGCAGCGAAGGCACCGGCGAGTACGAGCTGGAGACCATCACCAAGGCGGGCCGCGGCACCGACGTCATCCTGCACCTGCGCGAGGGCGAGGAGGAGTTCCTGAAGACCTGGCGCGTCAAGTCGACCATCGCCAAGTACAGCGATCACATCTCCCTGCCTATCCTGATGAAGAAGGAGACCTGGGACGCCGAGAACGCCAAGCAGGTCGTGACCGACGAGTGGGAGCCGGTCAACAAGGCCTCGGCGCTGTGGAGCCGCAGCAAGAGCGACGTCACGCAAGAGCAGTACGAAGAGTTCTACAAGCAGATCAGCCACGACACGGAGGCGCCCCTGGCCTACACGCACAACCGCGTGGAAGGCCGCAGCGAGTACACGCAGCTGCTCTACATCCCGGCCAAGGCGCCGTTCGACCTGTGGAACCGCGACAAGCGCGGCGGCGTGAAGCTGTATGTCAAGCGCGTCTTCATCATGGACGACGCCGAGGCGCTGATGCCGGTGTATCTGCGCTTCGTGAAGGGCGTCATCGACTCGGCCGACCTGCCGCTGAACGTCTCCCGCGAGCTGCTGCAGGAAAGCCGCGACGTGCGCGCCATCCGCGAGGGCTCCACCAAGCGCGTGCTGGGCATGCTGGAAAGCCTGGCCAACAGCGAGGACCAGGCCGAACGCGGCAAGTACGCCGCGTTCTGGAAGGACTTCGGCCAGGTGCTGAAGGAAGGCATCGGCGAGGACCACCAGAACCAGGAGCGCCTGGCCAAGCTGTTCCGCTTCGCGTCCACGCATGCCGACGAAGGCGTGTGCCTGGCCGATTACGTGAGCCGCATGAAGGAAGGCCAGGAGGCCATCTACTACATCACCGCCGACAGCCTGGCCGCCGCCAAGCACAGCCCGCAGCTGGAGATCTTCCGCAAGAAGGGCATCGAGGTGCTGCTGCTGGTGGACCGCGTGGACGAGTGGATGCTGAGCCACCTCTACGAGTTCGACGGCAAGCCGCTGCAGTCCGTCGCCAAGGGCGCCGTGGACCTGGGCAAGCTGCAGGACGAGGAAGAGAAGAAGAAGGCCGAGGAAGCTGCCGAGGCGTTCAAGCCGCTGCTGGACAAGCTGAAGGACGCGCTGAAGGACCGTGCCAAGGACGTGCGCGTGACGACCCGCCTGGTCGACTCGCCGGCCTGCATCGTCGTGGAAGAGGGCGATGTGTCCGGCCACCTGGCGCGGCTGCTGAAGCAGGCCGGCCAGCAGGCGCCGGTGTCGCTGCCGACGCTGGAGATCAACGCGGAGCACGCGCTGGTCAAGCAGCTCGAAGGCAACGCGCGCTTCGACGACCTCGCCCAGGTGCTGTTCGACCAGGCCGTGCTGGCCGAGGGCGGCCACCTGGAAGACCCGGCCGCCTATGTGCGGCGCGTCAACGCGCTGCTGATCGGCTGACGCACCACAGCCAGCCCGGCGGTTGCCCGCCGGGTTGCCGCCAACGGCGTACTTCGCGCTTCTTTACCGTGCATTTGTGACGGGAATGCGACGACACCCGGCCCGCGGGCTTCCCGCGCCGGCGTGTCGTCGTTAACCTAGGGTTTTTACCGAGTCCCAAGCAGTTTCATGGTCTTGAGTGAGCCCCGCGAACCCGCCGCCGCCGTGCCGGCCGCCCTGGTGACCCGCCGCCTGGTGCTGCGCCCGCCGCGGGACAGCGATCTCGATACCCTGGTGGCGCTCTATGCCGACCCCGCGGTGACGCGCTTCTGCGCCGCGGCCACGCCCCACGGCCGCGATGCGACGCAGGTGCAGTTGCAGGCCTGGATGGCGCACTGGCAGCAGCGCGGCTTCGGCCACTGGGCCATTGCCGAGCGCGACCAGCCCGACACGCTGATCGGCTTTGGCGGCCTGATGCACCGCAGTGTTGCGGGCCACGCCGGGCTCTATCTCTACTACCGCATCACCCCGCAGGCCTGGGGCCGCGGGCTGGCGTCGGAGATGTCGCAGTACGCGTTCGCGCAGGCCTTCGAGCAGCGGCAGGAGTCGTCCGTCGTCGCCGCCGTGCTGCCCAACAACGCGCCCACACGCAAGACGCTGGAAGGCCTGGGCCTGCGGCCCAAGGGCACGCTGGCCGATGGCCCCGGCAGCGCTGCGGCGCTGCTCTACGAGCTGACCGCCGACCGCTGGGCCACGCTGCCGCGCGGCGAGCCCGAGGCGGTCGCGTTCGCCGCCTGATCAGGCGGGGAAGCGCCGCAGGCCGGCGAGGTCCAGCACGCGCAGCCCGCCGTACTCGATGCGGATCAGCCCGGCGTCGCTCAGCCGGTGCAGCGCCTGGTTCACGCGCTGGCGCGACAGCCCGACGAGGTAGCCCAGCTCCTGCTGCGTGATGCGCAGCCAGCTGCCCACGCCCGGGTACAGCGTCGGGTGGAAGAGGGCGGCGAGGTTGCGCGCGACGCGCACGTCCGGGTCGTGGATGCGGTCGGTCTCGCGTGCCGCAATGAACTGGCCCAACCGTTCATTGAGCTGGTGCAGCACGAAGCGGTTGAACGCGATGCTGCCGTCCAGCAGCGCGTGGAAGCTGTCGATGGGCAGGCCGGCGACGACGCTGGGCCGCAGCGCCTGGATGTTGTAGCGGTAGACCTCGCGCTTGAGCAGCGTGCCCTCGCCGAACCAGCCGCCCGGCGGGATGCCGGTGAACGTGACGGCCTGGCCGGTCGAGTCGTCGTTGTTCATCTTCAGCAGGCCATCGATGACGCCGAACCAGAACGTGGCCGGCCGGCCGATGCGGCACAGCCGCTCGCCGGGCTCGGCGTCGCCCACCTCAAGCGTGACGATGGCGCGCGAGCGCTGCGCGCCGTCCAGCAGCTTCAGCCAGGGGATGGCGTCCAGCTCGGCCGCCGTGGGCTTGCGGGCACGTTGGCGCAGGGGAACGGACTCGGCTGAGGCCATGCGGGAAAGTCTGGGCCGTGAAGACCCGTAAATTGTCGTCGTACCGACAGATGGGCGTCAAAGTACTGACCAGAATGGGTCGCACAGACGGGGGCCTGAGCCCTCGCGTTGGAGACAGGCTTGACGACCTTTCCTCGGCTCTTGCTCGACCACGCGGCCCGCCGGCCCGACGCGCCGGCGTTGCGCGAAAAGGCCTTTGGCGTCTGGCAGACGCTGACCTGGGCACAGCTCGCCGCGTTGGTGAAGCAGCTGGCGCAGGGCCTGGCCGTGGCGGGGCTGAAGCGCGGCCAGCACCTGGTCGTCGTCGGCGAGAACCGGCCGCGGCTGTACGCCAGCATGCTGGCCGCGCAGTCGCTGGGCGCCGTGCCGGTGCCGCTGTACCAGGACGCCGTCGCGGCGGAGTTCGTCTTCCCGATCAACAACGCCGAGGTCGCGTTCGCGGTGGTCGAGGACCAGGAGCAGGTCGACAAGATGCTGGAGCTGCGCGAGCGGTGCCCGCAGCTGGCGCACATCTGGTTCGACGACCCGCGCGGCCTGCGCCACTACGACGAGCCGGGCCTGGCGTCGCTGGACGCGCTGATCGAGCAGGGCCGCGCGGCGCCGGCCGACGTCTTCGCGCGCGAGGTGACGGCCGGCCAGCCCGGCGACGTGGCGGCGCTGTTCTTCACGTCCGGCACGACGGGCAACCCCATGGGCGTCATCCACACGCATGCGACGCTGATCGACCGCGCCCAGGCCGGCCAGCGCTTCGACAAGCTGACGTCGGAAGAAGAAGTGCTGGCCTATCTGCCGCCGGCCTGGATCGGCCAGAACATCTTCAGCTTCGCGCAGTGGCTGGCCTGCGGCTATGTCGTCAACTGCCCGGAGTCGGCGAGCACCGTCAGCATCGACCTGAAGGAAGTCGGGCCGACCTACTACTTCGCGCCGCCGCGCGTGTTCGAGGGGCTGCTGACGACGGTGATGATCCGCATGGAGGACGCATCGGCACCCAAGCGCTGGCTGTTCGACCGCTGCATGACGCTGGCCCGCCGCGTCGGCCCGCGCCTGATGGACAAGCAGCCGGTCAGCCTGCCGGACCGCCTCGCCTACGCGCTGGGCGATGTGCTGATCTACGGCCCGCTGCGCAACACGCTGGGCTTCTCGCGCGTGCGGGTGGCCTACACGGCGGGCGAGGCCATCGGGCCCGATCTCTTCAGCTTCTACCGCTCCATCGGCATCAACCTCAAGCAGCTCTACGGCTCCACCGAGACGGCCGTGTTCGTCTGCCTGCAGCCCGACCACGAGGCGCGCGCCGACACGGTGGGCGTGCCCATCGAAGGCGTGGAAATCAAGCTCACCGAGCAGGGTGAGTTGCTGGTGCGCTCGCCGGGGCTGCTGAAGGGCTATTACAAGAACGACGCGGCCACGGCCGAGGCGCTGACGGCGGATGGCTGGTTCCACACCGGCGATGCCGGCTTCCTGACGGCGGGTGGCCACCTGAAGATCATCGACCGCGCCAAGGATGTCGGCAGGCTGCAGGGCGGCGCCTTCGACGGCGCGATGTTTGCGCCCAAGTACGTGGAGAACAAGCTGAAGTTCTTCCCGCACATCAAGGAGGCGGTGTGCTTCGGCGACCGCCGCGAGAAGGTCTGCGCCTTCATCAACATCGACTTCGAGGCCGTCGGCAACTGGGCCGAGCGCCGCAACCTGCCTTACGCCGGCTACACCGACCTGGCGCAGCGCGCCGAGGTCTACCAGCTGATGCTGGAGTGCGTGGAGAAGGTCAATGCCGACCTCGCGCAGGACGAGCTGCTGGCCGGCAGCCAGATCAGCCGCTTCCTCGTGCTGCACAAGGAGCTGGATGCCGACGACGGTGAGCTGACGCGCACGCGCAAGGTGAGGCGCGGCGCCATCGCCGACAAGTACGGCGTGCTCATCGACGCGCTGTACGACGGCAAGGCGTCGCAGTACATCGAGACGCAGGTGAAGTTCGAGGACGGCCGCACGGCCCTGGTGGCGGCGGACCTGCGCATCGTTGAGGCGCGTACCTTCCCGGCCGTGAAGGGGCAGGCGGCATGACCAAGCGCATCGGCGACGTCATCCTCGACGTGAAGAACATCTCGCTGGCCTTCGGCGGCGTGAAGGCGCTGACGGACATCAGCTTCGACGTCCGCGAGCACGAGATCCGCGCCATCATCGGCCCCAACGGCGCGGGCAAGAGCTCGATGCTGAACTGCATCAACGGCGTCTACCAGCCGCAGCAGGGCGCCGTCACGCTGCGCGGCAGGACCTACCGCGGCATGAGCCCGCGCCAGGTGGCCGAGATGGGCGTGGCCCGCACCTTCCAGAACCTGGCCCTGTTCAAGGGCATGAGCGTGCTGGACAACATCATGACCGGCCGCAACCTGCGCATGAGGCGCGGCCTGTTCTGGCAGGCGCTGCACCTTGGCCCCGCGCGTCGGGAAGAGACCGAGCAGCGCGCGGCGGTGGAGCGCATCATCGACTTCCTCGAAATCCAGGCCTGGCGCAAGACGCCCGTCGGCCGCCTGCCCTACGGCCTGCAAAAGCGCGTGGACCTGGGTCGGGCGCTGGCCATGGAGCCCAGCCTGCTGCTGCTGGACGAGCCCATGGCCGGCATGAACGTGGAGGAGAAGCAGGACATGTGCCGCTTCATCCTCGACGTCAACGACGAGTTCGGCACGACCATCGTGCTGATCGAGCACGACATGGGCGTCGTCATGGACATCTCGGACCGCGTGGTGGTGCTGGACTACGGCAAGAAGATCGGCGACGGCACGCCGGACGAGGTGCGCGGCAACGCCGACGTCATCCGCGCCTACCTCGGCGGCGAGGCGCCCGGGCCGGCCGTGGCCGCGGCAGCGATGCAGGCGGAGGTGGCGTGATGGGACCGTTCCTCGAAACGCTGATCGGCGGCCTGATGGCCGGCATGCTGTATTCGCTGATCGCGCTGGGCTTCGTGCTCATCTTCAAGGCCAGCGGCGTCTTCAACTTCGCGCAGGGCGCGATGGTGCTGTTCGCGGCGCTGGCGATGGCGCGCTTCTCCGAGTGGATCCCCAAGGGGCTGGGCATCGAGAGCGGCCTGGTCGGCAACCTGCTCGCCTTCGCCGCCGCGATGGCGGTGATGGTGGTGGTGGCCTGGCTCGTGGAGAAGCTGGTGCTGGGCCGGCTCGTCAACCAGGAAGGCATCACGCTGCTGATGGCCACGCTGGGCATCACCTACTTCCTCGACGGCCTGGGCCAGAGCCTGTTCGGCAACGACATCTACAAGATCGACGTGGGCATGCCCAAGGATCCGATCTTCCTGTTCGAGAACGTCTTCCAGGGCGGCGTGCTGGTCAACAAGGAAGACGTCTACGCCGCGCTGATCGCCGCCGCGCTGGTGGCCGCGCTGAGCCTGTTCTTCCAGAAGACCGCCACCGGCCGCGCGCTGCGCGCGGTGGCCGACGACCACCAGGCGGCGCAGTCGATCGGCATCCCGCTGAACCGCATCTGGGTCATCGTGTGGTCGGTGGCCGGTTTCGCCGCGCTGGTGGCCGGCATCATCTGGGGCTCCAAGCTGGGCGTGCAGTTCTCGCTGTCGCTGGTGGCGCTGAAGGCGCTGCCGGTGGTCATCCTCGGCGGGCTGACCAGCGTGCCGGGCGCCATCGTCGGCGGGCTGCTGATTGGTGTGGGCGAGAAGCTGTCAGAGGCCTACCTTGGTCCGGCGCTGGGCGGCGGCATCGAGTACTGGTTCGGCTATGTGCTGGTGCTGGTGGTGTTGTTGGTCAGGCCGCAGGGCCTCTTCGGGGAGAAGATCATTGATCGCGTCTGAGACCAATCCCGCACAGCCACAGAGGCACGGAGGCACAGAGGCAGTGCCCATGCCCGGCCTCTCCGTGTCGCTGTGCCTCTGTGGCTTTGTCTTCTTTCTGGGCGGGGCTTGACCATGCTGTACAGAGAGAACGGCCAGTTCAAGACCACCTACCCGGCGGACAGCCAGATCCTGCCCATCCGGCAGGACCGCATCGGCATGGCGCTGCTGCTCGCGGTGGCTTTCCTCGTCGTGCCGATGGTGTCCAGCGAGTACCTGCTGCGCGCCATCTTCATCCCCTTCCTGATCCTGTCCCTCGCCGCGCTGGGCCTCAACGTGCTGGTGGGCTACTGCGGCCAGATCTCGCTGGGCTCGGGCGCCTTCATGGCGGTGG
>JAYSCT010000181.1:0-7271 GCA_041914785.1 Roseateles sp.
ACCTGCTGCGCCCGATCTACTCCAAGACCGCCGCCTACGGCCACTTCGGCCGCGAAGAGCCGGAGTTCACGTGGGAGAGAACGGACAAGGCGGCAGCGCTGCGCGCTGCCGCCGGCCTGTAAAGCCGCCGCGCCTTCCGTGAAACACCGCCCATCCGGGCGGTGTTTTTCTTGGTGCTCCGCGGGTCGTCTCAGGGTTAGAGTCAATGCACCGGCAGGGTGCGCCACCGGCCACCTCGCCCGCAGACAACTTAGGAGGCGGTGATGAACATGCAATCCCTGCGGATAGGCACCCGGCTGGCGCTGGGCTTCGGGCTGGTGCTGCTGCTGCTGGCGGTGGCCGTGGGGCTGAGCTACCGGCAGATGTCCACGGTGGGCCCGCACATCGACCTGCTCATCGAGCTGCAGCGCCGCCAGGACGTGGCGCAGGACTGGCGCACGCAGACCCAGCTCAACGTGACGCGCACCGATGCCGTCGCGCGCGCCGGCGGCTCGGGCCCGGTGGCGGAGTTCTTCTCGCCGGTCATCAAGACCACCAGCGGCAAGATCACCGAGCTGCAAGAAAGCCTCACCAAGGCCGAAGACACCGACCAGGGCAAGGCCTTGCTGGACACCATTGCCAGCTCGCGCAAGACCTACGTGGACATCCGCAACGGCGTGTTCGCGCAGCTCAAGGCCGGCGAGACCGACGCGGCGCTGCAGGTGCTGGAGAGCAAGATGCGCCCGGCCTCCGACGCCTACGTGAAGGCCATCTCCGACATGGCCGACTACCAGGGCGAGCGCGTGCGCGACTCGACGCGCAGCGTGCTGGAGGCCGCACGGCACACGCAGGTGCTGATGGTGGTGCTGTGCGCCATCTGCCTGAGCCTGGGCGTGGCCGCGGCGTGGCTGATCACGCGCTCCGTCGTGCGGCCGCTGCGCGCGGCCATCCACGAGGCCGAGGAAGTGGGCCAGGGCGACCTGTCGCGCGACATCCGCTCCGAGGGTGCGGACGAGACGGCTCAGCTGACACAGACGCTGGCCAGCATGCAGCAGTCGCTGCGCCACCTGGTGGGCTCGGTGCGCAACAACGCCGACGAGGTGTCCACGGCCAGCGCCGAGATCGCGATGGGCAGCAGCGACCTGTCGGCCCGCACCGAGCAGCAGGCCAGCGCCATCCAGCAGACGGCGGCGTCGATGGAGCAGCTCTCCGCCACCGTCAAGCTCAATGCCGACAACGCCGGCCAGGCCGACCAGCTGGCTGCCGACGCCACCGAGATCGCGCGCCAGGGGGGCAGCGTCGTCGGCGAGGCCGTGCAGCGCATGCGCGGCATCGAGGAGAGCTCGCGCCGCATCGCCGACATCATCGGCACCATCGACGGCATCGCGTTCCAGACCAACATCCTGGCGCTGAACGCCGCGGTGGAGGCCGCGCGGGCCGGCGAGCAGGGCCGTGGCTTTGCCGTCGTGGCCGGCGAGGTGCGCACGCTGGCGCAGCGCAGCGCCGAAGCCGCCAAGGAGATCAAGACGCTGATCGGCGACAGCGTCGAACGCGTGGAGCAGGGATCGGCCCTCGTGAACCGCGCCGGCGAGACCATGCAGCAGGTCGTGTCCGCCATCGACCGTGTCGCACAGATCGTGCGCGAGATCAGCTCGGCCAGCCGTGAGCAGAGCACCGGCGTCACCCAGGTCGGCGAGGCCATCTCGCTGATGGATCAGGCCACGCAGCAGAACGCCGCGCTCGTGGAGGAAAGCGCCGCCGCCGCCGAGAGCCTGCGGCACCAGGCCGATGCGCTCGTGAAGCTGGTGTCGACGTTCAAGACCTGAGCGGACGCTGACCCCACGTTCGCAGGGTGCGTCACCCGTACAGGTGAAGCGCGCCGGGCGGGCGCCGACGGGGCCGTCCTACAGTGAACGCGCCGTGTTGACCGGAGCGTTCCGAATGACTTCTCTGCCCAGGACCTTCCCCGCCCGCCGCCTCGCCGCAGCGCTGCTGGGCCTCGCAGCCCCGCTGGCGGCCCAGGCCGCCTACGTGGCCACGACGACCGTGGACACCGCGGCCTGGACCGCCAATCCGTTCTGGGGCGCCTGGACCTCGCAGGATCTGCCGCTGACGACGCTGACGAGCAGCCAGACCGCCCCGCTCGTCAACGCGCAGTCCTCGCACGCGGAGCAACTGGGCAGCGTCGTCAACCTGGTGGGCGACGGCTCGGCCTTCGTCAGCGTGAGGCCGGGCCTGGTCCAGCTGTCGGCCAGCGGCAGCGGCTCCACCAACGTCGACCCGCGCCCCACCAGCACCCGCGTCAGCGTGGATGCGCAGGGCAACGCCAGCGCCACCGGCAGCTTCACCGACGGCGTCGTCTGGCGGGCCGCCGGCGTGGCCGACGGCACGGGCATCTGGGTGGACTTCAGCTTCCGCTTCATCGGCGGCGCGCCGGCCGTGACGCAGAACTATGTCGGCGGCTATGGCTGGGGCGGGCTGGACTACCAGTGGCAGGTTCAGGTGGGCAGCGCCGGCCTCTTCGGCTCCGGCCAGCGCTTCTACAGCCTCAACGGCGACGGCAGCGTCTTCCAGAACTCGTTCGAGTTCGGCATCGTCCACGCCAGCGCCTTCGTCGTGCTGGGCAACAGCGAGCAACTGCGCATGTGGGCCAGCATCAATGCCAACGGGCACGGCGGCGCCGGCTGCGACAACTGCAGCTGGGTGGTGAACGGCGCCACGGCGGCCAGCGCGGATTTCACGCCCGGCCTGCAGTGGGCCGGCGTCACGGGCGCCCGGCTGGCGGACGGCACGCCGCTCGCGCTGGGCCGGCTGTCGGCGGCCAGCGACAGCGGCTTCCAGTACCTGAACGCCGCCCCGGTGCCCGAGCCCGCCTCGCTGCTGATGCTGCTGGGCGGCCTGGGCCTGCTCGGCGCACTGTCGCGCCGGGCGCGCGCCTGAACCGGCGCGCCATCAGCCCACGCCGCGCAGCGCGTCGTCCAGCACCTCCACCCAGTGCCGCACCGGCTGCGTGGTGCCGCTCTGCAGGTGCTGGATGCAGCCGACGTTGGCCGACACGATCTGCTCCGCCTGCAGCGGCGCCAGCGCGGCGAGCTTGCGGTCGCGCAGCTGCCTGGACAGCTCGGGCTGCAGCACCGAGTAGGTGCCGGCCGAGCCGCAGCACAGGTGGCTGTCGGTGGGCGCGCAGTCGATCGCGAACCCCAGCTCGCGCAGCGCCGCTTCCACGCCGCCCTTGAGCTGCTGGCCGTGCTGCAGCGTGCACGGCGGGTGGTAGGCCAGGCGCTGGCCGGCGCCGGCGCGGTGCAGCCGGCTCTTCAGCGCCGGCACCAGGTCGGGCAGCAGCTCGCTGAGGTCCTTCGTGACCTCGCTGATGCGGCGCGCCTTGTCGGCGTAGGCCGGGTCGCCGCGCAGCGCGTGGGCGTAGTCCTTCACCGTCACGCCGCAGCCTGACGCGTTCATCACCAGCGCCTCGACGCGCTCGCCCGGGCCGGCCACGAGCGGCCACCAGGCGTCGATGTTGCGGCGCATGTCGGCCAGCGCGCCGGCGTGGTCGCCGAGGTGCTCGCGGATGGCACCGCAGCAGCCTGCCGCGTCGGCCACCACGGTCTGGATGCCGGCGGCATCGAGCACGCGCGCCGTGGCGCTGTTGATGTTGGGCGCCATTGCCGGCTGCACGCAGCCCAGCAGCAGCAGCACCTTGCGGTTGAGCTGGCGCGTCGGCCAGTCATGCGCCGTCGCCGGCGGCCTCGCCGGCACCTTGTCCTGCAGTGACGCCGGCACCAGCGGCCTCAAGGCCTGGCCCAGCTTCATCGCCGGCTTGAACAGCGGCGACGTCAGCCCCTCCTTCAGCAGCCAGCGCACGCGCCGCTCGCTGCCCGGCCGCTCGACCTTGGCGTCGACGACGCGCCGGCCGATGTCCACGAGATGGCCGTACTGCACGCCCGACGGGCAGGTGGTCTCGCAGTTGCGGCAGGTCAGGCAGCGGTCCAGGTGCAGCTGCGTCTCGCGCGTGGGCTCCGCGCCCTCCAGCACCTGCTTGATGAGGTAGATGCGGCCGCGCGGGCCGTCCAGCTCGTCGCCCAGCAGCTGGTAGGTCGGGCAGGTGGCCGTGCAGAAGCCGCAGTGCACGCAGCGGCGCAGGATGGCCTCGGCCTCGGCCCCCTCGGGTGTGCCGGCGAACTCGGGCGCGAGCGTGGTCTGCATCAGCTGGCGAGTGACTTGTTGACGATGTCCTGCGCCTCCTGCAGCAGCACCTGCAGGTGGGCCTCGTCGCGGAAGCTCTCGGCGTAGACCTTGTAGATGTCCTCGGTGCCCGACGGCCGGGCGGCGAACCAGCCGTTGGCCGTGCTCACCTTGATGCCGCCGATGGCCGCGCCGTTGGCCGGCGCCGCGCTGATGACGGACTCGACCGCCTCGCCGGCCAGCGACGTGGCCTGCACGTCGGCCGCGGTGAGCTTGCTCAATCGTGCCTTCTGCGCACGTGTGGCGGCGCCGTCGACGCGGTCGGCGTGCGGCGTGCCGTGCGTGGCCGTCAACGCGTTGAAGTACTGGCTGGGGTCCTGGCCGGTGCGGGCCGTGATCTCGGCGGCCAGCAGCGCGGCGGCGATGCCGTCCTTGTCGGTCGTCCACACGCGGCCGTCGCGGCGCAGGAAGGACGCTCCCGCGCTCTCCTCGCAGCCCAGGCCCAGGCTGCCATCCAGCAGCCCCGGCGAGAACCACTTGAAGCCCACCGGCGCGTCGAACAGCGCCACGTTCAGCCCGCGCGCGATGCGCTCGATCATCGCGGTCGTCACCACCGTCTTGCCGACGCCGGCGCCCGCGCCCCAGCCCGGGCGGTGACGGAACAGGTAGTCCACCGCGACGCTGAGGTAGTTGTTGGGCTGCATCAGCCCGCCGCTGGGCGTGACGATGCCGTGGCGGTCGTGGTCGGTGTCGCAGGCAAAGGCCACGTCGAACTGGTGCTGCAGCGCCGTCAGGCGGCGCATCGCGTACGGCGAGGACGGGTCCATGCGGATCTTGCCGTCCCAGTCCAGCGTCATGAACGGGAAGCGCTCGTCCACGACGTCGCTGACCACCGTCAGCGGCAGCCGGTATCGGTCGGCAATGGCCGGCCAGTAGGTCACGCCGGCGCCGCCCAGCGGGTCCACGCCCATGCGGATGCCCGCGGTGCGGATGGCGTCGAAGTCGATGACATGCTCCAGCGCCGCGACGTACTGGGCCTGGTAGTCGTGCGTGTGCGTCGTTGCCGCCTTCAGCGCGCGGTCGATGTCCAGGCGCTGCACGCCTTGCAGCAGCTGCTGCAGGTAGGCGTTGGCGTCCTTCTGGATGCCGGACGTGATGTCGCTGTCGGCCGGGCCGCCGTGCGGCGGGTTGTACTTGAAGCCGCCGTCGCGCGGCGGGTTGTGCGACGGCGTCACGACGATGCCGTCCGCCCGCGCGCTGCCCGTCTTGCCGACGTTGTATTCGAGGATCGCCAGCGACACCGCCGGCGTGGGCGTGTACTGGCCGGCCGGTGCCAGCATCACGTCGACACCGTTGGCCGCCAGCACCTCCAGCGCGCTGGCCACGGCCGGCGCGGACAGCGCATGCGTGTCGGCGCCCAGGAACAGGGGGCCCGCGATGCCCTGCTGCCGGCGGTGGTCGACGATGGCCTGCGTGATGGCCAGCACATGCCATTCGTTGAACGAGCCGTCCAGCGACGAGCCGCGGTGGCCGGAGGTGCCGAACGACACCTGCTGCTCGGGGCTGCTCGGGTCGGGCCGGCGCGAGAAGTAGGCCTCGCGCAGCGCGTCCAGGTCGATGAGGGTGTCGGCGGGCGCCGGCTGCCCGGCGAGGGGATGCAATCGAGACATGACAGGGTCCAGGTTCAGAGATCGGGGTACAGGCGGCCGGGGTTGAAGACGCCGTGCGGATCGAACGACGCCTTCAGGCGGCGGTGGATCGCAGCAAGGGACGTGCCCAGCTGCGCGAACACGCCGCAGCCCTTGTCCTGCGCGCGGAACAGCGTGGCGTGGCCGCCCACGGCTGCAGCGGCCTCGCGCACGCCGGCCGGCGGCATCGGCGTGACGACCCAGCGCTGCGCGCCGCCCCATTCGACCAGCTGCTCGCCATGCAGGCTCAGCGCCGGCGCGGTGCTGGGCAGGCTGAGCCGCCACAGCCGCGCGCCACCGGCCACCGCGCGCTCGGCGCCGACGAAGAACTCGTCGCGCTGGTCGCGCAGGCCCAGCCAGAAGGCGCCGGCCAGCTCGGGCGGGATCACATCGCCGCCCAGCTTGGCGCAAGCCGCCTCGACGGCGGCCTGCGCGCCGGCCAGCCGCAGCAGCAGCGCGCCGTCCCACCACGCGCTGGCCTCGATGGGCAGCGGCTCGCCGCCCCAGCGGTTCATCGCCATCAGCGCGGCGGCCTGGTCGAACTCGAAGCGCAGTGTGGTGACGGCCGCCGGCAGCGGCATCACCTTCAGCGTCACCTCGGTGATGAGGCCCAGCTGCCCCATGGAGCCCGCCAGCACGCGGCTGACGTCGAAGCCGGCCACGTTCTTCATGACCGTGCCGCCGAAGCTCAGCAGCTCGCCGCGGCCGTTGACGAGCACCGCGCCCAGCAGGTGGTCGCGCACCGAGCCCAGCGCCGCGCGGGCAGGGCCCGACAGCCCCGCGGCGACCATGCCGCCGATGGTGCCGCGGCCGCTGAACCGGGGTGGCTCGAACGCGAAGCGCTGGTGGTGCTGCGCCAGCAGCGCCTCGACATCGAAGACGGGTGTGCCGGCCAGCACGCTGATGAACAGCTCGCTGGGCTCGTAGGCCGTCACGCCGTTGAGTTCGAGCGTGGACAGCGGTTCGCCGACGGGCGCCTCGCCGTAGAAGTCCTTGCTGCCGTGACCGGTGATGCGCAGCGGGCTGCGCGCATCGCAGATTTGCGCTTGTAGGTCGGCCAGGTTCAAAACCGCTCCAGCTCGGGAAAGGCCAGCAGCCCGCGCCTGACGTGCATGCGTCCGTACTCGGCGCAGCGGGCCAGCGTCGGGATCTGCTTGCCGGGGTTCAGCGTGCCGGCCGGGTCGAAGGCGGCTTTCAGCGCCAGCATCTGCCCGCGCTCCTCGGGGCTGAACTGCACGCACATGGAGTTGAGCTTCTCGACGCCCACGCCGTGTTCGCCGGTCACCGTGCCGCCTAAAGCGACGCTGCGCTCCAGGATCTCGGCGCCGAAGAGTTCGCAGCGGTGCAGCTGGTCGGGGTCGTTGGCGTCGAACAGGATCAGCGGGTGCAGGTTGCCGTCGCCGGCGTGGAACACGTTGGCGC
>JAYSCT010000182.1:0-7256 GCA_041914785.1 Roseateles sp.
GGGGGGGGGGGGGGGGGGGTTATTTTTTTTGATTTTTTGGCGCCCCCAACACCGCCGCTCGCCCGCCGGGGCGAAATCCCGGCACCACACGCTGCAGTACGCCAGCGCCACGAGACAAGCGCGTCACGCGCCCGAGACATGATCACGAAGAACCTCCACCCCGCCGCCAAAGAACCCACCTGGATCAACTACTGGGGCTGGGGCTCGGGCGACGTGCTCGGCGCCGGCGCCCAGGCCGTCATCACCGGCTGGCTGTTCTATTTCTTCACCACCTTCTGCGGCCTCAGCGCCGTCGAAGCGGGCCTGATCCTCGGCCTGCCCAGACTGCTCGAAGCCATCACCTGCCCGCTGATCGGCTACGTGTCCGACAACCTGCGCCACACCTGGGTGGGCCGCAAGATCGGGCGGCGCAAGGTCTTCCTGCTCATCACCATCCCGCTGCTGCCCAGCTTCGCGCTGATCTTCCGCACCGGGCACACGTTCACCTACTACCTGCTCGCGTTCATCTTCTTCGAGCTGCTCTACACGATGTTTCTCATCCCCTGGGAAACGCTGGCGGCCGAGATGACCAAGGACTATCGCGCCAAGGCCAAGTTCGCCGGCGCGCGCATGATCATTGCGCAGGGCTCGGCCATCCTGGCCTCCTACCTGCCCACGCTGCTGATCAACCAGTTCGGCGGCAAGGACTCGCCCGACACCTTCTTCTGGATGGCGGCCATCTTCGGCGTCGCGTTCTCGGTGGTCGTCACCATCGTCGTGCTGACGAGCTGGGAGCGCCCCTACGGCACGCGCGAGCAGGCCGTCCTGTCGCAGACCTACGGCGGCGTCACGCTGAAGGCCGCGCTGCTGATCCCGGTGAAGATGTTCCGCGACTTGTTCTCGACGCTGAAGATTCGCGCCTTCCGCCAGCACCTGTCCATCTACCTGGGCGGCTACCTGTCGCAGGACATCTTCAACAGCGCCTTCGCCTTCTTCGTGGCCACCGTGCTGATGGGGGCCACGCTGGCCATCTCGCAGCTGATGACGGTCATGTACGTGGCCCAGTTGGTGTCCGTCATGGTGGCCATCCAGATCGTCATCCGTACCGGCCCCGTGCTGGCCTACCGGCTGGCGGCCTCGATGTTCGGCGCGGCACTGATGCTGTACCTGGTGTTCTACCTGGCACGCCCCGAGGGCTTCGCCGACAGCTTCAAGGCACTGGGCACCAACCTGTTCGGGGCGCTGAATCCGGCGCAGCCCGGGTTCTCGCTGAGCCTCGTGTTCTGGCTGTTCGTGCCCATCATCCTCGCGGGCCTGGGCCGCGGCACGCTGAACTTCGTGCCCTGGTCGGTCTACAACTACCTGCCGGACGTCGACGAGGCCGTCACCGGCCAGCGCCGCGAGGGCATCTTTGCCGGCGTCATGACGCTGGTGCGCAAGCTCGCGCAGAGCGGTGCCATCATGGCCAGCGGCTGGATCATCGACCTGGGCGGCTACATCCGCACCAAGCCGGGCGAGGTCGTCGTGCAGAGCCCCGAGGCCATCCAGACCGTCACCGCGCTGATGGTGGGCGGCCCGCTGCTGATGCTGGTGCTGGGCGCGCTCGCATCGTGGAGCTTCCGCCTCAACGCCAACACGCATGCCGTGCTGGTGAACGAGGTGGAGCGCCTGCGCAACGGCGCCACCGAACCCGAGACACCCGAGAGCGGCCGCATCGTCGAGGACCTGACCGGCTGGCGCTACGACCAGCTGTGGGGCCGCGGCAGCGGCCACGCGGCCGACTCGACGCTGCACATGCCGCAGAACCACCCTGCACGCTCCTGAGCCGACGACCACCATGAAGTTCCTGCTCCTCGCCGCCAGCCTGCTGGCCACGCCCGCCTGGGCGGCCGACACGCTGCGCTTCAACTTCGACGGCCAGCCGGCCCCGGGTGACGTGGCGGTCCAGGCCGACACCGCCTACAGCCGCGAGCGCGGCCACGGCTTCGAGGCCAGCGAGGCGCGCAACGCGGCAGGCCTGCCCTTCTTCTTCTCAATGGACCTGCCCGAAGGCAACTATCGCGTCACCGCCACGCTGGGTGGCGCCGCCGCCAGCGACACGACGATCAAGGCCGAGCTGCGCCGCCTGCAGCTGGACAGCGTCAAGCTGCCCGCCGGCGCCAGCGAGACGCGCACGTTCATCGTCAACGTGCGCACCGCCAACATCGCCGCAGCACCCGGCGTGGAAGCGGGCCGCGTGAAGCTGAAGGAGCGCGAGATCGCCAGCGAGGCCTGGGCCTGGGACCGCCGGCTGACGCTGGAACTCAACGGCACCCAGCCGGCGCTGCGCCGCCTGGCCATCGAGCCCGTCTCCGTGCCCACCATCTACCTGCTGGGCGACTCCACGGTGGCCGACCAGTCCGGCGAGCCCTACGCCAGCTGGGGCCAGATGCTCACCAGCCTGTTCAAGCCGACGGTGGCCGTGTCCAACCACGCCGAGTCGGGCGAGACCTTCCGCGACTCGCTGGCGCGCCGGCGCATCGACAAGATCCTGTCCACGCTGCAGCCCGGCGACACGGTGCTGCTGCAGTTCGGCCACAACGACCAGAAGCAGCAGAAGGACGGCAGCGGCAACGCCGACACCTACAAGGCCGAGCTGCGCACGCACGCCGAACGCATCCTGGCGCGCGGCGGCGTGCCGGTCGTCGTGTCGTCGATGGAGCGACGCAACTTCGACGCGGCCACGGGCAAGCTCAAGCCCAGCCTGACCGAATACGCCGAGGCCGCACGCGCCGTCGCCAGCGACATGAAGCTGGCTTTCATCGACCTCAATCGCATGAGCCAACAGCTCTACGCCACGCTGGGCCCCGAGCGGTCCCAGGCCATGCATCCGCTGAACAACGGCAAGCTCGACAACACGCACCACAACAACTACGGCGCCATGCAGCTGGCCCGGCTGGTGGCGCTGGGCCTGCGGGAAGCCCGGCTGCCGGTGGCGGAACAGTTGCGGGACGACCTCGGCATGCTCTCGCCGACACAGCCTCAACCGGCCGAGCAGTTCCGCGTCGCGGTCAGCCCTGGCTTCACCCAACTCCGACCTCTCGGCGACTGATGAAAGTCCACCTGCTTGCCTTGGCGCTGGCCTGCGCCACGCTGACCCACGCGCCCGTCACCGTCGCCGCGCCGCGCGCGGAAGCCCTCACGGCGCAAGGCTTCTCGCCCGCGCGGCTGAAGCGGCTGGACGCCGCCATCGACGAGCAGATCGCCGCGAAGCAGCTCGCCGGCGGCGTGATGGCCGTGCTGCGCGATGGCCAGCCCGTCATCTTCAAGGCCTACGGCCTGCGGGACGTCGAGAACGCCCAGCCCATGCGCACGGACACGATCTTCCGCATCGCGTCCATGACCAAGGCGCTGACGACGGTGGCGGCCATGATCCTGTACGAGGAGGGCCGCTTCCTGCTGAAGGACCCGGTGGCGCGCTACCTGCCGGCGTTCGCCAACGCGCAGGTCGCGCTGCCCGGCGGCGGCACCGAGAAGGCCCGCCGCCCGCTGACCATCCACGACCTGCTGACGCACACCGCCGGCATGAGCTACGGCCCGGGCCCAGCCAAGGCCGCCTATGACGCGGCCGGCATGAAGGACTGGTACCTCGTCGGCAACGACGAGACCCTGGCCCAATGGACCGACCGCTTCGCCGCGCTGCCGCTGCAGAGCCAGCCGGGCGAGCAGTTCATCTACGGCTACGCGACCGACGTGCTGGGCCGGCTGGTGGAGGTCGTCTCCGGCCAGCCGCTGGACCAGTTCATCAAGCAGCGCATCACCGACCCGCTGCGCATGCCCGACACCGGCTTTGCCGTGCCGCCCGAGAAGGTGGCGCGGCTGGCCAATGTCTACGGCCTGGAGGGTGGCCAGCTCAAGCTGTTCGAGACGTCGGCGAAGAGCGACTTCGTCAACGGCCCGCGCAAGCTGCTGTCCGGCGGCGCCGGCATGGTGAGCACGGCAGGCGACTACACGCGCTTCCTGCAGATGCTGCTGAACAAGGGGCAGCTGGACGGCCAGCGCATCCTCTCGCCCAAGACCGTCGAGCTGATGACGGCTGACCACCTCGCCGACAAATCGCGCGGCGACGCCGACGGCTTCGGCCTGGGCTTCTGGGTCAACGTGAAGGCGGGCGGCTTCAAGGAGCTGGGCAGCGAAGGCGCGTTCGGCTGGGGCAGCGCCTACTTCCCGCAGTACACGGTGGACCCGAAGGAGCGCCTCGTCATCCTGCTGATGACGCAGCTGCGCCCGGCTGGCAACTCCACGCTGGCCCTGCGCGTGCGCAACCTGACCTACCAGGCACTGCTGCGCTGACGCGCCAAGCCATTGCGAATTCCACGCGGGGAGCGCTACCGCGATCACGCCTTGATATAGCGAGGCCGCGTGAACGCCGTACCGCGATGAAACGCTCACGCGCTTGACTCCACAGGGGGGTCAGGTCTCCATAGAGTCCGCCGCCACGGGCGCAGCAAGCGCTGCATGCCGTGAACCAAGACACATAACTGGAGACCTCATGACCCCGACATGCACGCGCCCGCCATGGGCGCGCAGGCTGGCCGCCGGCGTGCTCGCCGCGACCCTCGCGCCCGCGGCGCTGGCCGCGTTCAGCATCACCACCGTCCACGACAACAACAACCCGGCGCGGCCGCAGTACGTCATCGACACCGATGGCGGCCTGGTCTTCAAGGTGCGGGGCTGGGATGCCAGCAGCACGACCGCGATCGGCGACCTCTCCAGCATGGTCTACAAGGGCGTGGAGTACGCCGACCCGTCGCGCGGCACGCAGCTGAACTCGGGGGCCGACTGGCTCTACAACGGCGTCAGCGCCGTGGGCCTGAAGGTCGAGGCGGTCAGCGCCAACGGCACCGTGACGCCGGCGTCCACAGCCAACGGCGGCGTCGTCAACGCGAGCGACTACATCCGCGTCACGCTGACCAGCACCAGCACCAAGGGCGGCGTGCTGACGCACTACTACGTGGTCCGGCGCGGCGAGTCCAACATCCACATGGGCACGCACTTCACCGAACAGCCCGACGTGCACGGCCTGGTGCGCTTCATCGCACGCATCCCCGTCGCGAAACTGCCCAACGGCGGGCCGGCCCAAGCGGCTGGCGGCCTGCTCAACTACGGCGGCGAGAGTTTCTGGGCCGAGGACCTGCGCGGCACCGGCGGCGCCATCGAGGCCAGCGACGTGTTCGGCTTCCCGAGCACGGACGCCCGCTACGGCCAGACCCGCTCCAAGCACTACGCCAACCGCCGCCTGAAGGACTGGGAGTTCGTCGGCGGCAGCGGCCCGGGCGTGGGCATCTGGTTCTGGCGCGACAACAACGAGGGCGGCTCCGGCGGCCCCTTCTACCGCAGCCTGCTGCAGCAGATCACCGGCACGAACAACGAGCTGACCTACATCGTCAACTACGGCGAGGCCCAGACGGAACCCTTCCGCATGGGCGTGCTGAACACGTACACGATGATCTTCAACGACGGCAGCCCGCCGACCGCCCGGCCCGACACCAGCTGGTATGGACAGGTGGGCCTGCTGGGCTACGTGCCGCCGGTGGGCCGCGGCTCGGTCAGTGGCGCGGGGCTGACGGGCCGCATCGCCGGCCTGCCCTACACCGTGGGCTTCGCCAACGCGCAGGCGCAGTACTGGGCCGACGCCGACCCGGTGGACGGCCACTTCACGGCCACCGGCATGCTGCCGGGCACCTACACGATGACGGTCTACAAGGGCGAGCTGGCCGTGCAGACCGGCTCGGTGACGGTGACAGCCAACGCGAACTATGCGCTGAACTCCGTCGCCATCACCGCCGACCCCGAGACCACACCGGCGCTGTGGCGCATCGGCCATTGGGACGGCACGCCGCAGGAGTTCATCAACGGCGACAAGCTGACCTTCATGCACCCCAGCGACGTGCGCATGGCGTCGTGGAACGTGGCGCCCTTCGTCGTCGGCCAGTCCAACCCGGCCACGCAATGGCCCGCCTACCAGTGGAAGGACGTCAACAACGGCCTGCAGGTGCGCTTCACGCTCAGGCGCGGCCAGAACACGGCACCCCTGCGGCTGCGGCTGGGCGTGTCGGCCGACTTCGCCGGCGCGCGACCGCAGGTCACCGTCAACAGCTGGGCCTCCGGCATCCCGGCCGCACCACCCAAGGTGTCGCGCAACCTGACGGTGGGCACCTACCGCGGCTTCAACCGCACGTACACGTTCGACATCCCGGCGGCACAGCTGGTCGTCGGCACCAACGTGCTGACCATCAACACCGTCAGCGGCACGGCCGGCGCGGGCTTCCTGAGCCCGGCGCTGTCGTTCGACGCCATCGACCTCGTTTCAGCGAACTGAAAGAACAAGTCATGAACCACAAGAAGTTCATTCCCCTGCTGGCCACGCTGATCGCAGCACCCACGATGGCCGCCGTCGTGCAGACCACCGGCGCCGGCAGCGCCACGCCCGGTGCCACGCACCTGACCTACGCGGCCGACTTCGAGGCCAACACCCAATTCGACAGCCCCTGGGTCGAAGGCGGCCTGGAATTCACGCACACCGGCCTGGCCAACGACAACGGGGGCTGCGGCTATGCCGGCGTGGACTGCGTGGCAGCGCCCGGCCAGCCCTACAGCGAAGCCTTCTCCGGCAACTACTTCGCCACGGCGGGCACCAACGCCTACCTGTCCATCCGCAGCCTGGGCGCCCGGCTCCACGGCATCGAGTTCGCGGTGGACTCCGGCTACCTCGCCATCAACGTGCTGTGGCAGACCTGGCTGGACGGCGTGCTGACCGGCAGCGGCAAGGTGTCGCTGGGCGCGGCCGGCATCGGCGACGTGCTGGGGCTCAGCGACGCGGCGGGCTTCAGCGAAGTGCGGGTCTACGCGTTCGACAGCGCCAGCGACAACAGCGGCTACAGCGCGCCGGCCATCGACAGCGTGAGGGCGTTCACGATTGCGGAGCCAGGGTCGTTGGCGTTGGCCGCGTTGGCTGGTGTGGGGGTGGCTGGGGTGCGCCGGCGTCGCGTCGCCTAAGCCGCAGCCGCCACCCGCCATCCGTGTTGCCGGGATTTCGCCCCGGCGGGCGACCTACTTTCTGGACCGCCAGAAAGTAGGCAAAGAGCTCCCCCCGACCGCACCGCCCTCGCTGCGCTCGGGTGCCCGAGCAACGCCAGCCCCGAAGCCCCACGCCGAACTCGCGCCGCTACGCTCTGCTCGGACAGTCGTCGTGAGTCAGTTGACGAGGCGAGCTGCGCTCGCGGGCTTCGGGGCCG
>JAYSCT010000183.1:0-7121 GCA_041914785.1 Roseateles sp.
CGGCGGCGAGCAGCAGATGCTGGCCATGGGCCGCGCGCTGATGGCCCGGCCCAAGGTGCTGCTGCTGGATGAGCCGTCTATGGGCCTGTCGCCCATCATGGTGGACAAGATCTTCGAGGTCGTGAACGACATCCACCAGCAGGGCGTGACCGTGCTGCTCGTCGAGCAGAACGCCAGCCGTGCGCTGGAGCTGGCCAACCGGGGCTATGTGATGGAGTCCGGCGAGGTGACGATGGACGGCGAAGGCCGCGCATTGCTCAATGACCCGAAGGTGCGGGCCGCCTACCTCGGCGAGTGAGCGCAGCGCGCACCACACAAAAAACGCCCGGCACTGCCGGGCGTTTTGCTTGGTGGTGTCGACGCTCAGACGACGGTCACGTCCGTCACGCCGGCCGCCACGCGCACGCGCTTGACGCTGGCCACCGGTGTGGCCGGCGCCACGCCGCCGGCCTGGCGGGCGACCTTCTTGAAGTCGCACAGCAGTTCGGTCTTGCTGAGCGACACGACCGCGTAGCCCTGCGCGTCGCTGTCGACATGCTTGATCCACGGGTTGTTGACCGGCGGCGCGACGGCCGTCGTCGAGTCGGCGAACGGGTTCAGGCGCTTGACGATCTCGGCCGCCGGCACGGACCCGGCCGGGATGCCCAGCGCCGTGGCCAGCCTGCCGCGGATCAGGCCGTACAGCGTCATCGCCGCGACCGACTTGCTGGCACCGGCGAGGCCGGCGATGGTGCTGGCGACGATGCTGCCCATGGTGCCGGCCTGGGTCTCGTCGAAGGTGTTGATGACGGCCGTCGACAGGCCCGGCGTTGCCGAGACGGCCGCGGCGGGGATGACACCGCCGACGATGGCGGCCTGCACCGCGGCGGTGATGGCCGCGGTGTTGGTCAGGTCCGTCACGCCGGCACCGAGCGCGATGGCCGCACTCAGCATCTGGATGGCGATGGCCTCGGCCTCGGCCTCGCTGGTGGCCACCAGCGGCTTCAGCGGCGCGAAGGCCGGCTGCGTGGCCGCGCCGTAGAAGTAGCTGAAGTTGGAGTTGCTGGACACACCGGCGGTGACGAGGTCCACCATCGCGGGCACCGGCGTTGCGGCGTCGTAGTCGGCCATGACGACACCGGCGTAGAACGCGTGGATGTCGCCCGTGACGGCCACGACGTTCTTCACGCCCTTGCTCAGCAGCTGCCCCATCAGGTACTTGCGCTCGGCGTTGAAGCCGTCCCACTGGTCGGCGTTCAGCACGAACTTCGTCTTGAACGCGGCGGGCGCCGCCGGGATCTTGGCGCCGTCGATGCCCATGCGCAGCAGCGACACCTCGTTGCCCCACACCTTCCACAGCGCGGTGGACGTGGTCATGGTCTGCGCCCACCACTGGCGCTGCGCGCCGCCCAGCACGCTGACGAGGGCCAGCGGGTCGGTCAGCGTGGCGCCGGCGGTCAGCTTGGCGGTCTCGACCGACGACAGCGTCGCCTGCGGCACCATGTAGCGCGCGCCGATGCTGCCCACCTGGCCGCCGGTCAGCGGGTTGGGCGCCGCCTCAGGGATGAGGTGGTCGGCGCGGTACAGGCGCTCGTCGGTCATGACGAGGTGCATCAGCTTGCCGAACTTCAGGTCGCGGTAGATGCGGATGCCGGTGATGCCCTGGCCGGGGTCGAGCGTGAAGCTGATGTCGGCCGGCATGTTCTCGAACCAGGCCTGGTTGGCCGACAGGCGGCGCGAGGTCTGCACCGTGTTGTCGCCCACCTGCGTGGTCGCGTTGAACGTGCCGTTGTCGTAGGTGCTGCGGTCGCCCCAGCAGTCGTCGCTGAACTCGTGGTCGTCCCAGATCGCGACGAAGGCGAAGCGCTCGTGCAGGTTCTGCAGCCGGCGGTCGGTGCGGTAGCGCTTGTAGAGGTAGCGGTAGTCCGCCAGCGTCGTCGCGTACTTGCCGCCGCCGCTGGGCAGGGCCGTGCCGTTGGGCAGTGCCAGCGCGGCATGCGCGCTCTCGACGCCGCCGGCCTGGTAGTCGGCGCCGACGGCCTCGTAGATGTAGTCGCCCAGGTGGACGACGAAGTCGATGTTCTCCTGCGCCAGCGCGTCCATGCCGGCCCAGTGGTTCACGCTCCAGTCCTGGCAGGAGATGAAGGCGAAGTTCAGCGCGCTGTTGTCGGCGTCCACGGCCGGGGCCGTCTTGAAGCGGCCCACGCGCGAGCGGCTGTCGCCGGCCGTGAACTGGTAGTAGTAGACCGTGTTCGGCTGCAGGCCCGTGATGCGGTGGCGCAGCGTGTGGTCGTAGAACTCGTAGACGGGCACGTCGGCGCTGGCGTCGGCGGTGCCGGTCAGCGCGGTCGTCGTGCCCAGCAGCGCGGCATTGCCGGCCGCGGCGCTGACGGTCAGCTTGACGGTGAAGCTGCCGGCGCCGGTGGCGCTGGCCACGTCATCGGCCGACGTGGGCACCACGCGGGCCCACAGCACGGCACCGTCGGGCTTGGGGTCGCCCGACGCGACCGACTGCGGGAACTTGTAGGCGCCCGACGCGGCCGACGTGGCCGGCAGCGGCGTCGTGCTGCCGGGGAAGGTGGCGGGCAGCGGGCCCACGGGCGTGCCCGCGTCGCCACCGCCGCCGCAGCCGACAAGGCTGGACAGCGCGGTGGAGGTGGTGATCAGGGCCCCGGCTTGCGCGGCGCTGCGGCGGAGAAAACTGCGGCGATCCATGGCGGTTTCTCCCTCAGTACTTGACGTTGAACTGGACACCGAGGATGGTGGCCTTGGTGGTGTAGTTGCCGCGCGCGGTGGCGTACGAGCAGTTGCAGGGCGTCTCGCCCTCGCCGTCGTCGGTCGCGTTCATGGCCGCGTCCTTCAGCTTCACATGGCCGAAGGAGAAGTCGACGCTGGCGGCGTCGCTGAACGCCCAGTTGGCGCCCAGCGCCAGCCAGGTGCGGTGCGCGTCCGGCAGCGCGGGGCTGCGCGTGCTGGACGGCACGGGCGACAGGTCTTTGCTGTAGCCGGTGCGCAGCAGCAGTTGGGGCAACGCCTTCCACTGCGCGCCGACGGACACCTTGGTGGTGTCCTTCCAGTGCTCGGGCGTGATGGAGTCGGGCGTGGTGTTGGCGAAATCGATGCGCAGCTGCTTCAGGCGCGAGTCGCGCGTCCAGCCCACGTCCGCCATGACGGCGATGGTGGGCGTCAGCTGGTGGAAGCCGTGCAGCGACAGCGACTCCGGCGTGCGGATGGACAGGCTGGCGTCGGAGTCGTTGTGGTCCAGCGTGGATGCGCTGTAAGGCGCGCCGGTCACGGCGGCCAGCACGTTGGCGGGCAGCGTGCCCGGCTGCGTCCAGTCGGCGCTGCCGGTGAGCTTGTGGCTGACGCTGCTGCGGTAGCTCGCGCCGATGCGGGTGCCGGCCACCGGCTCCCACAGCAGCGCGAGGTTGAAGCCCAGCCCCCAGTCCTTGCCCTTGATCGCGACCGAGCCGTCGAACGTCGGGTTGCCGAACACCTGCGCGGCCTGCTGCTGCAGCTGCAGCGCCAACGCCGGCGCGCCGCCGGCCGCGGCCTGCTGCGCGGCAGCCAGCAGGCCCTTGGCGTAGGCCGAGCCGTAGGGCACCGCGCGACGCAGCTTGCCTTCCATGTACTGCAGGTTCACGCCGCCGGCGAGCGACAGCTCGGGCGACAGCTTCCACGCGACGTTGGGGTTCAGCGAGAAGGACTTCAGCTCCACCTTCTGCAGGTTGTAGCGGCCGCCCCAGTCAGGCCGGTAGTCCAGCTTGGTGCCCCAGGGGACGAAGAACGCGACGCCATAGGCCAGGTTGTCCGACGCGCGGTAGGTGGCGTACAGGTGCGGCACGACGGCCGGCTTCGTGAAGTCCACCGTGTCGCCCACGGTGGCGGTGGCGCGCGGCTGCAGGCCGGAGCCGGGCAGCGCGATGGTGGAGCCCTGGTCGGTGAAGCGGGCCTTGGCGTCCAGGTAGTCCAGCACGCCGGACACGTTCCAGCCCGACAGCCTCGTGATGCCTGCCGGGTTGGCGAACAGCGTGCTGGCATCGGCCGACTCGGCGGCGTTGGCGTTGGCGGTGCCTTCGGCGGCGGCGCTCTGCGTGCCGAAGCGGTAGCCCGCGGCCTGCGCCGAGAAGGCCAGCGGCAGCAGCGCGATGGCGGCCAGCAGCGGGCGCAGCGCGCCCGCGGCGCGTTCGTTTCTTGTCATGGATTTGTCTCCGTAATCGTGCGTAACCGGCGCATTTTGCGCAGCGTCGATGTCACGCCGAGGACAAGACAAACCCTGGACTGGAGAGAGCTCTCTAGAGTGGGCCGGGCGGTGCCGCCCGGCCCGTGGCGGCCCTTACGGCGCCGGGCGGACGAGCTTGGCGCGGGCCCAGTCGTCGGCCACGCGGGCGGGCGTGGAGTCGGCCCGCTGCACGCGTTGCAGCAGCTCTTCCACGCGCTCGGCGATCTTGCTGACCTCGGCCATCACGGTCGCCTCTTCGCCTTCGCCGCGGTACTCGCGCGCCACGCTGATGATGCCGCCGGCGTTCACCAGGTAGTCGGGCAGGTAGCAGATGCCGCGGGCCTGCAGCGCGTCGCCATCGGCCGGCGTGGCGAGCTGGTTGTTGGCCGCGCCGGCAATCAGGCGGGCACGCACGACGGGCACGGTCTGCTCGTTCAGCGATGCGCCCAGCGCGCAGGGCGCCAGCACGTCGACGTCGGCGGCCAGGATCTCGCCCACATGCACGGCCGTCGCACCGAAGTGCTCCACGGCGCGCTGCACCTTGGCCGCATCGACGTCGGCCACCACGAGCCGGGCGCCGGCCTGATGCAGGAACTCGGCCAGGTGCCAGCCCACCGCGCCCAGGCCCTGCAGCGCGACGCGCACGCCGTCCAGCGACTCTCGGCCCAGCACGAGGCGCGCGCCGGCGCGGATGGACACGAACACGCCCCAGGCCGTCTTGGGGCTGGGGTCGCCGCCGAACGCGCCGTCGCGCGGGATGCCGCTGACGAACGGCGTGACGGCCTGCAGGCCGCGCATGTCGGCGGTCGTCGTGCCGACGTCCTCGGCGGTGATGTAGGCGCCGTTCAGCGACTGCACGGCGCGGCCGAAGGCGGCGAAGAGGGCGGGGCGGTCGAACTCGCCCTGCGGCTTCAGGATGACAGCCTTGCCGCCGCCGAAGGGCAGGTCGGCCAGCGCGTTCTTCAGGCTCATGCCTTGCGACAGGCGCAGCGCGTCGTTGAGCGCGGCGGCTTCGGAGTCGTAGTGCCACAGGCGGCAGCCACCGAAGGCGGGGCCGCGCGCGGTGCTGTGCACGGCGAGGATGGCCTTCAGGCCGGTGGCCGGGTCGGTGGCCAGCAGCACGCGCTCGTGGGCGGCCTGGTCGGGCAGGCCGAAGAGGGAAGTGGGGGTCATGACGGTCAGGCGCTTTTGGCGCGGCAGTGAAAGAAGAACGGCCACGCTTTTGGCGTGGCCGCTGCACAGTGTATCGACGCGGCCGTCAGGGGCCCTGGAACCCGCCGCGGCGCAGCGTCAGCACCAGCGTGTCGCGCCAGCCGCGCTCGCCGGGCGTCAGCGGCTGGATGGGCGTGGTCTCGTGGATGACGCGCTCGTCGTCCAGCAGCAGCAGCGTCCACGGCTGCGTCATCGTGAAGCGCTGGCCGGCGGGGCCGTCGGCCTGGAACACGCGCGATTCGCCGCCCTTGATCTCGTGCCGGCCCACCAGCAGCACGGCCACCAGGTCCACGCCGTCGCGGTGCGCGCCCTCGGGCGTGGGGCGGCCGATGCCGTCGCTGGTGTCGATGCGGAACGGATGCGCCTCGATGAACCAGGGCTGTTCGCCCTTCAGCGCCGAGGCCACGCGGGCCAGGCCCAGCAGCAGCGCGGTCCAGGCGGGCGACGCCACCATCTCCTGCGCCAGCGGCACATACCAGCGCTGAATGCCGCCGTGCAGCGCGTTGTAGTCCAGCGGCTGCCAGTGGGCGCGATGCGGAGCGAGCGTCAGCGTGTCGCCGTCGGCGACAAAGCAGCCGTGCCGGCGGAAGCGGTAGCGGCCGCCGTCCTTCAGGTAGCCATCGGGCGGCAGGTCGTCCCAGCACGGCTTGAGGGTGTCCAGCTCGGCGGCGGACACGCCCAGCGTGCCCAGCGCCTGCGGCGCGAGCACGACCTCGCCCTCACGCTTCAAGGCGCCGACGAGGTCGGCGGGGTCGGTCCAGGGCGGCTCGAACATCTAGTGCTTGTCCGCTTCTGACGTGAACGCGTCGGCGTAGAACTCGCCGTCCGGCAGCTGGCATTGCGCGACGAAATCCTTGTGCGCCGAGTCCACCATGATGGGCGCGCCGCAGGCGTAGACTTGGTGGCCGGACAGGTCTGGCAGGTCCTGCATGACGGCCCGGTGGACGAAGCCGGTGCGGCCCGCCCAGCCCGCGTCGGGCTCGGACAGCACCGGCACATAGCTCAGCACGGGCCACTCGGCAGCCTGCTGGGCCACCCAGTCGCTCAGGTACAGGTCGGCCTGCTTGCGGGCGCCCCAGTACAGCACCATGGGGCGGGTGGAGCCGATGTGGCGGGCGCGCTCGATGATGGCCTTGATGGGCGCGAAGCCCGTGCCGCTGGCCAGCAACACGATGGGCTTGTCACTGTCCTCGCGCAGGAAGAAGCTGCCGAACGGGCCCTCCATGCGCAGGATGTCCTTCTCCTTCAGTGCGCCGAAGACATGGTCGGTGAACTTGCCGCCGGGCATGTGGCGGATGTGCAGCTCGATCTGGCCCGGCAGCGAATGCGGCGCGTTGGCCATCGAGTAGCTGCGGCGCGCACCGTCGCGCAGGATGAACTCGACGTACTGGCCGGCGCGGAACTGGAAGTTCTGGTTGGCCGCCAGCTGCATGACCAGCACGGCGACGTCGGGCGCGGGGCGCGTCATCGCGGCCACGCGCGTGGGCAGTTTCAGCACCGGAAACTCGCCGGCGCCGGGCACCGTGCGGGCCTCGAGCGTGCAGTCGGTCTGCGGGCGGGCGCAGCAGGTCAGCACGAAGCCGGCGGCTTCTTCCTCGGCCGACAGCGCCTTGGACTGGTGGTTGCCGTGGATGATGGCGCCTTCCAGCAGCTTGCTCTTGCAGGAGCCGCAGGCGCCGTCCTTGCAGCCGTAGGGCAGGCCGACGCC
>JAYSCT010000184.1:0-7084 GCA_041914785.1 Roseateles sp.
ACGCGGTCTTCGATGCCCGCATCGGCGACATCTCCGGCCGCGGCAAGCTGGCCGCGGACATGCGCGAGATCTGGATGATGCAGACCCGCTTCGAGCGCCGCACCGGCTCGGGCGTGTTCAGCCTCATCGAGCAGCCGCGCTACCGCGCCGGCTTTGACTTCCTGCGCCTGCGCGCCGACGCCGGCGAGATCGACCCGGCGCTGGCCGACTGGTGGGAGGACTTCGCGCTGGGCAGCGACGACGAGCGCGAGGCCCTGCTGGCCGATGCCCGCGCCGCGCAGCAGAAGGCGCCCCGCGCCGTGCGGGCGCCGCGCCCGGCCGCCTCGGCCGACTCGCCGGCCGCCGCGGCGGCCGATGACGACGCCGAGGTCGCTGCCGACGCGCCGGCCAAGAAGCGCCGCCGCCGTCGCCGCAAGCCCGGCGGTGGCGGGGAGGGCGCGGCCGCACCGGCGCCTGCCGCCGAGTGAGTTCGCGCGCGCATCGCGCCTATGTCGGGCTGGGTGCCAACCTGGGCGACGACCTGGGCGCCACGCTGACGCAGGCCGCCCTGCACCTGGCCGCGCTGCCCGACACCCGGGTGGTGGCGCTGTCCAGTGCCTGGCGCAGCGCGCCGGTGGAGGCCAGCGGGCCGGACTTCCTGAACGCCGTCGCGGCGCTGGACACCGAGCTGGCGCCGCTGGCGCTGCTGGACGCGTTGCAGGCCATCGAACAGGCCCATGCCCGCGAGCGCCCCTACCGCAACGCGCCGCGCACGCTGGATCTGGACCTGCTGCTGCATGGCGACGTCGTCATGGACACGCCACGGCTGACGCTGCCCCACCCAAGGCTGGGCGAGCGTGCCTTCGTGCTGCGGCCGCTGCTGGAGATTGCGCCGGCCTTGGCCCACCTCGCGCGCGGCGACGCCTGGTCCACCCAGCGCATCGAGCGGCTGGGTCCGCTGTCGTTGTGAGCGGCCCGACGCCATGCTGAGCGAGGCCGTGGTGCGGGTGCTGCGGGGGCTGGCCCGCGACCGCTTCTTCCTGATCCTGCTGGCCGGCCTGGTGGTGTTGGCGGGGGTGTCGCCGGCCCCCGTCTCGTCCTATCCGTCGCTGATCGACGGCGGCACGCTCGCCGCGCTGACGGGGCTGCTGCTGCTCACCAAGGGACTGGAACTCAGCGGCGTGCTGCAGCGGCTGGGCCTGCGGCTGGTGCAGGCGATGCCGAGCGAGCGCGCCATCGCGCTCAGCCTCGTGCTCGCGGCCGCAGTGCTGTCCATGGTGCTGACCAACGACGTGGCGCTGTTCGTCGTGGTGCCGCTGACGCTGGGTGTGTGCCGGCTGACCGAGCTGCCCGCCACGCGGCTCATCGTGTTCGAGGCGCTGGCCGTCAACGCCGGCTCCGCGCTGACGCCCATCGGCAATCCGCAGAACCTGTTCCTGTGGCAGCTGTCCAAGGTGTCCTTCGGCGAGTTCGCGCTGCACCAGGCGCCGCTGGTGGCGGGGCTGATGCTCGCGCTGGCGATGCTGACGTGGGGGGCGTTCGGCCGCCGCGAGATCCACCTGACGCCGGCGCCCGTGGCGCCGCTGGACAACCGCCTGCTGGGGCTGTCGGCCATGCTGTACGCGCCGTTCCTGGTGGCGGCGGACATGGGGCACGCGCCCGGCATGGTGGCGGTGCTGCTGGTGCTGTTCTTCGTTGCGCACCGGCGCGTGGTGCTGGAGCTGGACTGGGGCCTGCTGCTGGTGTTCGCGCTGATGTTCATCGACCTGCGCCTGCTGGCGCAGCTGCCGGCCGTGAAGTCCGCCATGTCGGGGCTGGACCTGCAGCAGCCGCTGAACCTCTACGTCGCGAGCATCGGCGCCAGCCAGCTCATCAGCAACGTGCCGGCCGCGATCGCGTTGTCGGAGTACACGCGCGACTGGCGCGTGCTGGCCTACGGCGTCAACGTGGGCGGTTTCGGGTTCATGGTCGGGTCCCTGGCCAACCTGATTGCGCTGCGCATGTCCGGCGACGCGCGGGCCTGGCGGCTGTTCCATGCCTACGCCGTGCCGGCGCTGGTGTTCAGCGCGGTGCTCGGGGCCGCGTGCCTGCACGTCGCCGGCCGCCTGTAAAGAGGCGTGCCGAAGCCGTCGGCGCCTTTGCGTGACAGGTCGGTGACGAATTTGTGACGGAGCCCGTTAAACTGTCGGGCTTCGTCGAATTCCAAGGATCGCCATGTTGTTTGGCAAGCTGCTGCCCCGTGAGGGCAATTTTTTTGAGCTGTTCAATGAACACGGTGGCTTCATCCTGGAAGGTGCGCGCGCCTTCCAGAAGATGATCGAGAACTACGCGGACCCGACGCTGCGCCAGCAATACGCCGACGAGGTCGACAAGGCGGAGCACGCGGCCGACCGCGTCACGGCGGAGGTGAACCGGCTGCTGCACCGCACCTTCATCACGCCCATCGACCGCGAGCAGATCCACAGCCTGATCAACGCGATGGACGACATCGTCGACCTGCTGCAGGACTCGTCCGAGACGCTGTCGCTGTACGACGTGCGCGCCGTGCCCGAGCAGGTGCTGCAGCTGGCCACGCTGTCCGTGCGCTGCTGCGAGCGCGTGCAACACGCCGTCACGCTGCTGCCGCACCTGAGCCAGCCCGCCACGACCGAGGCCGCGATCAAGACCTGCGAGGAGATCGACCGCCTGGAGTCCGACGCCGACCGCGTCATGCGCTCGGCCATGTCGCGCCTGTTCCGCGAGGAGGCCGACGTGCGCGAGCTCATCAAGCTCAAGGCCATCTACGAGCAGCTGGAGTCCATCTCCGACCGTTGCGAGGACGTCGCCAACCTCATCGAGGGCATCGTCCTCGAGAACTCCTGATCAGGGCCATGAAACAACCCCCACGCTCACTTCGTTCGCTGCCTCCCGAGGGGGCGCATCAGCGCCTTCGGACGGCCGGGCACCGCTGACATGGCATCCGCTGAAATCGCCTTCTGGGTGGTGGGCCTGCTCGTCGTGCTGGCGCTGCTGTTCGACTTCATGAACGGCTTCCACGACGCGGCCAACTCCATCGCCACCGTCGTGTCCACCGGCGTGCTCAAGCCGCAGCAGGCGGTGCTGTTCGCCGCCTTCTTCAACGTGCTGGCCATCGCCTTCTTCCAGCTCAAGGTGGCGGCCACCATCGGCAAGGGCATCGTCGAGCCGGGCATCGTCGATCACCATGTCATCTTCGGCGCGCTGATCGGCGCCATCGCCTGGAACGCCATCACCTGGTGGTGGGGCATCCCGTCCAGCTCGTCGCATGCGCTGATCGGCGGCATCGTCGGCGCCGTCGTGGCCAAGTCCGGACCGGACGCGCTGGTGGGCGCCGGCATCTGGAAGACGGTGGCCTTCATCGTCATCTCGCCGCTGCTGGGCTTCGTGCTGGGCTCGCTGATGATGGTGCTGGTGGCCTGGATCTGCCGGCGCACGTCGCCGCTGCGCGTGGACCGCTGGTTCCGCCGGCTGCAGCTGGTGTCGGCCGGGCTGTACAGCCTGGGCCACGGCGGCAACGATGCGCAGAAGACCATCGGCCTGATCTGGATGCTGCTGATCGCCGCCGGCATGGTGGCCACGGGCGAGAAGGCGCCGCCGACCTGGGTCATCGTCGCCTGCTACGTGGCCATCGGCATGGGCACCATGTTCGGTGGCTGGCGCATCGTGCAGACCATGGGCCAGCGCATCACCAAGCTCAAGCCCGTCGGCGGCTTCTGCGCCGAGACCGGTGGCGCGATCACGCTGTTCCTGGCCACGGCCCTGGGCGTGCCCGTGTCGACGACGCACACCATCACGGGCGCCATCGTCGGCGTGGGCTCGGTGCAGCGTGCCTCGGCCGTGCGCTGGGGCGTGGCCGGCAACATCGTCTGGGCCTGGGTCTTCACGATCCCGGCCGCCGCGCTGGTGGCCGCGATCTGCTACTGGGTCAGCTTCACGATCTACTGACTCTACTGACCGGCCTGCGACTCGAAGTAGCGCTGGGCGCTGAAGGCGAGGGTTGCCATCAGCGCCGTGCCGCCGATGAACAGGCACAGCACGACGCCGATGACGGCGGCCCAGCCGCCCGTTGACGCAGCCCGGCCGCCGTTGAAGCGCTGGTTCCAGCGCTCGTCGGGCATCAGCCCGTAGACGATGCCGCCCAGCAGCGCCGCGACAAGGCTGGCGCCCAGCAGCGGGATCAGCACCCAGGCCAGGCGGTCGTCCTGGCCCAGCGTGTCCATGCGCTGCAGGCCTACCAGGCCCAGCAGCGTCGGCAGCGGGAACAGCCAGGCCCAGCGGTCCTTCGGGCCATGCAGGTAGAAGCGGTGCACGCCGAACACGCCCACCAGCAGCGCCAGCCAGGTGGCCACCGCCTTGTGCTTGATGGCGGTGCTCATTCGGTGGGCGGCGTGCCGTCGCCCAGGCCCAGCGGGCGCTGCATCAGCACCACGTCCAGCCAGCGGCCGAACTTCCAGCCCGCGCTCTTCAACACGCCGGTGTGCTGGAAGCCCAGCGCGGTGTGCACGCCGATGGAGCCGGCGTTGGCCGCGTCGCCAATGACCGCCAGCATCTGGCGCGCGCCGGCCGCCTCGCAGCGGGCCATCAGCTCGGCCAGCAGCAGCCGGCCCACGCCCTGGCCCTGCGCGGCGGGGGCGAGGTAGATGGAGTCCTCCACGCAGAAGCGGTAGGCCAGGCGAGGGCGGAAGTAGTTGGCGTAGGCATAGCCGAGAATCTTGCCGTCGCGCTCGGCCACCAGCCAGGGCAGATGCCGGCCCAGCACCTCGGCACGGCGGCGGGCCATCTCGTCGACGGTGGGCACCTCGGTCTCGAAGGTGCCGGTGCCTTCCAGAACGGCCTGTGCATAGATGGCCTGGATGGCGGGGAGGTCGGCGTCGGTGCTGGGACGCAGGATGAGCGGGGCGGCAGGCGAGGGGTGTGACATATGTGTCGGAAGTGAATCCGAACGAGTTTATAATGCGCGGTTTTGGCGCTGGTCGCGGCCTTGTCATCAACAAGGCACGCGGCGTATCTACAGAGGCCAGCCCCTCGCAGGGGGTTCCTGCTATCCGACTTGCTCGCCCTGAGTGTCTCCTCGTGCGTCAGTCGCCCAATTTTTAGGAAACATCATGGTTGTCATTCGTCTTGCCCGCGGCGGTTCCAAGAAGCGCCCCTTCTACAACATCGTCGTCGCCAACAGCCAGCAACGCCGTGACGGCCGCTTCATCGAGCGCGTCGGCTTCTACAACCCCATCGCCGCCGGCGCCGCCGAGAAGCTGCGCGTGGCGCAGGACCGCGTCAGCTACTGGATCGGCGTCGGCGCCCAGCTGTCGCCCACCGTGGCTCGCCTCGTGGACGACGCCAAGAAGGCGGCCGTCGCTGCCGCCTAAGCAGGCGTGGCAGGCAACAAGCCTCAGCAAGACGGCGCCTCGGCGCCGTCTTTTGCATCCGGGGGCGCCGCGGCGCCGTCTTTTGCTTCTGGTGCTTCCTGGCCGGAAGATCTCGTGCCGGTCGGCCGCATCCTGGATGCCTGGGGCATCAAGGGCGGCCTCAAGGTGCAGGCCTACTCGACCGACGCCGACGCGCTGTTCAGCGCCAAGCGCTGGTACCTGAAGTCCACCGGCCCCAAGCCCGCGCAGCTGCAGCTGGCCGTGCGCTCCGTGCGTGAGCAGGGCGAGGGCATCGTGGCCATGGCCGATGGCGTGGACGACCGCAATGCCGCCGAGGCGCTGCGCGGTCATGAAATCTTCGTCCCCCGCAGCGATTTCCCCCGCACGCCCGACGGCGAGTACTACTGGGTCGACCTCATCGGCCTGGACGTCGTCAACCGCGAGGCGCAGCCGCTGGGCCGCGTCATCGGCCTCATCGACACCGGCCCGCACGCGGTGCTGCGCATCCTGCCGCCCGGCGTGGAAGAGCCGGCCAAGCCGGACCAGGAGCGCCTGATCCCGTTCGTCGGCGCGTTCATCGACGACGTGAGCCTCGACGCGAAGCGCATCACCGTCGACTGGGGTCTGGATTTCTAAGGGAAGGGGCGAATGAGTCCGGCGTGCCCGCTCATCCCGCCCAGAGGCCGCCCATCGTCGTTGCCAATGCTCGCCGTAGCGAAGGCTACGGCTGCGCTTGGCGCCTGGATGGACAACCTCTGAGCGATCTGCTCGAGCACGTCGGACCCCTTCACACCTTCCTGCCATGCGCTTCGACATCCTGACGATCTTCCCCGAGCTGTTCGCGCCGCACCTGACGCACGGCGTCACGCGGCGCGCGTTCGAGAGCCGGCAGGTCGACGTGCGGTTGTGGTCGCTGCGCGATTTCGCCGACGACAACTACCGCCGCGTCGATGACCGCCCCTACGGCGGCGGCCCCGGCATGGTCATGCTGGTGGAGCCGCTGGAGCGGGCGCTGGCCGCCGCCCGGGCCGACCGCGGCGAGGCGGCGCCGGCCGTCATCCATTTCACGCCGACCGGCCGGCGCATCGACCAGCCGCTCGTGCAGGAATTGGCCGCCGGCCCCGGCGCCATCCTGCTGTGCGGCCGCTACGAAGGCATCGACCAGCGTGTGCTGGACCGCCATGTGACGCTGGAGCTGAGCCTGGGCGACTTCGTGCTGTCCGGTGGCGAGCTGCCGGCGCTGGTGCTGCTGGATGCGGTCGCGCGGCTGCAGGACGGCGTGCTGGGGGATGCCCAGTCGCACCAGCAGGACAGTTTCTCGGACGGCCTGCTGGACTGCCCGCACTACAGCCGCCCCGAGGTGCTGCCCGACGGCCGCGAGGTGCCTGCGGTGCTGATGTCCGGCCACCATGCCGACATCAAGCGCTGGCGCCGCGAACGCTCGCTGGCGCTGACCGCCGCGCGACGGCCCGAGCTCATCGCCGCCGCCCGTGCGGCAGGCCGGCTCAGCAAGGCCGACGAAGCCTTCCTGGCCAAGCTCTAGGCAAAACCCTCAATCCCCGCTACACTAGCGGGCTGTCCGATCCTCTGGCGGGTCGAGTGGCGCTGTTGAATGCAAAAACGTCGGCGCTGCAAACATCCCGATAAATAGCGGTCCGCCAAGATCCCAGGAGTACAGATGAACCTGATCCAGACCCTCGAGCAAGAAGAAATTGCTCGCC
>JAYSCT010000185.1:0-7080 GCA_041914785.1 Roseateles sp.
GCTCGACCTTCTTCTTCAGCTCGCTGGCGAACAGGCCGCGCGGCATGACGGCGCCGAGGATGAAGCCGCCGAAGATGGCATGGATGCCCACGGCGTCCATGACGAAGGCCGACGTGCAGAACGCGATCAGCGTGATGCCCAGCACCGTGTTGCTCATGTGACCCTCGCGCTCCACCCTGCGGCCCAGCGGCGCCAGCAGCCGGCGGCCGAACAGCATCACGAAGGCCGCCCAGATGACGCCGCCACCAATGGCCAGCACCGCCACGCCCGGGCCGGCACCAAAGGCGGCCAGCACCAGCGCCAGCACGCACCAGGAGACGGCATCGTCGAAGGCGCCGGCCGTCAGCGACAGCGTGCCCAGCGACGTGTGTGCCAGGCCGCGCTCGTTGATGATGCGCGCCAGCATGGGAAAGGCCGTCAGCGCGATGCAGGCGCCCATGAACAGCGTCGCGTTGGCCGGCGAGATGCCTTCGGCGAACAGCCCCGGCACCTGCAGCAGCATGGGCGTGATCAGGAAGGCGATGAAGAACGGCGCCGCGATGCCCGAGATGGACACGCCGATGGCGCTCCTGGCCTTGGTGGCGAAGTGGTCCAGCCGCAGCGTCGTGCCAACGAGGAACATGTACAGCCCCACGCCCAGCTGCGCGCCGCAGTACAGGACGTTCTTCATCTCCTTGGGGAAGATGGCCGACTGGATGTCGGGCATGAACAGGCCCAGCAGCGACGGGCCCAGCACCACGCCCGCGATCATCTCGCCCACCACCTGCGGCTGCGCCAGGAACTTGCTGCCCAGCCAGCCCACCACGCGGCAGGCCAGGATGATGAGGGCCAGCTGCAGGAAGAAGTGGACGCTGAAGTCGGTGAGCGAGTAGGTCTGCGCCACCGCAGGCGCCGGGCCGCCGTGCTTGGCGAACACGTCACTCAACATGGCCAGAAGGTCGAATTGCATGAAGTTCCTCGTGGACTCTTGTGGGTCCTGCCGCGGGCCACACCGGCTGCCGGGCGGCCTTCGACAACGTTGTCTCCTATCAAGCCACCTTCAGGTGACCTGACGTTCGGCACTGTGCCAGCCGGCTTTCCGGTGTCCATCGGGTCGAACAGAAACGAACCTACGTACCTACATCTCGTTTGCGCGCTTGAAGGCAGGTAGGCACAATCCGCCGCCACGATGAAGCTCCTGTCCAGCCGCGAGTTCAACCGCGATGTCAGCCTCGCCAAGCGCGCTGCGCAGGTGGAGCCGGTGCTGATCACCGACCGCGGCCAGCCCACCCACGTGCTGCTGAGCATCGCCGAGTACCGGCGGCTGACCGGCGAGGGCGACAGCATCCTGGAGCTGCTGGCCCTGCCCGACACGGTGGCCATCGACGCGGCCGACCTGGCCTCCGACGGCGCCTGGGACCACCGGGAGCCGCTCTGATGTTCCTGCTGGACACCGGCATCGTGCTGGAGCTGCGCAAGGCCCGGGCCGCGCAGTCCGACGCCGGCCTGACGGCCTGGGCCGGCGGCATCCCGCGGCAGAAGCTGTTCATCTCGGCGCTGAACCTGCTGGAGATTGAGAGCGCCGCCGCAAGGCTGGGCCGCAAGGACCGCGCCGCCGGGCTGGTGGTGCGCGACTGGATCGACCAGCGCGTGATGCCCGCCTTCGAGGGCCGGGTGCTGCCGGTGGACGCCGCCGTCGTGCGCCGCCGCGCACAGCTGCCCTACGCCAACACGCGCGACGGCCTGCTCGCCGCCACGGCGCTGGAGCACGGGCTGACCTTCGTGACCCACCGCGTGTCGGCCTTCCGCGCCGGCCGCGTCAAGCTGCTCAACCCCTCCGGCTACATTGCCCAGGCCACCGACGAGGACGAGGACTGGAGCCAGGGCACCCAGACCGGCCACCAGTGGCTGAAGAACCTCTACGTCCGGGCCTAGACATGACGAACAAGAGACGCCTGCTGATCGTCGGCGGCGGCACCGCCGGCTGGCTCGCGGCCGCCTACCTGGCGCGCGCGCTGCGCCTGTCCGAGCGCCCCCACCTGGAGCTGACGGTGCTGGAGTCGCCGGAGATCGGCACCGTCGGCGTCGGCGAAGGCACCTTCCCCACCATCCGCAGCACGCTGCAGTTCCTCGGCATCGACGAGGCGCACTTCATCCGCGAGACCGCCGCGACGCTCAAGCAGGGCATCCGCTTCGTCGACTGGGTCCACACGCCGCAGGCCGGCCGGCACCAGCAGTTCTTCCATCCGTTCGAGGCGCCCTTCTACGCCGAGGACGTCAACCTCGTGCCCTACTGGCTGCTGCAGGACGAGGCGACGCGCCCGCCCTTCGCCCAGGCGCTGACGCTGCAGCAGCGCGTGGCCGAGGCGCAGCGCGCGCCCAAGCGTGCCGGCGAGGCGCCCTACGCTGCGCCGCTCAACTACGCCTACCACTTCGACGCGCACAAGCTCGCCCGCCTGCTGGCCGAGCGCGCCCGCCAGCTGGGCGTGCGCCACGCGCAGGGCACCGTCACCCACGCCACGCTGGACGAGGGCGGCGGCATCGCCTACCTCGACACCACGCAGGGCCGCTTCGACGCCGATCTCTACATCGACTGCACGGGCTTTCGCGCCGACCTCATCGGCCGCGCGCTGGCCAGCCCGTTCAAGTCCTGCCGCCACCAGCTCTTCGTCGACCGCGCGCTGGCCTGCAAGCTGCCGTTCGACGGCCCGGAGCTGGAGAGCTGCACCGTCGCCACCGCGCACGAGGCCGGCTGGCTGTGGGAGATCGGGCTGAACGGCACGCGCGGCATCGGCTGCGTCTACGCCAGCAGCCACATGAGCGACGAGCGCGCCGCCGACGTGCTGCGCGCCTACTGCGGCGCCGGCAACGAGGACCTGGCGCTGCGCAGCATCCCCTTCGAGCCCGGCTACCGCGAGCGGCAGTGGGTGAAGAACTGCGTCGCCGTGGGCCTGTCGGCCGGCTTCCTGGAGCCGCTGGAGGCCACGGGGCTGGTGCTCATCGAGGCCGCCGTGGGCATGATCGCCGAGATGCTGCCGCACAGCGGCCCCATGGAGGCGCCCGCCCGGCGCTTCAACGAGCTGATGGCGCTGCGCTTCGACAACATCATCAACTTCCTGAAGCTGCACTACTGCCTGAGTCAGCGTGACGAGCCGTTCTGGCGCGACAACGCCCGCCCCGACACCCTCCCCGAGCGCCTGGCCGAGCTGCTGGCGCAGTGGCGGCTGCGCCCGCCGGGCCGCTTCGACTTCGTGCTGGACACCGAGACCTTCGCGTTCTTCAACTACCAGTACATCCTGTACGGCATGGGCTTCCACACCGACCTCAGCGCCGGCCGCGCGGACTTCACGCAGGGCGCCGAGGCCGAGCGGCTGTTCGCCAAGATCCAGCGCTTCGCCGAACGCGCCGTCGCCGACCTGCCCAGCCACCGCGCACTCATCCAGCAGATCAACGCCGTCAAGTGACCTGCGCCGGCGAGCGGCGTCCGCTGTCAGGCCGGCTCCGTCGCGCCGAACTGCCGCGCGGCGAAGCGCCACACCAGCCGTGACGCGTCCGGCCCCTGCGCATCGCTGAAGCGCTGCCGCGCGGCGCCGCCGCTCCAGGCGTGCCCCAGGCCCGCCACCCGCACCAGCGTGGCCACCACGCGGCGTGAGCGCCGGTACTCGGTGACCTGCATCGGGTAACGCCGGCCGCGCTGCTGCTCGCGTGCCGGGCCCGGCTGCGCGCCCGCGGCGTCGGACCACAGCTGTGCTGCCGCCTCGGCATTTCGCGCCGACACGACGCCGTCCTGCTCACCGTGGATGACCATCAGCGGCGGCCAGTCGCCGCCGGTCACCGGCGCCGGCTCGCGCCGCCCCTGCATCGCGCCGACGGCGCCCGCCGCGGTGCGCGCCACGCCCGGCGGCACGCCGGAGTGCATCGCCAGCGCCTTGAAGCGCTGCGGGTAGCGCGTGGCCAGCAGCGCCGCCATGCTGGCGCCGGCCGACAGGCCCGCCACCGCCACCCGGGCCCGGTCGGCCGCGTACAGCACGCAGACCTGCTCGATGGCGCGCATGATCCACGCCGCCTCGGCCCAGGCGCGGCCGCCCTGCGTGTCGAACCAGTTCCAGCAGCCCTGCGCATTCGCCAGCCGTGGCTGCTCGGGATACAGCACGAGGAAGCGCTCCTGCGCCGCGAGACGGTTCATGCGCGTGCTGGCGGCGAAACCCCGCGCGTCCTGGTGGCAGCCGTGCAGCATGACCATCAACGGCAGCCGCTCGCCAAAGCGCACGCCCGCCGGGCGGAACAGCCAATACGCGCGCGGCCCGGCCGCGGTGACCAGCGAGCCCATGCGCCAGTCGCCGTCACCGGCCGGCGGGCGCGCGCGGGCACGCAGCGGCTCTGCGGCACGGCGCAGCAGCGCCGCCTGCCGGTTCAGCAGCGCGGCCCAGCTGGGCGGCTTCATCGCAGCGTCACGGCCGCATCGGCGGCGCGGCGTCGGGCGTCGCGCCGTCGACCTGCGCCAGCTCCGACGGGTCCGGGTGCTCGCGCAGCAGCGCGTTGAGCTGGTCGATGGCGACGCACCAGTCGCCGTCATCCTGGTGCCACTGCTCGCGCAGGAAGGCCACCTGGCCGGCGCTCCAGAACGGCGCCTCGGACAGGTTCAGCGTCTGCGGCAGCGGCCGGTGGCGGCGCACGAACGCCTGCATCTCGGACGGCGAGTCCGGCAGGCCCAGCTGGCGGAACAGGTCGTCGAGGTCGTGGTGGGTGGTGGTGTCCATGGCGGCAATCCTTTCGTCGCCCATCTTGGCGGGCCACCCGGCCCGCTTGTGTCAGCGGACACCTCATCCGCCACCGCGACGGGGACGACGCGGGCCGTCGCTGCCGGGCCGTGTGCCACTGTCGGACGAGCGCGCGTTGTGCGCGGCGAGGTGACGGGCAGCCCGGCCGGCCGGCTATCGTCAACGCCCATGACTGCCCCGCTCTACGTCGTCTTCAACCGTGCCTCGGGCCGGGGCAACCGCGACGAGGTGGGCCCCGCCGTCGAGGCCGCCTGCGCGGCGGCGGGGCGCGCCTGCCGGCTGTTCCCGGTCGAGCAGCCCGGGCAGCTCGCCGCCGTCGCGCGCGATGCCGTGCGCGAGGCGCAGCCGGACCGCGGCATCGTCGTCGCGGCCGGCGGCGACGGCACGATCAACAGCGTGGCCCAGGCCGTGCTGGGCAGCGGCTGCCGCTTCGGCGTGCTGCCGCGCGGCACCTTCAACTACTTCGCGCGCACGCACGGCATCCCGGCCGACCTGGACGGCGCGCTGCGCGTGCTGCTGACCGAGGACGCCGTGGACGTGCGCGTGGGCCGGCTCAACGACCGCATCTTCCTCGTCAACGCCAGCCTGGGCCTGTACCCCGAGCTGCTGGAGGAGCGCGAGGCGTGGAAGCAGCAGTTCGGCCGCAGCCGCCTGGTGGCGCTGGCCGCCGGCATCAAGACGCTGCTGCGCGGCCATCGCAGCCTGCGGCTGGCCGTCGAGCTGGGCGGCCAGCAGCGCCAGGTGCGCACGCCGACGCTGTTCGTCGGCAACAACGCGCTGCAGATGGAGCAGGTGGGCGTGCCGCAGGCGCCAGCCATCGACGCAGGCCGGCTGGCGGGCGTCATGCTCAAGCCGGTGGGCCGCTGGACGATGCTGGCGCTGCTGGCACGCGGCGCCTTCGGCCAGCTCGGCGCGGCCGACCAGGTGCTGCACTTCGACTTCGACCGCCTGACCGTGCAGGCGCGCAGCTTCGGCGCGCGCCACATCAAGGTGGCGACCGACGGCGAAGTGTTCTGGATGCCGCTGCCGCTGCGCTTCGACGTGGCGCCGCATGCGCTGCCGCTGATCCGCCCGCCCGGCCTGGCGCTGGAGCGCGCCCAGGCCCGGGCGGCCGCGCCGGAGCCGGGCGCATGACGACGGTGCTGCAGCTGTCCGACCCGCATTTCGGCACCGAGCGGCCCCTGGCCGTGCAGGCGCTGCAGGCCTTCTGCGCCGCGCTGCGGCCCGACCTGCTGCTGGTTACCGGCGACATCACGCAGCGCGCCCGCCCGGCCGAGTTCGACGCGGCGCGGGCCTTCCTCGACCGGCTGGCCGTGCCCGACCGCCTCGTGCTGCCCGGCAACCACGACATCCCGCTGTTCGACCTCGTCGAGCGCGTGCTGCACCCCTACCGCCGCTACGCCCGCGCGTTCGGTGCGGCGCTGGAAGGCGAGTACGAGCGCGACGACCTGCTGGTGCTGGGCGTCAACACGACGCGGCGCTGGCGCCACCGCCACGGCGAGGTGTCGCCGGCCCAGGTGGAGCGCGTCGCGCAGCGGCTGGCGCGCGCCCGCCCCGGCCAGCTGCGCCTCGTGGCCGTGCACCAGCCGGTGGCCGTGACGGAGGGCGGCGACCTCGACAACCTGCTGCGCGGCCACCAGCTGGCCGTGCGGCGCTGGGCGCAGGCCGGGGCCGACGCCGTCGTCGGCGGCCACATCCACCTGCCCTATGTGCTGCCCCTGCCCGGCCTGGCGCGCCCGCTGTGGGCGGTGCAGGCGGGCACCGCGCTCAGCCACCGGCTGCGCGGCGGCATCCCCAACTCGGTCAACGTGATCCACGCCGGCCCGGGCGCGCGCGTCGAACGCTGGGACCTGGACGACGCCAAGCAGTGCTTCCGCCGCGTGGCCTCCACGCTGCTCACGGCCGGCTGAGCCCGCGGCCGGGCCACCGCGCTAAGCTGCGGCACCACGACGCCCCCATGCAGGAGCCCGACATGAAGATGCCCGTGCCGACACTGAAGCTCGCAACGCCCCTGGCCGGCCTGCTGGCCGCGCTGACGGCCAGCAACGCGCTGGCCGCCCCCTCTGCGCAGTCCCGGGCAGCGGGCATCATCGTCCACCAGCAGACCGCCGAGACCACCCGCCCGCGGCCCGTGCAGACTGATCGGCTGGAGCGCTCGACACTGGAGCGCGCGGCCAGGGCCCGCAAGCCGGCCGCGCCCACCCTGCCGGCCGAGCAGCCCGGCGACGGCGGCGACGCCCCGCGCCGCTGAGGGGCGACGGCGCAGCGCCTACTCGGCCTCGCGCGCCGTGCTGGCGTCCGCCTGCGTGATGACGCTGCC
>JAYSCT010000186.1:0-6999 GCA_041914785.1 Roseateles sp.
ACGGCATTGCCGTGGCCACGCTGGAGCTGAAGAGCAACTTCACGCAGAGCGTGCAGGACGCGGTGGACCAGTACCGCTTCGACCGCCACCCCCACCCCAAAGGTGGCGTGGCGGAACCGCTGCTGGCCTTCCCGGGCGGTGCGCTGGTGCACTTCGCGGTGAGCCAGAGCGAGGTGCAGATGTGCACGCGGCTGGCGGGGCCGGCCAGCCACTTCCTGCCCTTCAACCGCGGCAATGCCGGCGGTGCGGGCAATGCGCCCAACCCGGCGGGCTACGCCACGGCCTACCTGTGGGAGGAGGTGCTGGAGCGGAACAGCTGGCTGGAGATCCTGCACCGCTACCTGGTGGCCAAGCGCGACGACAAGAAGCGCCCTTCCGCCGTGATCTTCCCGCGCTACCACCAGCTGGACGCCACGCGGCGTCTGGTGGCCGACGTGCTGGCCCAGGGGCCGGGCCAGCGCTACCTGATCCAGCACTCGGCGGGCTCGGGCAAGACCAACTCGATTGCGTGGACGGCGCACTTCCTGGCCGACCTGCACAACGCCCAGCACCAGAAGCTGTTCGACAGCGTGCTGGTGGTGAGCGACCGCACGGTGCTGGACGCGCAGTTGCAGGAAGCCATCTTCGACTTCGAGCGCACCACGGGCGTGGTGGCCAGCATCACCAGCGAGACGGGCAGCAAGAGCGCCCAACTGGGCCAGGCGCTGAAGCACGGCAAGAAGATCATCGTCTGCACCATCCAGACCTTCCCGTTCGCGTTGCAGGCCGTGCAGGAGCTGGCCGCCACCGAGGGCAAGCGCTTTGCGGTGGTTGCCGACGAGGCACACAGCTCGCAGACGGGCGAGGCGGCGGCCAAGCTCAAGCAGCTGCTGTCGGCCGAAGACTGGGCCGCCTTGCAGGACGGCGGCGAGATCGACACCGAGACGCTGCTGGCCGCGCAGATGCAGGCCCGCGCCGCGCAGGGCCAGGGGCTGACCTACGTGGCCTTCACCGCCACGCCCAAGGCGAAGACGCTGGAGCTGTTCGGCCGCCCCGGGCCGGACGGGCTGCCGCAGCCCTTCCACGTGTACTCCATGCGCCAGGCCATCGAGGAGGGCTTCATCCTCGACGTGCTGAAGAACTACACCAGCTACCAGCTGGCGTTCAAGCTGGCCCACGAGGGCGAGGCCTACGACGAGCAGGCGGTGGAGCGCGCCACGGCCATGAAGGGCATCATGCAATGGGTGCGGCTGCACCCGTACAACATCGCGCAGAAGGTGCAGATCGTCGTCGAGCACTTCCGCGAGAACGTGCAGCCGCTGCTGGGCGGGCGGGCCAAGGCGATGGTGGTGGTGGCGTCGCGCCGCGAGGCGGTGCGCTGGCAGCAGGCCGTGCGGGCCTACATTGCCAGGCAGGGCTACGAGCTGGGCGCGCTGGTGGCCTTCTCCGGCGAGGTGCTGGACGAGGACAGCTTCCCCGAGGCCGTCACGGAGGCCAGCGAGCTGCTGAACCCGGGCCTGAAGGGGCGCGACATGCGCGAGGCCTTCGCTCAGCCGGACTATCACCTGCTGATCGTGGCCAACAAGTTCCAGACGGGCTTTGACCAGCCGCTGCTGTGCGGCATGTACGTGGACAAGATGCTGGGCGGCATCCAGGCCGTGCAGACGCTCTCGCGCCTGAACCGCGCGCACCCGGGCAAGGACACGACCTACATCCTGGATTTCGTGAACGAGCCGGCCGAGGTGTTGAAGGCCTTCAAGACCTACTACGAGACGGCCGAGCTGGAGGCCGCGACAGACCCGCACCTGGTGTACGACCTGCGCGCCAAGCTGGACGCGGCCGGCCACTACGACGACTTCGAGGTGCAGCGCGTGGCAGCGGTGGACCTGGACCCAAACGGCACGCAGAAGGCGCTGGACGCGGCGATTGCGCCGGTGGCGGACCGGCTGCTCAGGCGCTACAAGGCGGCGCGCCAGGCGCTCATCGATGCGCAGGCGGGCGATGACGACCAGGCCATCAAGGCCGCCAAGGACGAGGTGGACGCGCTCGTGCTGTTCAAGGGCGACATGGGCGCCTATGTGCGGCTGTACGCCTTCCTGAGCCAGATCTTCGACTACGGCAACACCGACATCGAGAAGCGCTTCCTGTTCTTCAAGCGGCTGATCCCGCTGCTGGAGTTCGGCCGCGAGCGCGACCAGGTGGACCTGAGCAAGGTGGTGCTGACCCACCACAACCTGAAGAACCGCGGCCGGCAGCCGCTGGGCCTGGACGGTGCCGGGCAGTACAAGCTGGCGCCCATCGACGCGTCGGGCAGCGGCCAGGTGCAGGAGAAGCAGAAGGCCTACCTGGCCGAGATCATCGACAAGGTGAACGGGCTGTTCGAGGGCGCGCTGAGCGACAACGACCAGCTGGTCTACGTGAACGGCGTGCTCAAGGGCAAGCTGCTGGAGAACGAGACGCTGGTGCAGCAGGCAGCGAGCAACACCAAGGAGCAGTTCGCGTCATCGCCTGACCTGGCCAATGCGCTGATGGACGCCATCATGGACGCGCTGGACGCCCACACCGCGATGAGCACGCAGGCGCTGGGATCGCCGCGGGTGCGAGAAGGGTTGCGGGACGTGTTGCTCGGGCCGGCGCAGTTGTACGAGGCGCTGCGCGCACGCGCAGGCACGCAGGGGCCTTCGGCCATGCGTGGCGGGCAGCTTCGGTGAGCATCCCTCACGCCACTTTTCGTGGCACCGCCAACGAAAACGCCACCCTGAGGTGGCGCAAGTCGTCGATGCATCTGGCGCGCCCGGTTGGGATCGAACCAACAACCCCTGCCTTCGGAGGGCAGTACTCTATCCATTGAGCTACGGGCGCGAAGCCTTGCATTCTAACAGCGGGCTTTCACCGTCCAGAGAGCCGCAGGCGTGCTGCCATAATTCAACGGCTTTACGCGCCGCGCGCCGTTCCGGTGCGCCAGAAGAACACCGACGAGGATAGTCAAGAGGAATCCATGAGCGCCAGCCACGATCACGACCACGACGACGCCCACACCGGCCCCATCAAGACCCCCAAGCAATTGGCCTGGGCCGTGTTCTTCTCGTTCGTGGTGCCCATCGTCGTGATCATCCTGCTGGCCAATTACGTCAGCACGTCCACCAAGCCCGCCGCCGGTACCGGCGCGCTGGCCGGTGAGGCGGTCGCCGCGCGCATCGCGCCGGTGGGCCACGTGGAAGTCAAGGACGCCAACGACGCCGCCGCCATGAAGACCGGCGAGCAGGTGTTCCAGGCCCAGTGCTCGGCTTGCCACGCGACCGGTGCGGCCGGTGCGCCCAAGCTGGGCGACGCGGCGGCCTGGGGCCCTCGCATCAAGAGCGGCGTCGAGGCACTGCTGAATTCGGCGCTCAAGGGCAAGGGCGCCATGGGTGCCCAGGGTGGCGGCGATTTCAGCGACTTCGAGATCCACCGCGCGGTGGTCTACATGGCCAACCAGGGCGGCGCCAAGTTCGACGAGCCCAAGGCGCCGGTTGCCGCCGCGTCGGCCGCGAACTGATCCGGCTCTCCGCACGAGAGAAGCCCGCCTTGCGCGGGCTTCTTGCATTTCAGGGGTGGGGCCGGCGCTGGTAGTGGTGCGTGGCCGGCAGCTTGGCGGCAATGCAGTCCTGCGGCGTCCAGCGCCGCAGCTCGACGGCTTCGGCCGCCAGCAGCATGTCCTGCGAGTGCACGAGGCCGAAGCCGAGGTCGGCCTCCAGGTACAGGTGGCCCATCTCGTCCAGCCAGGCGGACTCGACACGCGCCTCCCGACCGGTGTGGCTGAGCACGCGGCCATCCGGCTGCAGCCGCCAGACCCACGGCGTGCTCTCCAGCTCCACGTAGACGCGCTGCGGTCCGTTCTGGAAGAACCAGGCGCCGCGCTCGTCGACGCCGTAGTTGCGGCCGATGAAGGCCAGCAGCTTGTCGTGCTCGATGCGGCTGCCCTTCACGCGCGGGAACGGGCCCGCCTGCTGGATGCGCTCATCGCGCATGTACCAGTCGCCGCGCGCATCGAGCGCCAGCCAGCCGTAGCAGTGGGGGACGTTGGGCCACTTCTTCAGCGCGGCCTGAACGATGTCGTCCATCGAGGCATCCTTCAGCGGTGCGTGCCCAGCCAGTCACAGACCTGCTCGGGCATGGTCAGCAGGTGGCCGGGCAGGGGGCCGGCGGGAAAGCCGACATGGCCGCCATGGCCAGGCTGCCAGAGTGTCACATAGGCGCCCACTTCAGCGGCGTCGGGCAGGCTGTGGCCGGGCACGAAGGGGTCGTTGCGCGCGTTCAGCACCAGCGCCGGGATGCGGATGCGGTGCAGGTGCGGCTTGGCGGCGGCGCGGCTCCAGTAGTCCTCGGTGTTCCTGAAACCGTGCAGCGGCGCGGTGAAGAGGTTGTCGAACTCGTAGATCGTCGATGCGCGCTTGAGCCGCTCACCGTCGAACAGACCGGGGTGCTGCTGCAGCTTGCGCAGCGCCTTCGGGATCATCGTGCGCAGGAAGCGGCGCGCATAGACCTGCTTGTTGAAGCCGCGGTCGATGGCCGCGCCGGCGGCGGCGAGGTCGATGGGCGAACAGATGGAGCAGACGGCCCGCGCCACGTGGCCGGCGGCGTGGCCGGCCTCCTCGGCCCAGCGCAGCAGCGCATTGCCGCCCAGCGACACGCCGGCGACGAGCAGCGGCGCGCCGTGGCGCTCGCGCAGGCGCTGCAGGATCCAGCTGACTTCTTCGTAGTCACCCGAGTGGTAGGCGCGCGGCGCGCGGTTCAGCTCGCCGGAGCAGCCGCGGAAGTGCGGCAGCGCCATGGCCCAGCCACGCGCGCGGGCGGCGCTGGCGAAGGCGACGCTGGAGTGGCTGGTGCGGTCGCCCTCCAGGCCGTGGAAGAGCACGAACAGCGGTGCGTCGGCCGGGGCATCGGCGAGGAAGTCGACGTCGATGAAGTCGCCGTCGGGCGTGTCCCAGCGCTCGCGTGTCCACGCGGGCGGCAGGCCGTCGTGCTGGCGGCTGAACAGCGCGGGCCAGATGGTCTGCAGGTGGCCGCCGGGCAGCCACCGCGGCGCGCGGTACTGCATCAGTGCAGCGTGCCGGCGTCTGCCACCAGTTCCTGCACGTCGCCCGCGTTGCCGGGGCTGGCATGGTGCAGCACCAGGCGCCAGCCCAGCGCCGTCTTCAGGTAGACGTTGGTCGCGATGACCCACGCGGTCGGCGCCACCTGCCCGGCCTCGCTGTGCAGCTGCACGCGCTCCAGCACGTGGTGGATGGCGCAGTCGCCGCTGTGCAGCCGGCGCACGCGCTCGGGATGCACGCGCACGGCGCCGCGCTCGAACACCGCCGCGAAGGCCGCGCGGATGGCCGACAGGCCGACGATGCGCGGACCGCCCGGGTGCACGCAGGCGACCTCCTCGTCATCGGCCCACAAGGCCATCAGGTGGTCGAGGTCGGCGTGCTGCAGGGCCTCGTAGAACTGGGCCTCGGTATCGTCGGGCGAGGCCAGCAGCGCGGCCTGCTGGGCAGCGGTGCGGCGCATGTCAGCGCTCCCGTGTTGCGGGCCGGGCGCCGGGCCGCTCCCAAGCCGGCCCGTCATGGCGATGTGCATGCGGCTCGACGCCGCATGCATCGCCGTCCCCGTGGGGGCTGAGGCCGGACACATTCAGCCCAGTGGGCTGGATGTGCCTGCCGAAGGGCTGCGGCGCAAGCCGCAGCGCGGCCTGCAAGGCCGGCCAAGGTACGCCTTGGACGAGGGGCATCAGTGGGCTCCGCCGACGACCTCGCCGGCCTTCAGCTTGTAGGCCGTGCCGCAGTAGGGGCACTGGCCCTGGCCGCCGTGGGTCAGGTCGATGAAGACCTTGGGGTGGTTGCTCCACAGCGCCATCTTGGGGTTGGGGCAGAAGACGGTGCCGTTGTCGTTGCAGTCCTTGGCGGTCACTTCGACGGTGGCGGCGGGCGTGTTGGTCGTGCTCATGTTGTTCTCTTCAGTAGTCGTTCCGCTGCGCGCGAACTTGCGGGCCGAGCGCCGGGCCGCTCCCAAGCCGGCCCGCGCTGGCGATGTGCTTGCGGCTCGACGCCGCAAGCATCGTCGTCCCCTCGGGGGACCGACCGGCCTCGCCCGCGTTCAGCGGTGCGAGGCTGGGCGAGGGGCTCAAACGGACGTCAGCCATTCGGCGTACTTGGGGTTGCGGCCGTTGACGATGTCGAAGAAGGCCGACTGGATCTTCTCGGTGATGGGGCCGCGCGAGCCGGCGCCGATCTCGATGCGGTCCAGCTCGCGGATGGGGGTCACTTCCGCGGCGGTGCCGGTGAAGAAGGCCTCGTCGCAGATGTAGACCTCGTCGCGGGTGATGCGCTTCTCGACCAGCTTCAGGCCCAGGTCCTGGCAGATGTGGAAGATGGTGTTGCGGGTGATGCCGTTGAGCGCGCCGGCCGAGAGGTCGGGCGTGTAGACCACGCCGTTCTTGATGACGAAGAGGTTTTCGCCCGCGCCTTCGGACACGAAGCCCGAGGCGTCGAGCAGCAAGGCCTCGTCGTAGCCGTCGTCGGTGGCTTCCATGTTGGCCAGGATGGAGTTGGTGTAGTTGGACACCGTCTTGGCCTGCGTCATCGTGATGTTGACGTGGTGGCGGGTGTAGGAGCTGGTCTTCACGCGGATGCCGCGCTTGAGGCCCTCCTCGCCGAGGTAGGCGCCCCAGCTCCACGCGGCCACCATCAGGTGCACCCGGTTGCCCTTGGGGCTGACGCCCAGCTTCTCGGAGCCGATCCAGATCAGCGGGCGGATGTAGGCGCTCTTCAGGCCGTTGGCCTTGACGACGGCGCGCTGCGCCTCGTTGATCTCTTCGGCCGAGAACGGCACCTTCATGCGCAGGATCTTGCCGCTGTTGAGCAGGCGCTGCGTGTGCTCCTGCAGCCGGAAGATGGCCGTGCCGCCCACGGTGTCGTAGGCGCGCACGCCCTCGAAGGCGCCGCAGCCGTAGTGCAGCGTGTGCGTCAGCACGTGGATCTTGGCGTCGCGCCAGTC
>JAYSCT010000187.1:0-6850 GCA_041914785.1 Roseateles sp.
GATGCCGCCGCTGGAGGTCTTGACGATCTCTTCCAGCGTCTTGCTCTCGAACTCCGTGCCCTTCTGCAGATTGTTCAGGTTCACCACGTAGGCGTTGTGGTGCTTGCCGTGGTGGAACTCCAGCGTCTCCTTGCTGTAGTGCGGAGCCAGCGAGTCGATGGGGTAAGGCAGCGGGGGCAGCGTGTGTTCCATGGTGTGAACCTCAGAGTGTTGGGGGGAAGGGAAACGCGGCGGATTGTAGGGAGCCGCCAATCAACTTTCCGGCAAAGGCCGTACCTGCAGCACGCGCATGTCGACGCTGCCGTCCGCCAGCACGGCGCGCACCTCGTGGCCGGGCAGCAGCGCATGCGCCGACGTGATCGCCCCGCCCTGCCCGTCGTCCAGCCAGGCATAGCCGCGCGCCAGCACATGCTGCGGGTCCAGCGCCTGCAGCCGGGCCTGCAGCGCATCCAGGCGCGTCGATTGCCGGCGCAGCGTCTCGGCCAGCGCGCGTGCCGGCCGTGGCGCCAGGTGCGCCAGGCGCTGGCGCTGCAACTCGATGCGCCGCCCCGGCGCCGCGGCGGCACGCTGGGCCAGCAGGTCCAGCAGCCGGCGCTGGCGGGCCAGCACGTCGCTGGGCCGCGCCAGCCGCAGGGCCAGGCGGTCCAGCCGCTGGGCGACGGACTGCAGCCGGTGGTCCAGCCGCAGCGTCAACGCGCGTTCCAGGTTCGCCAGTTGCTGCAACAAGGCGTCCCGCGACGGCGCCGCCAGCTCGGCGGCGGCCGTCGGCGTGGGCGCGCGCAGGTCGGCGGCCAGGTCGCTGAGCGTCACGTCGGTTTCGTGCCCGACACCGCAGACCACGGGCAGGGCCGACATCGCGACGGCCCGCACGACGCGCTCGTCGTTGAAGGCCCACAAATCCTCCAGCGAGCCGCCACCGCGCACCAGCAGCAGCACATCCACCTCGGCCCGCTCGTTGGCCGTGCGCAGCGCGTTGACCAGCGCCGGCGGCGCCTCCATGCCCTGCACCGGGCTGGGGTAGACGATCACTTCGACCTGCGGCGCCCGCCGCGCGAGCGCCGTCAGCACATCGTGCAGCGCCGCGCCGGCCGCGGACGTGATGACGCCGATGCGCTGCGGATGCGCCGGCAGCGCGCGCTTGGCCTCGGCATCGAACAGCCCCTCGGCCGCCAGCCGGGCGCGCAGCTTCAGGAACTGCTCGTACAGCGTGCCGGCGCCGGCCCGGCGCATCGCCTCGACGACGAACTGCAGCTCGCCGCGCGGCTCGTAGACGGCCACGCGCCCGCGCAGTTCCACCAGCGCGCCGTCGGCCGGCGAGAAGTCCAGCATCGCCGCCGCACGGCGGAACATCGCGCAGCGCAGGCTGGCCGCCACGCCGTCGGCGTCCTTCAACGTGAAGTAGCAATGCCCGCTGGCCGCCCGCGTGAAGCCCGAAATCTCGCCGCCCACGACGACAACCGAGAACCGCTCCGCCAGACTCTGCGTGATGGCCTCGACGAGGCCCGCGACGCCCCACACACGCCGATTCGACGCGGCTTCGCGCCCCTCAATCACGCGCAAGCCCAATGCCGGCGCGGGCCGGGAAGTCCACAGCCGCGCCAGCACTGGGCTGCCGGCCGATTTCGGCCCATGGCGCCCGTCACGGCACCGTCATGAGCACATAAGGTCTTGTTTTTCAATTCGAATTTCGCTGCTCAAATTGGAGGCAAATTGTCCAAGGCCTTGATTTTTCGGCCTCTGCGGCCCACCACCCCAGGTTTACCCACAAAGTTATCCACAGCGGCGGTGGATGGTGGGAGCGCTTTCCTGGGAGCCACCCTGTGGCGGCGGGGTGGCCGCCTGGGTCCATAATCCCGCGCAATTTCCCGGCCGGTCAGCGGCCTTTTTTCTGACGGGGACGCCCTTGTTTTCGATCATACAAGCCGCCGGTTGGCCGATCTGGCCCTTGCTCCTGTGCTCCGTGGTGGCCCTGGCCCTGATCATTGAACGCTTCACCAGCCTGCGCAGCAGCCGCATCCTGCCGCCGCGGCTGCTGGAGGACGTGCTCAACGTCAGCGCGCAGCAACTGCCCACGCCCGACATGGTGGACCGCCTGGCCGAGAACTCGGTGCTGGGCGAAGTGCTCGCCTCCGGCCTGCGCGCCGTCACCGCCGAGCCGCAGATGCCCGAGGGCAAGCTGCGCCTGGTGTTCGAGTTCGCCGGCCGCCGCGCCGTGCACCAGCTCGAGCGCTACATGAACACGCTGGGCACCATCGCCACCGCCGCGCCGCTGCTGGGCCTGATGGGCACCGTGGTGGGCATGATCGAGATCTTCGGCAGCCAGACGCCCGGCGGCGGCAACCCCGCCCAGCTGGCGCACGGCATCTCCATCGCGCTCTACAACACCGCCTTCGGCCTGATGATCGCGATCCCCTCGCTGATGTTCTACCGCTACTTCCGCGGCAAGATCGAGGAGTACGTGCTGGAGCTGGAAGGCGCCGCCGACCGCCTGCTGGGCCAGCTGCGCCGCTACACGTCGTAAGGAGCCCGCCATGCGCTTCCGCTCCCCGCACCGCGAGCCGCCGGAGATCAACCTGATCCCGTTCATCGACGTGCTGCTGGTGATCCTGATCTTCCTGATGCTGTCGACGACGTACTCCAAGTTTACGGAGCTGCAGATCACGCTGCCGTCGGCCGACGCCGAGAAGCTCAAGGACCGCCCGCAGGAGGTCATCGTCGGCATCGCCGCCGACGGCCGCTTCGTCATCAACAAGCAGCCGGTCGAAGGCCGCTCGGTGGACATCCTCGTCGGCGTGCTGCGCCAGGCGTCGGGTGGCAACGCCGAGGCGTCCGTCATCATCTCGGCCGACGCCGCCACGCCCCACCAGGCCGTCATCAACGTGATGGACGCGGCGCGCCGCGTGGGCCTGAGCCGTGTCACCTTCGCCGCGCAGACCGACGCTCGCTGAGAGCTTGCTTGTGCGCTGTTCATGGCGCCCGCAAGGCTGCAAGGGGCCGCAATCTAGGCGCCCGCCGCAGGCCAGGCTGGCTGCCTGGCCAAGGCGGGCAACGACGAGTGCGGTCGCTTGCAGCCTTGCCCTCCGGGTTGCCTCGCAAAAGCAGCGTCTGCGGCGTTGCGAATCCTCGCCGGGCGACGAGCCCGGCTCCGGTTCGCGCCTTGCATCCACTGTTTTTGCGAGGCGACGGGTGCCATGAACAGCGCACAAGCAAGCTCTCGTCTGCAGCGCGAGTGGCTGGCCGGCGGGCCGCTGTCCGCCGCGCTGCTGCCGCTGAGCGGGCTCTACCGAGGCCTGCTCGCAGTGCGCACGCTGGCCTACCGCCTGGGCGTCAAGCGCACCGAAACGCTGCCGGTCCCGGTCATCGTCGTCGGCAACTGGATCGTCGGCGGCGCCGGCAAGACGCCCACCACCCTCGCGCTGCTGGACCTGCTGCGCGCGCGCGGCCTGAAAGCCGGCGTGATCTCGCGCGGCTATGGGCGCGACGGGGACGGCGTGCATCTGGTCACGCGTGTGTCCACCGCCCGCGAAGCCGGCGACGAGCCGCTGCTCATCCACCTGCGCGGCCGCGTGCCGGTGGCCGTGGGCCGCGACCGCGTGGCGGCCGCGCGTGCACTGCTGGCGGCCCACCCCGACCTGGACCTGCTCGTCAGCGATGACGGGCTGCAGCACTGGCGGCTGCCGCGGGCGCTGAGCCTGCTGGTCTTCGACGAGCGGGGGCTTGGCAATGGCCGTCTGTTGCCGGCCGGACCGCTGCGCCAGCCGCCCGCGGCGCTCACGCCAGATCAGCTCGTCGTCTACAACGCGCCCGCGCCCAGCACCGCGCTGCCGGGCTTTGTCGCCGAGCGCCGCCTGGCCGGCGCCACCTCGCTGGCCGACTGGTGGGCCGGCGGGCCCGCGTCCATGGACACGCTGCTCGCGCTGCGCGGCCGCCCCGGCCTCGTCGCCTGCGCCGGCCTCGCGCGGCCGCAGCGCTTCTTCGACATGCTGTCGGGCCTGGGCGTGGCCGCCACGCCGCTGCCGCTGCCGGACCATGCCGACTTCGCCACCCTGCCCTGGCCGGCCGACACCGCCGCCGTCGTGCTGACCGAGAAGGATGCCGTCAAGCTGCCGCCGGAGCGCGTCGGCGCGGTGCCGGTCTGGGTCGTGACGCTAGACTTCTCGCCCGGCGCCGGCTTCGAAGCCGCGCTGGACGTTCAACTGCGCAAACTTTTTCCGTCCCGATGGATCAACGACTGATCGAAATGCTGGTGTGCCCGCTGTGCAAGGGGCCGCTGACGCTGCTGCGCGGTGATGAGCCCGCCCTCGCCTGCCGCGCCGACCGCCTGGCCTTCCCCATCCGCGACGGCATCCCGCTGATGCTGGAGACCGAGGCCAGGCCCTGGGACCCGGACGCCCCGACGCCGCCCGTCGTGCTCGCCACGTGAGCTACACCGTCATCATCCCGGCGCGCCTGGCGTCGACCCGGCTGCCGAACAAGCCGCTGGCCGACATCGCCGGCCTGCCGATGATCGTGCGCGTCGCCCAGCGGGCTGCGCTGTCGGCCGCGAGCCAGGTCGTCGTCGCGACCGACGCGCCCGAAGTCGCTGCCGCCTGCGCCGCCCACGGCGTGCGGGCGCTGATGACGCGTGCCGACCACCCGTCGGGCAGTGACCGCCTGGCCGAGGCCGTCGAGCAGCTGAACCTGGCGGACAATGCCGCCGTCGTCAATGTGCAGGGCGACGAGCCGCTGATCGCACCTAGCATGATCGATGCCTGCGCCGCCACGCTGGCCGCGCAGCCCGACTGCGTGGTGGCCACCGTCGCGCACGCGCTGACCGAGCCTTCCGAGTTTGCGAACCCCAACGTCGTCAAGCTCGTCACCGACAAGGCCGGCCGGGCGCTGTATTTCTCGCGCGCACCCATCGCGTGGTGGCGCGATGGCGCGGGCCAGCCCAACCAGGCGCTGCGCCACGTGGGCATGTACGCCTACCGCGCCGGCTTCCTGCGCCGCTTCCCGACGCTGGCCGTCAGCCCGCTGGAGCAGATCGAGTCGCTGGAGCAGCTGCGCGTGCTGTGGCATGGCGAGCGCATCGCCGTGCATGTCAGCGCCGAGCAGCCCGGCCCGGGCGTCGACACCCCCGAAGACCTGGAGCGCGTCCGGCGGCTGATCACGGGTTGAGCGGCGCCTGGCACGTCAGCCCCCCGAAAGCCCGCATGCGATACTTGACCGCTGATCGAGGCGGGGTTTTTTAACGACCCCGACACAACGAGGAGACCCATGCGACTGATCCTTCTGGGCGCGCCCGGCGCCGGCAAAGGCACCCAAGCTGCCTTCATCTGCAAGCAATTCGGCATTCCGCAGATCTCCACCGGTGACATGCTCCGCGCCGCCGTCAAGGCCGGCACGCCGCTGGGCCAGCAGGCAGATGCCGTCATGAAGTCGGGCGGCCTGGTCAGCGACGACCTCATCATCGCGCTGGTCAAGGAACGCATCGCCCAGCCCGACTGCGCCGGCGGCTTCCTGTTCGACGGTTTCCCCCGCACCATCCCACAGGCCGACGCGATGAAGGCCGCCGGCGTGAAGCTGGACTATGTGCTCGAGATCGACGTGCCGTTCGACGCCATCATCGAGCGCATGAGCGGCCGCCGCTCGCACCCGGCCTCGGGCCGCACCTACCACATCAAGTTCAACCCGCCCAAGGTGGAAGGCAAGGACGACGAGACCGGCGAGGACCTGGTGCAGCGCCCCGACGACGAGGAAGCCACCGTCAAGAAGCGCCTGGAGGTCTACTCCGCGCAGACGCGGCCGCTGGTGGACTACTACTCGCAGTGGGCCGCCACCGGCGACGCCAACGCCCCCAAGTACCGCCGCATCGCCGGCCTGGGGTCCGTCGACGAGATCACGCGCAACGCGCTGGCGGCGCTGAGCGCCTGACGGCACCCACGTCCATGAACAGCCGCGGCGCCCGCAGCCCGCGGCTTTTTTGTGGCCGACAATTGACGTTCACGTCAATCAAACCCAGGAGATCCTCACCATGGAAATCGCAGGCAAGGTGTTCATCGTCACCGGCGGCGCCTCGGGCCTCGGCGAAGGCACGGCCCGCATGCTGGCCGGCCACGGCGCCAAGGTCGTCATCGCGGACTTGGCAGTAGAGCGCGGCGAGCAGCTGGCTGCCGAACTCGGCGGCGTCTTCGTCAGGTGCGACGTCAGCCAGGAGGCCGACGGCCAGGCCGCCGTCGCGGCCGCCACCGCCCTCGGCAAGCTGATGGGCCTCGTCAACTGCGCCGGCATCGCACCGGCCGTCAAGACCGTCGGCAAGGACGGCGCCCACCCGCTGGCCAGCTTCACGAAGACGATCAACGTCAACCTGATCGGCACGTTCAACATGATCCGCCTCGCTGCCGAGGCGATGGCGAAGAACGAGCCCGAGGCGACCGGCGAACGCGGTGTGCTGATCTCCACCGCGTCGGTGGCTGCCTACGACGGCCAGATCGGCCAGGCGGCCTACTCGGCCTCCAAGGGTGGCATCGTGGGCATGACACTACCGATCGCGCGCGACCTGGCCCGCAGCGGCATCCGCAACATGACCATCGCGCCGGGCATCTTCGGCACGCCCATGCTGTTCGGCATGCCCCAGGAGGTGCAGGACGCGCTGGCCGCCAGCGTCCCCTTCCCCAGCCGCCTGGGCCGCCCGGAGGACTACGCCAAGCTGGTGCACCAGATCATCACCAACGACATGCTCAACGGCGAGGTGATCCGCCTGGACGGCGCCATCCGCATGGCGCCGAAGTGACCCGGCGCCCGCCGGCCGCCCATGAAAAAGGCGCTTTGCGCATTGGTTCGTGACGCCTCATGCGCCGACGGCCATCGT
>JAYSCT010000188.1:0-6781 GCA_041914785.1 Roseateles sp.
GTCATCACCATCGGCCAGCTGCTGGGCATGGCCGCGCACCTGGAAGGCAAGGGCGTCATCACGCAGGACGCCGCCGGCCTGGCCCAGAAGGGCGGCGCGACGTGGAGCCACATCCAGATTGCCAACACCCCCGAGGCCATCCACTGCACCAAGGTCGGCACCGCCGAGGCGCGCCTGGTCATCGCCTGCGACGCCATCGTGGCCGCCAACAAGGCGACGCTGGCCGTCATGCGCGAAGGCCGCACGTTCGTCGCGCTGAACACGCACGGCTCGCCGACGGCGACGCTCGTGAACGACGCCAACTGGAGCTTCCCCGGCGCCGCCTGCGAGCAGGCCGTGGCCAAGGCCGTGGGCGTGGATCACTTCGGCTCGTTCGATGCCGAGGAAGTGGCCGTCAAGCTGGTGGGCGACTCGCTCTACACCAACCCGCTGATGCTGGGCTACGCGTGGCAGCAGGGCCGCATCCCGCTGAGCTACGACGCGCTGATGCGCGCCATCGAGTTGAACGGTGTGCAGGTGGACAACAACAAGGCCGCGTTCGAATGGGGCCGCCGCTGCGCGCACGACCTGAAGGCCGTGCAGGCGCTGTACGCGGCGCAGGCCGTCATCCAGCTCGTCAAGCGCCAGAGCCTGGACGAGATCGTCGCCAAGCGCGTGGACTTCCTGACCGGCTACCAGAACGCCGCTTACGCGGCCGAGTACAAGGCCTTCGTCGACAAGGTGCGTGCCGCCGAGGCCAAGCTGGGCGCCAAGACGACGCTGACCGAGGCCGTGGCCCGCTACCTGTTCAAGCTGATGGCCTACAAGGACGAGTACGAGGTGGCGCGCCTGCACACCGACGCGGCGTTCACGGCCAAGGTCGCCGGCATGTTCGAGGGCGACTACAAGCTGGTGCACCACCTCGCGCCGCCGCTGCTGGCGAAGAAGAACAGCAAGGGCGAGCTGGTGAAGCGGCCGTTCGGCGGCTGGGTGCGCCCGGCCTTCGCGCTGCTGGCGAAGATGAAGGGCCTGCGCGGCACGGCGCTGGACGTGTTCGGCTACACCGAGGAGCGCCGCATGGAGCGCCGCTGGATCGCCGACTACCGCGCCGGCATCGACAAGGCGCTGGCCGGCTTGAGCCCCGAGTCGTTGCCCACCGCCGTGGAGCTGGCGCGCGTGCCGGAGGAGATCCGCGGCTACGGCCACGTGAAGGCCCGCCACGAGCACGCGGCGCGTGCCAGGTGGCAGGCCTTGCTGGCCCGCTGCTGACCTCGCGTCGGGCCCTGCTCAGGCCCTAGGATGGGCGCTCCGCAGGACTGCCGTTCAGGGGGCGTGCATGGGCGGTGTCCGTTGGTCGAGCTTGCTGGGCCTGCCGCTATTGCTGGCGGCCGGCGCGGCGCTGGCGCAGCCGGTGCTGCGGGCCTGCGCCCACCCGGCCGCCCAGCCCATGAGCTGGGAGTACCGGGGCGAGATGCATGGCGTCTGCGTCGAGATGGCGCGGCGCGCCTTCGCCGCGGCGGGCTGGGTGCTGCGCACGGAGGCCGTCGGCCCGTGGTCGCGCTGCCAGGCGATGGTGGAGCAAGGGCAGGTTGACGTCATGGTCTGCGCGTTCGACAACCCGCGCCGCCGCCAGTACGCGGTGGCCATGGAGCCCGCGCTGGCCCGCAACGAGGGCGCGCTGTTCGTGCGCCGCGACAGCGCGCTGAAGTTCGAGGGCTGGCACGACCTCGCCGGCCTGCACATCGGCGTGGGCCACGGCGTCAGCCTGGGTGCGGAGGTGGACCAGCAGCTCGCCCGCCATGCGTCGGTGGACAACGCGCTTACCGAGGAGCTGAACATGCGCAAGCTGCTGCTGGGCCGGCTGGACGCGGTGGCGACGGCGCGCGAGGCCGGCGAGCAGCTGCTGCAGGCGCTGGGTTGCAACGCGCAGGTGCGCGTGCTGCCGCGCGGTCTGGGCGAGGCGCCGCTGTACCTGCACATGTCGCGGCGCTCGCCGGCGCTGGAGGCCCTGCCGAAGGCCGCCAGCTACCTGCTGCGGCCGGACTACCCGGCCGAGCTGCAACGCCTGCAGCGCCAGCAGGCCGAGCTGTTCCATCGCCAGCGCCCGCCACGGGTGCTGCCGGAGTGCCAGCGTTGACGGCGCGGGCGCCCGGGCAAGCCTGACTTCACGAGGTGTGAGCCGCTGCGGGAGGCGGCCGCCCTAGACTGCCTCGCCATGCAACCCCCTCACACGGCGCCGGCGGCCCGCCTCGTGCGGCAGCAAGGCCTGGGCCTGCTGCTGGCGGTGCTGGGTGCCATCGGCTTCTCGGGCAAGGCCATCATCGTCAAGCTGGCGTACCGGCACGGCGTGGATGCCGTCACGCTGCTGATGTGGCGCATGCTGCTGGCGCTGCCGTTCTGCCTCGCGATGGCCTGGTGGGCCGGCCGCGGCAAGCCGGCGCTGACCCGGCAGGACTGGCGCGACATCGCCGTGCTGGGCTTCACCGGCTACTACCTGGCCAGCTACCTGGACTTCGCCGGCCTGGCCTACATCTCGGCCAGCCTGGAGCGGCTCATCCTGTATCTCAACCCGACGTTGGTGCTGCTGCTGTCGGTGATCTTCTTCCACCACAAGCTGCAGGCACGCCAGGTGCTGGCGCTGGCGATCAGCTACGCCGGCGTGGTGGCGGTGTTCGCGCACGAGCTCAGCTTCGAAGGCCGCAACACCGCCATCGGCGCCGCGCTGGTGTTCGGCAGCGCCGTCAGCTATGCGGTCTACCTGGCGCTGTCCGGCAAGGTCGTGCAGCGGCTCGGGTCCATGCGCCTGGCGGGCCTGGCCAGCAGCGTGGCCTGCGCGCTGTGCATCGCGCAGTTCGCCGTGCTGCGGCCGCTGTCGGCCTTCGTCGTGCCGGAGCCGGTGATGTGGCTGTCGCTGCTGAACGCGACGGCCTGCACGGTGGCGCCGGTGCTGATGGTGATGCTGGCCATCGCCCGCATCGGCGCGCCGCTGTCGTCGCAGGTGGGCATGGTGGGGCCCATGAGCACCATCCTGATGGGCGTCTTCCTGCTCGACGAGCCGATGAATGCGTGGATCCTGCTGGGCACGGCGCTGGTGATGAGCGGCGTGTTCCTCGTCAGTCGCCGTTGATGCCGACGTTGTGTCTTTGGGCCGAGCGCCGGGCCGCCCCAAGCCGGCCCGTCAGGCGATGTGCTCGCGGCTCAATGCCGCAAGCATCGCCGTCCCCTCGGGGGCTGAGGCCGGACACGACAAGTCCTGTGGACTTGTCGTGCCTGCCGAAGAGCAGCCGCGCCGTCGGCTGCGCGGTCTGCAAGACCGACCAGCCTCACGCGCGTTCAGCGCGGGCGAGGCTGGGCGAGGGGCCCACATTCACCGCCCGTAGAGATAACCCGGCAGCCACAGGGTCAGCGACGGCCACAGGTACATGAACACCATGCACAGGATGACGATGAGCATGTAGGGCATCATGCCCGCAAAGATCTGGTTCAGCGTCACATGCGGCGGGCTCACGCCCTTCAGGTAGAAGGCCGACATTGCCACCGGCGGGCTCAGGAACGCGGCCTGCAGGTTGACGAACACCAGCACGCCCCACAGCAGCGGGTCGATCTGGAAGTGCGCCAGCAGCGGCAGGAAGATGGGCACGAAGATGACGATGATCTCGGTCCATTCCAGCGGCCAGCCCAGCACGAAGATGATGGCCTGCGACAGCAGCATGAACTGCAGCGGCGTCAGGTCCATCGACAGCACCCAGCGCTCCACCAGCGCCTGCCCGCCCAGGATGGCGAACACGGCCGAGAACAGCGCCGAGCCGACGAACAGCCAGCAGACCATGGACGTGGTCTTGGCCGTCAAGAAGACGGCCTCGCGCGTCTTCTTGAAGCTCAGCGTGCCGGCCTGCCAGGCCATCAGGAAGGCACCGGCCGCGCCGACGGCGGCCGACTCGGTGGCCGTCGTGATGCCGAACAGGATGACGCCCAGCACCACCAGCGTCAGGATGCCCAGCGGCATCACGGACGACACCAGCATCGTCAGGATCTCGTACTGCTCGGCGTCGAAGCGCCAGTAGTACCAGGCCAGCAGCAGCGCCGTCAGCACGCAGACGGTGGCGAAGCCGGTGTAGAAACCCGCGGGCACCGCCTCCGGCCCCCACGGCGCCGCGGCGCCGCCGTCCATGCGCTGCAGCGGTTCGTCGGCGCGGGCCGCGCCCGGCGGTTCGGCCAGCGCGCCGGGGGGCTCGCTGAGACCGCCGGACGCACCCGGCGGCTCCTGCAGGCCACCGTTGGCGCCGGGAGGCTCGGCCAGGCCGGCGGACGAGGTGCCCGGGGGCTCCTGCAGCCCGCCGCCCGAGGGCGCGGGGGCGTTCCCGCGCGCCGCTGGTGCCGGCGCGGTCGCCTCCGTCGTCTGCGTGTAGATGGTGACGTACCACCACGTCGTGCCCAGGCACACCAGCGCCAGCCACACCGGCACCAGCGCGCGCAGCAGGTTCAGCACCAGGCGCGGCCAGCTCATCGCTGCGGCGGCGGGGGCGGCAACGGCCTTCACCAGCGCCCACAGCAGCCGCGGCGAGTACTGCGACGCCAGCCGCGCCACGGCCGGCGAGATGGGTGCGCGCTGCTGCTCCGGTGGCAGCGGCGGCGCGACCTTGGGGTCCAGCAGCGCCCAGCCGATCACGTAGACGAGGTACAGGAAGGCCAGGAAGAAGCCCGGGAACATCGCCGCCGCGTAGAGCTTGACGACCGACTGCCCCGCCACGGCCGCGTAGACGATGATCATCACGGACGGCGGGATCAGGATGCCCAGCGTGCCGCCGGCCGTGATGACGCCCGCGGCCAGCCGCGTGTCGTAGCCGGCCTTCAGCATCGGCCGCATCGCGATGACGCCCATCAGCACGACGACGGCGCCCACCAGCCCGCTGGCGATGCCCCAGAACGTGCAGATCACCAGCGTCGTGACGGCCAGCGAGCCCGGCAGGCGCCGGAACGCGAGCTGTACGCTGTGGAACATGCGGTCCACCAGGGCGCCGCGTTCCATGATGTAGCCCATCAGCACGAACAGCGGGATCGACAGCAGCGTGTCGTTGTTCATCGCGCCATAGGCGCGCTGCACCATCAGGTCGAAGATGCGGTTGTCCAGCCACGGCTGGCCGGGGTCGTAGAAGGCGACGAAGCCGAACATCATGCCCAGCCCCATCAGCGTGAACGCCGTCGGGAAGCCCAGCAGGATGACGACGACGATCAGCGACAGCATCAGCATGCCGAGGGCGGGGTTACTCATGCTGCGCCCCTCCGCTGCTGCGCTGGCGCGCCACCTCGTCGATGTCCTTCGTGCGGGCGATGGCCTCGCGGGCCGCGTCGGCGTCCACATGCAGGCTGGCCGCGAGCTGCTGCTCTACGACATCGATCTCCTCGGCGTCCCTGAGCCGCGGCGTCCACGCGCCGGTGCGCAGGCAGACGACGCAGCGCAGCATCTCCGCCAGGCCCTGCAGCATGACCAGCGCGCCGGCGATGGGGATGATGGCCTTGAACGGATAGACCGGCAGCGGCGTGGCGTTGAACGTGGTCTCGTGGATGCGCAGCGAGTCGCCGAAGTAGGTCCAGCCGCTCCACGTCAGCGCGCCGATGCCGGGCAGGAAGAACAGCAGGTAGAGCGCGAGATCCAGCGCGGCCTGCGTGCGCGGCTGCAGGCGGCCGTACAGGAAGTCGCCGCGCACATGGCCGTCGTGCGCCAGCGCGTAGGCGCCACCCATCATGAACAGCGTGCCGTACAGCATGTTGCTGGCGTCGAACACCCAGGCCGTGGGCATGTTCAGCGCGTAGCGCTTGAACACCTCGGCCACCACCAGCAGCATCAGCGCGACGATCAGCCACGCGAACGCCTTGCCGACCCACGTGCTGATGCCGTCGGCCGTGTGAAGAATTTTCTGTATGCCCATGAGCCGTCCTGGCTGCAGTGAGGGCGCCCCGCCGCAGCGGGCGGGGCGGACGGCAGGGAAGGATCAGCCTCGTTTGAAGTAATGGTTCCAGGCCATCTTGAAGTCGACGAGATAGTCGTTCTGCCACTGGCCGGCGCGCTGCGCGAAGGCGCGCTGGCTGTCCAGCACCTTCTTGAACAGCGGGTTCTCGGCGGACTTCTTCGCGATGACCTTGTCCCACGACTCCAGCTGGTTGCGCAGGATGGCGTCGGGCGTCTTGTAGAAGGCCACGCCGGCCTTCTTCATCTCGGCGTAGTCCTTGGAGTTGCGGTCGATGGCCTTCCAGCTCATGTCGGCGCTGGACGCCTGCACCGCGTAGTCGATGATCTTCTTCAGCTCGTTGGGCAGCGCGTTGTACTTGGCCTTGTTGAACAGGATCTCGAACTGCTCGGTGCTTTGGTGGAAGCTCTGCAGCATGCAGTTCTTGGCCACGTCGGGGAAGCCCAGCACGCGGTCGCTGGACGCGTTGTTGAACTCCGCCGCGTCGATGAGGCCGCGGTCCAGCGCCGCGACGATCTCGCCGCCCGGCAGCGGGTTCACGGCCGCGCCCTGCTCGGTGTAGAGGTCCACCGCCAGGCCCACGGTGCGGAACTTCACGCCCTTCATCTGCTCCAGGTTGGCCACCGGCTTCTTGAACCAGCCGTAGGGTTGCGTCGGCATCGGGCCGTACAGGAAGGACACCACGTCCATGCCCGTGGCCTTGTAGATCTCCTCCAGCAGCGCCTCGCCGCCGCCGTAGTTGTGCCAGGACAGCAGCATGTTCGGGTCCATGCCGAAGCCCGGGCCCGAGCCCCACAGCGCCAGCGCCGAGTTCTTGCCGTAGTGGTAGGCCA
>JAYSCT010000189.1:0-6775 GCA_041914785.1 Roseateles sp.
TCCTGGCGCTGGCCAACCCCGAGCCCGAGATCCGCCCCGAGCTGGCCAAGGCCGTGCGGCCGGACTGCATCGTCGCGACGGGCCGGTCGGACTACCCCAACCAGGTCAACAACGTCCTGTGCTTCCCCTACATCTTCCGCGGCGCGCTGGATTGCGGCGCGACCAAGATCACCGAAGGCATGAAGCTGGCCTGCGTGCGCGAGATCGCGGCGCTGGCCAAGGCCGAAACCTCGGATGAGGTGGCCGCTGCCTACGCCGGCCAGGAGCTGGCGTTCGGGCCCGACTACCTGATTCCCAAGCCTTTCGACGCGCGGCTGATCCTGCGCATCGCACCGGCCGTCGCGGCGGCGGCCGCCGCCGACGGCGTGGCCACGCGGCCGGTGGAAGACCTGACCGCCTACCGCCAGTCGCTGGAGCGTTTCGTCTACCAGACCGGCATGTTCATGCGGCCGGTGTTCTCGGCCGCCAAGGCCATGACCTCGACAGGTACAGCGGCGCGCGTCATCTACGCCGAAGGCGAGGACGAGCGCGTGCTGCGCGCGGTGCAGGTGGCGCTGGACGAGGGCCTGGCCAGGCCCACGCTGATCGGCCGCCCCGCGGTGCTGGAAGCGCGCATCCAGCGCGCCGGCCTGCGCCTGAAGCTGGGCGACGACGTGGCCGTCATCGACCCCGAGGACGACCCGCGCTTCCGCCAGTACTGGGAGGCGTACCACGCGCGCATGAAGCGCAACGGCGTGACGCCGGAGATGGCCAAGTCCGCCGTGCGGCGCAGCAACACCGCCATCGGCGCGCTGGCCATCGAGCTGGGTGACGCGGACGCGATGATCTGCGGCCTGGTCGGCAAGTTCGACCGCCACCTGGAGCAGGTGCGCGATCTCGTGGGCCTCGCGCCGGGGGCGCGCCAGTTCGCCGCGATGAACGCGCTGATGCTGGACAAGATGACGCTGTTCATCACCGACACCTTCGTCAATGACGACCCCTCCGCCGAGGAGCTGGCCGACATCGCCGCGATGGCCGCCGAGGAGGTGAGCCGCTTCGGCCTGCCGCCCAAGCTGGCGTTCGTCAGCCACTCGATGTTCGGCTCCAGCACGCGGCCGTCGGCGCTGAAGATGCGCCGCGCGCACGAGCTGTTCGCCGCAGCACACCCCGACGTCGAATGCGACGGCGAGATGCACGGCGACGCGGCGCTGTCGGAGAGCGTGCGCCAGGCCTTCCTGCCGGACAGCAAGCTCACGGGTGCGGCCAACCTGCTGGTGCTGCCGACGCTGGATGCCGCCAACATCCTGTTCAACGTGCTGAAGATCAGCGCCAGCCAGGGCGTCACCATCGGCCCCATGCTGCTGGGTGCCGCCAAACCGGTGCACATCCTGACGCCGTCGGCCACGGTGCGCCGCATCGTCAACATGACGGCGCTGGCGGTGGCGGACGTGCGCGAGGCGCGCGGGTAGTCCCGGCTGGCGAGCGCTCCCGCGCTGCGACAGCATGCGGGACCGCCGGCGCAGACCGGCGATCTCCTCCCGCAGGGCGGGCCCATGCACCGATCCCCCCCCGCGCTGCTGGCGGCGCTTCCCGCCGCGCCCTGGGCCCCGTCCGACGAGCCGCTGCTGCGCAGCGTCTACCGGGAGCTGGTGGAGATCAACACCGCGCCGTCGGCGGGCGACTGCACGGTGGCCGTCAAGGCCATGGCCGCGCGGCTCAAGGCCGGCGGCTTTCGCGATGACGAGATGCAGCTCATCGTGCCGCCGGGTGGCGAAAAGCACGGCAACCTCGTCGCGCGGCTCAAGGGCAGCGGCGCGCAGCGGCCGCTGCTGCAGCTCGCGCATGTCGACGTGGTCGAGGCGCGGCGCGAGGACTGGACGCGCGACCCCTTCAAGCTCGTCGAGGAGGGCGGCTACTTCTACGCCCGCGGCAGCTCGGACGACAAGTCCATGGCGGCCATCTACGTGGCCAACATGGTGCGCTTTCGGAAGGAGGGCTTCCGGCCCGCGCGCGACCTCATCCTCGCGCTCACCTGCGGCGAGGAGACGGTGCCAGGGCCCTTCAACGGCGTCGAGTACCTGCTGCAGCACCACCGCGCGCTGATCGACGCGGAGCTGGCGCTCAACGAAGGCGGCGGCGGGGCGCTGACCGCCGAGGGGCGCCCGCTATTCCACCGCGTGCAGGCCGGCGAGAAGGTGTTCCAGAGCTTCCAGCTGGAGGTCGTCAACAAGGGCGGCCACAGCTCGGTGCCCGAGCCCGACAACGCCATCTACCGCCTCGCCGACGGGCTGGCGCGGCTGGCGCGCTTCAGCTTTCCGTTCAAGCTGTCGCCGGTGACGCGGGCCTATTTCGAGCACCTGTCGACCACCGAGAAACCCGAGGTGGCCGCCGACATCCGCGCCATCCTGCGCGACCCGCCCGACCCCGACGCGCAGGCGCGGCTATGGCAGTTCAGCGCGGCCTACAACGCCAGTGTGCGCACCACCTGCGTCGCCACGCAGCTGGAGGCCGGGCATGCCGTCAACGCGCTGCCGCAGCGCGCCAAGGCGATGGTGAACTGCCGCATCCTGCCTGGCGAGCGCGTCGACGAGGTGCAGGCGACGCTGGAACGCGTGGTGGCCGATGCGCGCATCCGCATCACGCCCATCGGGCAAGCGACCGAGGCGCCGATGCCGCCGATGAAGGAGCCGCTGCTGGCGGCCATCCAGGCCGTCAACGAGGAGCTCTGGCCCGGCGTGCCGGTGGTGCTGAGCCTGACGGCCGGCGCCACGGACGGCCGCTTCCTGAACCAGAGCGGCATCTGGACCTACGGTGTCACGGGCCTGTTCCACCCGCCGGGCGGCTCCAACGCCCATGGCCTCAACGAGCGGCTGCGCGTGCAGTCGCTGCTGGAGGGGGCGGAGTTCCAGTACCGGCTGGTCAAGCGCCTCGCGGCGCCTTGAGCCGGGCCGCGCGGGCGGTGGCGGGCGGTGGCGGGCGTGCGCGAGGCGAAGGGCGACCGGCCTTGAACCGGCACTGTCCTGTTACCGTGTCCGGGTGAACGCCGTTGTTCCTGTCATTCGCTGCCTGCTGACGGCCTGGCTGGCCGCCTGCGCGGCCGCCCGGGCGGATGCCGCCGACCTGGTGCTGTACTACGAGGAGCGTCCGCCGCTGATGAGCCGGCAGGACCAGCGGCTCACCGGCCTGCAGGGGGCGCCGGCCATGGCGGTGCTGCAGCGCGCCGGCCTGGCGGTGGAACTGCGCGAGGCGCCGGTGGCGCGGCAGGTGGCCATGATCGCGCGCAACCTCGAGCCGGCCTGCGCGCTGGGCCTGTACCGCACGGCGGAGCGGGAGAAGATCGGCAAGTACGCCAGGCTGCCGGTCTACAGCAGCCCGCCGCAGAGCCTGATGATCCGCAAGGATGGCCGGCTCAAGGACGTGCAGCGCTTCGCGGCGCTCGTGCAGTCGCCCGGCGTGTCGCTGGTGCTGCGCCTGGGCTACTCCTACGGCGCCGACACCGACAAGGCCCTGGCCGAGGGGCGTGCCAGGGTCGTCCGCTCGTCGGACCACAGCCTGGCCCGCGCCCGGCTGGTGCTGCTGGGCATGGCCGACGCCACCCTCTTCACCGAGGAGGAGGGCGAGGCCCTGATCAGGCAGCTGGGCGAGGCCGGCGCTGCACTGGAACTGCGCCGCCTGCCCGATGCGCCGCCCGGGGAGGGCCGCTTCTTCTTCTGCAGCAAGTCCGTGCCGGACCGGCAGCTGCGGGCCATCGACGAGGCGATGGGCGCGCCGCGCTAGCCCGGCGTCTGGTGGCCCAGCGGCGGGCGTCGCGGCCACAGCGGGGCCGCGCCGAATTGCGCGAGCGCCACGCCGGCCAGGATGAGCACCGCCGCCAGGATCTTGTGCAGCGTGAAGCTCTCCCCGCCCCACAGCCAGGCGGCCAGGCCGGCCACCAGCGGCATCAGGTAGATCAGCGGCGCCGTGCGCGCCACGCCGCGCCGCTCGTTCGCCCAGCCCCAGGCCAGCCAGCCGATGAAGCCGCCGCCGGCCACCTGCCAGACGGTGCCGCTCCACACCCAGGCGGGCTGCGCGGCCCAGTCCATCGCGAGCAGCGCCGGGGCGCACCAGGCCAGCATCGGCAGCGTGCACACCAGGCTGCCGTAGCCCAGCACGGTGACGCCGCCGTGGTGCTGGATCAGCGGCTTGCTGGCCACCGTGTAGTAGCTGAAGAGCGCCGCGGCGGCCAGCAGCATCAGGTCGCCCAGGCCGGCGTGCCAGTCCGCCTGTTGGGCGGCCAGCAGCTTGTCGGCCATGAACAGCAGCGCCCCCGCCGCCGCGGCGGCGACCCCGGCCACCTGGCCCGGCGACAGCCGCTCCACGCCGCTGAACCGCAGGATCAGCAGCGTGAACACCGGCCCGCAGGCCAGCAGCACGCTGGCGCTGAAGGCGGTGGAGCCCTGCATGCCGTAGTTCGACAGCATCAGGTGCAGGCCCTGGCCCACCAGCGTCAGCCGCATCAGCGGCCACACCTCGCCCCGGTCCAGCCGCGGCCAGCGGGTGCCGAACCGCCAGCAGAGCAGCGCGACCGCGCACAGCGGCACCAGCAGGTAGCGCAGGCCCAGGAAGCCGGCCGGCCCGACCTGCTGGAACAAGGCCTTGGAGAGCGGAAAGTTCAGGCCCCACACCAGCACGACGGCCAGCGCGGCGGCGAAGGGAGCGGTCTGGCGGTGGGTCATTGCGGTAGCATTTTCTCATATGAGAGAAGAATTCTCTGAAGTGAGCGAAGAAGGCCAGTTCGAGCGCCAACTGGCGGAGCGCCTGGCCGCGCTGCGCACGGCGGCCGGCTGGTCGCTGGACGAGCTGGCCACGCGCAGCGGCGTCAGCCGCGCGACGCTGAGCCGGCTGGAGCGCGCCGAGACCAGCCCCACGGCGACGCTGCTGTCGCGCCTGGCCCGCGCGCACGGGCTGCCGCTGAGCCGGCTGCTGGCCGAGGCCGAGGCGCTGCCCGTGCGGCTGCTGCGCGCGGCGGACCAGCCGCGCTGGCACGACCAGCAGAGCGGCTTCGAGCGCCGCATGCGCTGCCCGCCGCTGGCCGGCTTCGCGACCGAGGTCATCGAGGCGGTGCTGGCGCCTGGCGCCGAGCTGGCCTACGACGAGCCCACCGTCGCGCGGCTGGAACACCACCTGTGCCTGCTCGAAGGTGCGCTGCGGCTGACGCTGCAGGGCCAGGTGTTCGAGCTGGCGGCCGGCGACTCGCTCAGCTTCCGCTGCCTCGGGCGCAGCGTCTTCACCAACCCCGGGGCCGGGTCGGCGCGCTATCTGCTCGCGATGACGGTGCCTTCGCTGTAACTGGTCTCTAACCACCATGACTTCAGACCTGACCCCACGCCTGGCGCCGCTGGACCCCGGCCACCCCGACGCGCAGGCGCTCATCGCGCAGTCCGAGGCGCTGATGACCGCGCTCTACCCGGCCGAGAGCAACCACTTCGAGCCGGCCGACGGCCTGCGCCCGCCGCACGGCGCGTTCTGGGGGCTGTGGCTCGGCGACACGCTCGTGGGCTGCGGCGGCATCAAGCTCCACGCGCCGCCGGGCGAGCCGGCCTATGGCGAGATCAAGCGGCTGTTCGTGCTGGACAGCGCGCGCGGCCGCGGCGTCGCCAGGCGGCTGATGGCGCAGCTGGAGGCTGAACTCACCGGCCGCGGCGTGCGCCTGGCGCGGCTGGAAACCGGCATCCACCAGCCCGAGGCGCTGGGGCTGTACCGGCGCCTGGGCTATGTCGAGCGCGGGCCGTTCGGCAGCTACGCGCTCGACCCGCTGAGTGTTTTCTTCGAGAAGGCGCTGTAGCCCGCCGCGCACCGAAACACGGCGAAACTTCCTGCAGGCCCGGCGGACCATAATTCCGCGCCCCCTGACAAGCCAGTTGAGACAAGCCATGACCCGCGCCACCAAGATCGTTGCCACCCTCGGCCCCGCATCCAACACGCCGGAGGTCTTGGAGAAGATGATCCGCGCGGGGGTCGACGTCGTGCGCCTGAACTTCTCGCACGGCAAGGCGCAGGACCACATCGACCGCGCGACCATGGTCCGCGAAGCCGCGGCGCGCGTCGGCAAGTCGGTGGCCATCATGGCCGACCTGCAGGGCCCCAAGATCCGCGTCGGCAAGTTCGAGAACAACAAGATCGAACTCGTGCCCGGCGCCAAGTTCATCCTCGACGCCGACCGCACCGAGCTGGGCAACCAGGACATCGCCAGCCTGGACTACAAGGAACTGCCGCGCGACGTGAAGCCCGGCGACACGCTGCTGCTGAACGACGGGCTGCTGGTGCTGACCGTGGACCATGTGCGCGGCGCGCAGGTGCACACCACCGTCAAGCTGGGCGGCGAGCTGTCCAACAACAAGGGCATCAACAAGCAGGGCGGCGGCCTCACCGCGCCGGCCCTGACCGGCAAGGACATGGAGGACATCAAGACCGCGATGTCCTTCCAGTGCGAGTACCTGGCGGTGAGCTTCCCCAAGAACGCCACCGACATGGAAATGGCCCGTCAGCTCGCCAACGTGGCCGGCGAGCCCTACCGCCACAAGCCGGCCATGATCGCCAAGATCGAACGCTACGAGGCCATCCCGCACCTGGAGGCCATCCTGAAGGCTTCCGACGGCATCATGGTGGCCCGCGGCGACCTGGCCGTGGAAGTGGGCAACGCGGCGGTGCCGGCGCTGCAGAAGCGCATGATCAAGCTGGCCCGCGAGCTGGACAAGGTGTCCATCACGGCCACGCAGATGATGGAGTCCATGATCGTCAACCCGGTGCCCACGCG
>JAYSCT010000190.1:0-6487 GCA_041914785.1 Roseateles sp.
AGCATGGAGCAGGCGTAAAAACGTTCCTTGGGCGGCTTGCTCGCGTCTTCCGTGACGCGGTAGGCGTCGCGCTCCGTCCAGTAGGCACGGGCGGCGGCTTCGATCTCGTTCGGGTTGTAGCTGGGCGCTTCGGTCTTGGCGTTCATGCGCCGAATTCTAGGTGGCGCCTCAGGCGCGACCTTTCGCTCAGGGTGCCGAGGCGGCGGCCTGCGCAACGAAGGCGATGCGGTTCAGCCCCGCGGCCTGCACCCAGCCTATCAGCTCGGCCACGCGGCCATAGGGCACGGCCTGGTCGGCGCGCAGCTGCACCTCCATCTGCGCATTGGCGCGGCCCAGTTCCGAGATGCGCTGCTGGAAGGCCTGGGCGCCGAGTTCGTCATCGCCCAGGTGCAGCTTGCCGTCGGGCGTGATGGCCACGGCGATGAAGCTGGGTGCGTCGCTGGGCGTGGCCGCCTCGCTCTTGGGCAGGTCCAGCCGCAGCGACGCCGTCATCAGCGGCGCGGTGATCATGAAGATGACCAGCAGCACCAGCATGACGTCGATGAGCGGCGTCATGTTGATGTCGCTCATGGGCCGCGAGCCCTCGGGCTTTTCGAGGCGGCCGAACGCCATCAGTCGGTGTCCAGCAACTCGCGCAGGTCGTGCGCAAAGCCTTCCAGGTCGGCCTCGCAGGCCGCCACCATCTTGCCGAAGACGTTGTAGGCCAGCACGGCGGGAATCGCGACCGCGAGGCCCGCGGCCGTCATGATCAGTGCTTCGCCGACCGGGCCCGAGATCTTCTCGATGGTGATGTTGCCGCTGGCCGAGATGCTGACCAGCGCGTGGTAGATGCCCCAGACGGTGCCGAACAGGCCCACGAAAGGCGCCGTGGCGCCCACGGAGGCCAGCAGCACCTGGCCGAACTGCAGCTTGGCCAGCACGCCGTGCAGCGCGTCGCGCAGGCGGCGGGTCAGGCGGGACTCACGCCTGGCCGAGGCGTCCAGCGTGGTGGACCGCGTTTCAGCCGTGGCGGCGTCCAGCAGCGGCAGCAGCAGCTGTTCGGTGTCGAAGCTCTGCAGCGCGCTGCGGCCTTCGGTCACGCCGGCCGCCGACCAGAACGCCGGCACGGCGCGCACCAGGCCCTTGCGGGCGCGGCGCAGCAGCCACGTCTTCCACAGGATCAGCGCCCAGGCGCTGACCGACATCAGCAGCAGCAGCAGCGCGACGCCGCGGCCGACGAGATCGCTCTGGGCCCAGAAGGAGGTGAACATGTCAGCGGGTGAAGCCCAGCACGTCGTTCATGCCGAACAGGCCGGTCGTCTTGCCGCCGGCCAGGAAGCGCGCGCAGCGCAGGCTGCCCTGGGCGTAGATGCTGCGGTTGGTGGCCTTGTGGCTGACCTCGATGCGCTCGCCGATGCCGGCGAACAGCACGGTGTGGTCGCCGATGATGTCGCCGCCGCGCACGGTGGCGAAGCCGATGGTCGACGGATCGCGCGCGCCGGTGACGCCTTCGCGGCCGTAGACGGCGCATGCCTTCAGGTCGCGGCCCACGGCGTCGGCGACAACCTGGCCCATCTGCAGCGCGGTGCCGCTGGGCGCGTCCACCTTCATGCGGTGGTGGGCCTCGACGATCTCGATGTCGTAGCCCTCGGCCAGCGCGCGGGCGGCCATGTCCAGCAGCTTCAGCACCACGTTGACGCCCACGCTCATGTTGGGCGCGAAGACGACGGCAGTGCGCTCGGCGAACTTCGCGAGCTCGGCCTTCTGCGCCTCGTCGAAGCCGGTGGTGCCGACGACCGCCTTCACGCCCAGGTCGGCGCAGGCGGCCAGGTGGGCCAGCGTCGCCTCGGGGCGGGTGAAGTCAATCATCACGTCGGCACCGGCCAGGCCGGCGCGCACGTCGTCGCCCTTGTCCAGCGTGGCGTGCAGCGTGCAGTCGTCGGCGGCCTGGACGGCCTCGATCAGCATCTTGCCCATGCGCCCGGAGGCGCCCATCACGGCGACCTTGATCACGAGCCCGACCCCGTCTTGGCGTCCAGCGGCGGGTACACGCGGCCGGGCGCCGGGCCTTCGGCCGCAGCCGTCGGCGCGGCTTCCGCGCTCTTCTTCGGCGGCGGCAGCGCGGCGCGCTCGGCCTCGCTCAGCTCCAGCTTGGGCTGCTTGCCGCTGGGCTTGAAGGTGTTGATGGCCGCGACGAATTCGTTCTCGGTCGGCAGGTCGTCGGGCACCGTCAGCGTCTTGAGCTTGTCGCCGTCGAACTCGGCGATGACCAGGCGCTGCTGCTCCGGCGCGCCCTGGCGGCGGATCGTGAACGGATAGTCCCAGCGCGACTCGTGGAAGACGTCGGTCAGCAGCGGCGAGCCCAGCAGGTCACGCACCTGCGCCTTGGGCATGCCGGGCTTGACGCGGGCCACCATCTCCTTGGTCAGCACATTGCCCTGCACGACCTCGACGCGGTAGGGCGTCACGAAGCCCAGCACCTTCTCGCCGGTGACGGAGGGCAGCGTGGCCCACGAGGGCAGGTTGGAGCAGCCGCCAAGCAGCGCGAGCAGCGGGAGAGAGGCAAGCAGGGGACGCATGAGGCGGCTGGCTGGAGGGCGGCAAGGGAACGGAGGTGCCCGCCGAAAGCTCGGCTGGCTATGATCGCGCGGATTCTAGCGGGGCCACTTCAGCGTCCCGGCCCCTGCGCGCCATGCCTTCCTCTCCCAAGACCCAGACCAGCGACATCAAGAACAGCGGCCTCAAGGCGACGCTGCCGCGCATCAAGATCCTCGAGATCTTCCAGCGCTCGGCGCAGCGGCACATGACCGCCGAAGATGTTTACAAGGCTTTGCTTGGCGAGGGGGCCGACATCGGCCTGGCGACCGTCTACCGCGTGCTGCAGCAGTTCGAGCAGGCGGGCCTGCTGAGCCGCAACCATTTCGAGACCGGCAAGGCCGTCTACGAGCTGAACGAGGGCCACCACCACGACCACCTCGTGTGCCTGAACTGCGGCAAGGTCGAGGAGTTCTACGACGCCGGCATCGAGTCCCGCCAGCACGCCATCGCCAGCGAGCGGGGCTTCCAGCTGCAGGAGCATTCGCTGGCGCTGTACGCCACCTGCACCAAGGTCGACTGCCCCAACAAGGACTGAGCGCCTCTGGCGGGCCGAGCGCCGGGCCGCCCCAAGCCGGCCCGCGCTGGCGATGTGCGAGCGGCTCGATGCCGCTTGCAGCGCCGTCCTCTCGGGGGACCAGCCAGACTCGCTCGCGTTCAGCGATGCGAGGCTGGGCGAGGGGCTGTCAATCCAGCGAGCCGCTGTCGATGGCGCGCTGGTGGCGCTCGACGAATTCCTTGTAGGTGTCGATGCCGCGCAGCTGCAGGATGGTGTTGCGCACGGCGGCTTCCACCAGCACCGCCAGGTTGCGGCCGGCGTCCACGGCGATGACGACCTTGCGCACCGGCATGCCCAGCACGTCCTCGTGCAGTGGCTCGTAGGGCAGGCGCTCGAAGTCGCGCTCCATCGTTTCCTTGCGCACCAGGTGCACGATGAGCTTGAGCCGCATCTTGCGGCGCACGGCCGTCTCGCCAAAGATGGCCTTGATGTCCAGCAGGCCGATGCCGCGCACCTCCAGCAGGTTCAGCAGCAGCTCGGGGCAGCGGCCCTCGATGGCGGTCTGCGCGATGCGGAAGAAATCGACCGCGTCGTCGGCCACGAGGCCGTGGCCGCGCGAGATCAGCTCCAGGCCGAGTTCGCTCTTGCCCAGGCCCGATTCGCCGGTCAGCAGCACGCCCAAGCCCAGGATGTCCATGAACACGCCGTGGCGCGTCGTGCGGTTGGCGAACAGCTGCGACAGGTAGCCGCGCACCAGGTCGATGACGTGGCCGGCGGATTCGGTGGTGCGGAACAGCGGGATCTCGGCGCGGTCGCACATTGCTACCAGGCGCGGTGGCGGCACGCTGTCATCGGCCACGATGAGCACGGGCGGCTCCAGCGTGACGATGCGGGAGATGCGGCGGTCCTGGACTTCAGGGCTTTCCTGGCTGAGGTAGGCCACCTCGCGCCGGCCGACGATCTGCACCCGGTAGGGGTGGATGTAGTTCAGGTAGCCGACCAGGTCGGCCGCGCTCTGCGCATCGCGCACCGCGGCCTCGTCGAAGCGGCGTTCGGGATGGCCGTGCCCGGCGATCCACTCCCAGCGAAGCGCCTCGCGGTGCTCTTCGAACAGGCGCTCGGCGCTGATGGAGGTCGGTTTCACTCAGGGTTTACGCGAAGCGCCGATCGGCGGCTCAGGCGACGGACTTCAGCGGCTCCCACGCCGCGATGAGCTTGTGCAGCGTGGCGGCCTCGGCCTGGGTCTTGAGTTGTTCGCGCAGTTCGCGGTCGGACAGCATCTCGGCGATCTCGGACAGGATCTCCAGGTGCCGCTGCGTGGCCGCCTCGGGCACCAGCAGGAAGATCAGCAGGCCGACGGGTTCGTCGTCCGGCGCGTCGAACGCGATGGGCTGCTGCAGGCGCAGCACCGCAGCCAGCGGGTTCTTCAGCCCCTTGACGCGGCCGTGCGGGATGGCCACGCCATGGCCCAGGCCGGTGGAGCCCAGGCGCTCGCGCGCGAAGAGGTTGTCGGTGACCAGCGCGCGCGCCATCTGGTGATGGTTCTCGAACAGCAGGCCGGCGTGTTCGAAGGCGCGTTTCTTGCTGGACGCATCCACGTTCACCAACACGTTGTCGGCGGGCAGGATGGCGGCGAGACGGTTCATGGGCGGGGGCCGAGCGTCGGGGGCGCCTGGTGGGCGCGGCCGGAGCCGGGCGGGTGGGTCAATCAGAGTCGCAGATTATGGAACTGCGCGCCGTTTTGGGGAGGGTGGGGGGGCTCGTCAGCGTGGAAAAGGCCCTTGGCGCCCCCCGATTACGGGTTTTTGCGGCACTGCAGCAACAGCCTTTTGGCACCGCATTGCGCATCGCGCAAAAACAAAAGCGGCCCGCAGGCCGCTGGAGGACGGATCGCCCGGCGTTCAGCGGGCCGGCACCTCGAGGCGCTTGGCCGAGGCGTGGTGGTGGTCTTGCACCTTGTCCTTGTGCCGGCAGACCTGGCGGTCCAGCTTGTCCATCAACTGGTCGATGGCGGCGTACAAGTCTTCATGGGACTGCTCGACAAAGATGTCGCGGCCCTTCACGTGCAGCGTGACTTCAGCGCGCTGGCGGCGTTCCTTCTCCTTTTGCTTCTCTACGGTCAGCAGGACGTTGATATCAACAACCTGGTCGAAGTGGCGAGTCACACGGTCCAGCTTGGTGAGCACGTATTCGCGCAGCGCCGGGGTGACTTCGAGATGATGGCCACTGATCGTCAGATTCATAAAGCCTCCTTTCAGAGGAATGGGTCGGAAAAACGGAACCAAAAACAGGGGGAAGGGGGAGGGACGAGGAGGGGTCTTTCGGGTAGCGGAGGTGGTGGGAGTGGGGGAATCGACGAGCCCAGTCTGCGCGCAAAGCGGCTGCGTGACAAGAGGATGACGGTGAGCTTTTGTCGCAGGTCAGGTCTGCTTTTCGCGTCTTCTTTCACGTCTTGCGCGGGTGCAATAATCCGAGGCTATTCCCCCTACGGAGACCTTCTTGGACAGCGATCACCCTCGGTGACCGTCCACTCCCGCCGGCGGCCCTGAGCAGGCCGCGCCCGCCCGGAGTGAGACGGTTGACTGACCCCGCCACCCCGGACGGCGCCAGACGTCGTCCTTTGCCAGCGCTGCTGGAGACGATGCATGCTGAATGTGTTCACGCTGGACAATGGCCGCCTGAAGGGCGGGCTGTTCCAGGAAGAAATCGAAACCGCCGAAGACCTGGCGCTGTCGCGCCCGATCTGGGTCGACCTGGAGAGCCCCAGCGTCGAGGAAAAGGGCTGGATCCGCGACCGCTTCGGGCTGACCATCCCCGAGGACATCGTCGACGAGGACCTGGAGGAGTCGGCGCGCTTCTACGAGGAAGACAACGGCGAGCTGCACATCCGCTCCGACTTTCTCATCGAGGGCAGTGACGATGCCGACGGGGCCAAGCCGGCGCGCAATGTGCGCGTGGCCTTCATCCTCTACAACAACGTGCTGTTCTCCGTGCACAACGAGGACCTGCCGGTGTTCCGCCTGCTGCGGCTGCGGGCGCGCCGCATTCCGGCGTTGATCGAGGATGCCAAGGACGTGCTGCTGAAGCTCTACGACGCCGACGCCGAGTACTCGGCCGACGTGCTGGAGGGCATCTACGACAAGCTGGAGGCGGTGAGCGCCCGCGTGCTGAAGAGCGACGTGACCGACGCGGAGGCCGGCGAGGTGCTGGGCTCCATCGCTCGCGAGGAAGACTTGAACGGCCGCATCCGCCGCAACGTGATGGACACGCGCCGCGCGCTCAGCTTCATGATGCGCAGCCGCATGCTCAGCGCCGAGCAGTTCGAAGACTCGCGCCAGATCCTGCGTGACATCGACTCGCTGGACAGCCACACCGCCTTCCTGTTCGACAAGATCAACTTCCTGATGGATGCGA
>JAYSCT010000191.1:0-6484 GCA_041914785.1 Roseateles sp.
GACGAGATCATGCTGATCACCGACAAGGGCGTGCTGGTGCGCACCCGCGTCGCCGAAATCCGTGAACTGGGCCGCGCCACGCAAGGTGTGACCCTGATCGCGCTGGACGACGGCGCCAAGCTGTCGGGCCTGCAGCGCATCGTCGAGAACGATGCCAACGAAGCCGATGTCGCTGCCGATGGCGGCGACAGCAATGACAACAGCGGCGACACCCCTGAAGCTCCCAAGGACTGACATGATTTCTCGCAAGCTGGGCCTGGCCCCTCTCGTGGCCGTGACCCTGGCCCTGGCCGCCGGCTCCGCGCTGGCGCAACCCTCGCCGGCCAAGAAGGCGTTGATCGACAAGATCGTCGCGCTGCAGCAGCAAGGCCTGGCCGACGGCCTGGCCGGCAGCATCGTGCAGGGGCCGCTGCCTCAGCTGATGCAGGCCGGCCGCGCCGCGCTGCAGCAGGTGCCCGCGGAGAAGCGCGAGGCCACGGCCAAGGCCATGGATGCCGAGCTGAAGAAGTTCGTCGATGAGAACGTGCCCTATCTGAAGGACAAGATCTCCAAGGCGGTGCCCAACACGGCTTCGGCGCTGCTGGACGAACGCTTCAACGAGGACGAACTGAAGCAGATCCTCGCCTGGGCAGAATCGCCGGTCAGCCAGAAGTTCGGCATGCTCAGCGTCGAACTGCAGAAGGCCGTCGCGCAGAAGGTGATGGCCGAGGCCGGCCCCACGCTGGAAGGCCGCCTGAAGACGCTGCAGGGCAACCTGGCCAAGCAGCTGGGCATCCAGCCGCCTGCTGCCGCCTCCAAGCCCGCCGCCCCCGCGCCCAAGAAGTAAACCGCCCTCGATGACCTCATCCCGCCCGTTCAATTTCGCCCCCGGTCCCGCCACCCTGCCCGAGCCTGTGCTGCGCCAGGTGGCCGCCGAGATGCTGGACTGGCACGGCAGCGGCATGAGCGTCATGGAGATGAGCCACCGCGGCAAGGAGTTCGGCAGCATCCTGGAGGCCGCCGAGCGCGACCTGCGCGAGCTGCTGGTCGTGCCGGCGAACGTCCGCATCCTGTTCATGCAGGGCGGTGGGCTGGGCGAGAACGCCATCGTGCCGATGAACCTCAGCCGCGGCGGCAAGGTGGACGTCGTCGTCACCGGCTCCTGGTCGCGCAAGAGCGCGGCCGAGGCGCGCCGCTACGCCGACGTGCAGATCGCTGCCGACATCGGCACCGGCCACAAGATCCCGACCGACTGGGCGCTGCGTGACGACGCGGCCTACGTGCACGTCTGCACCAACGAGACTATCGACGGCGTGGAGTTCCACGAGCTGCCGCAGCTCGCCAACGGCGTGCCGCTGGTCATCGACGTGTCGTCCCACGTGCTGTCCCGCCCGATTGACTGGAGCCGCGTCGGCCTGGCCTTCGGCGGCGCGCAGAAGAACATCGGCCCGGCCGGCATGACGATGGTGTTCGTGCGGGACGACCTGCTGGGCCGCGCGCTGGACATCTGCCCCTCGGCCTTCAACTACGAAACCGTGGCGGCCAACCACTCGATGTTCAACACGCCGCCGACGTTCGCGATCTACGTCGCCGGCCTCGTGTTCCAGTGGATCAAGGGGCTGGAGTACGCCGGCAAGCGAGGCCTCGCGGCCATCGAGCAGCGCAACATCGACAAGGCCGCCCTGCTCTACGGCGCGCTGGACGCGTCCGGGTTCTACGAGAACCGCGTCGACCCGAGCTGCCGCTCGCGCATGAACGTGCCCTTCCTGCTGAAGGACGACAAGCTCAACGAGACCTTCCTCGCCGAGGCCAAGGCGGCCGGCCTGCTGTCCCTGAAGGGCCACAAGTCGGTGGGCGGCATGCGCGCGTCGATCTACAACGCGATGCCGCTGGAAGGCGTGCAGGCGCTCGTCGACTTCCTGAAAGCTTTCGAGGCCCGCCATGGTTGAGCCCGTCGCCTCCCAGGCGCTGCTGGCGCTGCGCGACCAGATCGACGGCCTGGACAAGCAGCTGCTGGAACTGCTGAACCAGCGCGCCCGCGTCGCCGAACAGGTGGGCGAGATCAAGCGCGCCGAGGGCACGCCGTTCTTCCGCCCGGACCGCGTCGCGCAGGTCATCGACAAGATCCGCGCCGCCAACCCCGGCCCGCTGAAGGCCGAACACGTGTCGGCCATCTGGCGCGAGATCATGTCCGCCTGCCTGGCGCTGGAGTCGCCGCAGCGCGTCGCCGTGCTGGGCCCCGTCGGCACCTTCTGCGAGCAGGCCGCCATCGAGTACTTCGGCGGCGCCGCCGACATGACGTACTGCGCCAGCTTCGACGAGGTCTTCCACGCGACGGCGTCCGGCAGCGCGCAGTTCGGCGTCGTCGGCGTCGAGAACATGACCGAGGGCGTCGTCACGCGCTCGCTCGACCTGTTCCTGCACACCCCCTGCCACGTCGTCGGCGAGGTCAGCCTGCTGATCCGCCACAACCTGATGCGCAAGGAGCCGTCCATGCACGGCATCGAGGCCGTGCTGGCGCATCCGCAGGCGCTGGCGCAATGCCAGAACTGGCTGAACAAGCACCTGCCCGACGTCGAGCGCCGTGCGGTGTCCAGCAATGCCGAGGGCTCGCGCCTGGCCGCCACCAACCCGGCCTGGGCTGCGCTGGGCAGCGAACGCGCGTCCACGCTGTTCGGCCTGCACATCACCGCGCACGCCATCCAGGACGAGGCCTACAACCGCACGCGCTTCGCCGTCATCTGCCTGCCGCAGACGATGGCCACGCCGCCGGCCACCGGGCGTGACTGCACCAGCCTCGTCGTCTCCGTGCCCAACCGCCCGGGCGCAATGCATGACCTGCTGGTGCCGCTGAAGACCCACGGCGTGTCCATGACGCGCCTGGAGTCCCGCCCGGCCCGCACCGGCCAGTGGGACTACTACTTCTACATCGACCTCGACGGCCACCCCAGCCAGCCCAACGTGGCGGCCGCGCTGGCCGAACTGCGCGAGAACTGCGCGTTCTTCAAGATGCTGGGCGCGTACCCGGTGAAGGCTTAAGCCGATGTTCCAGCAGCTCGGTGTCATCGGATGCGGCCTGATGGGCGGCAGCTTCGCGCTGGCGATGAAGAAGGCCGGCCTGGTCAAGCGCGTCGTCGGCTACAGCAAGTCGCCGTCCACCACCAAGCAGGCCAAGAAGCTGGGCGTCATCGACGTCGCCGCCGAGTCGGCGCTGCTGGCCGTGTCGGGCTCGGACATCGTGCTGATCGCCGTGCCGGTGTCGGCCACCGAGGCCACGCTGAAGGCCATCCGCCACCTCGTGAACCCCGGCGTGCTGTTCATGGACGTGGGCTCGACGAAGTGCGACGTCATCGAGGCCGCCCGCCGCGCGCTGGGCGAGCGCGCCGCCAGCTTCGTGCCCTGCCACCCGATCGCCGGCAAGGAGTCGGGCGGCGTTCAGCATGCCGAGGCGACGCTGTACGAAGGCCGCCAGGTCATCCTGACGCCGCAGCCGTTCACGAACCCGCAGCTGGTGCAACTGGCCACCGACGTCTGGTCGGCGCTGGGCACGACGGTGCTGAAGATGCGGCCGCACAACCATGACGCCGCGTTCGCCGCCGTCAGCCACCTGCCCCACCTGCTGGCCTTTGCCTACTTCCAGGCCATCGCCGAGCAGCCCGCCGCGCGCGACTACCTGAGCCTGGCCGGCCCGGGCTTCCGCGACTTCACGCGCATCGCCGCCGGCGAGCCCGGTGTCTGGCGCGACATCCTGCTGGCCAACAAGCACGAGGTGCTGGCGCAGTCCAAGCGCTTCCGCACGATGCTGGACCAGCTCGAAGCCCTCATCGAAGCCGGTGACGCCGCCGCGCTTGAGGCCGCGCTGCGGCCCATCGCCGAAGGCCGCTCGGCCTGGAACCTGTCTTCCCCTGCTGTCCCTCCCGGCCGCCCTCCGGCTAAGTGATGTTCAAGATCCCCTTCCTCGACCTGCCGCCGCTGCGCGGTGCCGCGGGCACGGTGCGCCTGCCCGGCTCCAAGAGCATTTCCAACCGCGTGCTGCTGCTGGCGGCGCTCAGCGAGGGCAAGACCTTTGTGCGCGACCTGCTGGCGTCGGACGACACGGCCGTCATGCTGGAGTCGCTGCGCACGCTGGGCTGCGGCGTCTGGCGCGAGGGCGACGCGGTCGTCATCGACGGCCTGGGCGGCAAGCTCCGCGCCAAGGAGGCCCAGCTCTTCCTCGGCAACGCCGGCACGGCGATGCGCCCGTTGACGGCTGCGCTCGCCTTGCTGGCCGCCACCCAAGGCGGCAGTTTCGAGGTCTCGGGCGTGCCGCGCATGCACGAGCGGCCCATCGGCGACCTCGTCGACGCGCTGCGCGGCCTGGGCTGCGAGATCGACGACCTAGGCAACCCCGGCTACCCGCCGCTGCGCCTGCGAGGCCAGTCCGCCCTGGCGCTGGACACGCCCGTACGCGTGCGCGGCGATGTGTCCAGCCAGTTCCTGACGGCGCTGCTGCTGGCGCTGCCGCTCGTGGCCGAGCGCAGCATCCGCATCGAGGTCATCGGCGAGCTGATCTCCAAGCCCTACATCGAGATCACGCTGGCGCTGCTGGCGCGCTTCGGCATCGCGGTGCAGCGTGAAGGCTGGGAAGCGTTCGTCATCCCGGCAGGCAGCCGCTACGTGTCGCCGGGCGAGGTGTTCGTCGAGGGCGACGCGTCGTCGGCGTCGTACTTCGTCGGCCTGGGCGCCATTGCCGCCACCGACACGCCCATCCGCATCGAAGGCGTCGGCAGCGAATCGCTGCAGGGCGACGTGCGCTTCATCGAGGCCGCCGCCGCGATGGGCGCCGACGTGAAGGCCGGCCCGAACTGGCTGGAGGTCAAGCGCGGCGCCTGGCCGCTCAAGGGCCTGACGCTGGACTGCAACCACATCCCCGACGCGGCCATGACGCTGACCGTCATGGCGCTGTACGCCGACGGACCGACGACGCTGACCAACATCGCCAGCTGGCGCGTGAAGGAAACCGACCGCATCGCCGCGATGGCCACCGAGCTGCGCAAGCTGGGCGCGACGGTGGACGAAGGCCCGGACTGGATCCGCGTGCAGCCGCTGAAGGACTGGCGCGCCGCCGCCATCCACACCTACGACGACCACCGCGTCGCGATGTGCTTCTCGCTGGCCGCGTTCAACGGCCTCGTCACTGCCGCCGCCAAGCCCGTCCGCATCCTGGAACCGCACTGCGTCGCCAAGACCTTCCCGGACTATTTCGAGACGCTGTTCGGTGTCGTCAGCGTCGATGCCGCCGACGTGCCCGTCATCACCATCGACGGCCCGACGGCCTCCGGCAAGGGCACGCTGGCCGACGAGGTGGGCAAGCTGCTGGGCTTCAACGTGCTGGACTCCGGCGCGCTGTACCGCGTGACCGGCCTGGCCGCCCGCCGCGCCGGGCTGGACCTGGACGACGGCGACGCGGTCGCCGCCATCGTGCCGACGCTGCAGCTGCGCTTTGCCGACGGCCATGTCTTCCTGGGCCAGGAAGACGTCAGCGCCCGGCTGCGCGCCGAGGCCACCGGGCTGCTGGCGTCGCAGGTGGCGGTGCACCCGCAGGTGCGCCGCGCGCTGCACCAGCTGCAGCTGGACTTCCGGCGCCTGCCCGGTCTCGTCGCCGACGGCCGCGACATGGGCACGGCCATCTTCCCGGACGCCGCGCTGAAGGTCTTCCTGACCGCCAGCGCCGCCACGCGCGCGGAGCGCCGGTATAAGCAATTGATTTCCAAGGGGATTTCGGCTAATATCGAGAGCTTGCGCGAAGATTTGGAGGCGCGGGACGAGCGGGACAAGAACCGCTCGACCTCGCCCCTGGTACCCGCGCAGGACGCGCAGTTGCTCGACAACTCGGCGCTGTCCATCGAAGCCTCGGTGGAACAGGTGCTGGCTTGGTGGCAAACGCGCCGGCCCTTCTGACCTCCGTCGGCAGGGCCCCGGCCTGAGAAGCCACGGCCCGCCGGCCAGCGACCGAACGCCCGTTCGGCCGTCATGGGGAATGCAAATTCACCGTGGCCGGCGATGTCAACAACCTAACCCCGCAGGCTTGCCTGCACCGCCGCGCCGGCTCCGCTGGTGCATCAGGATCCAATCAACATGTCCCAAACCCAAACCGCCCAAGCTTCCGGCATGGAATCCTTTGCCGCGATGTTCGAGGAGTCGCTGCAGCGCTCCGACATGCGCGCCGGTGAAGTGATCTCGGCCGAAGTCGTTCGTGTCGAACACAACTTCGTCGTCGTCAACGCCGGCCTCAAGTCCGAAGCGTACGTGCCCATCGAAGAGTTCAAGAACGACCAGGGCGAACTGGAAGTCCAGGTCGGCGACTTCGTGTCGGTGGCCATCGACGCCATCGAAAACGGCTACGGCGACACCATCCTGTCGCGCGACAAGGCCAAGCGCCTGGCCTCGTGGCTGAGCCTGGAAACGGCTCTGGAGTCCGGCGACTTCGTGACCGGCACCGTCTCCGGCAAGGTCAAGGGCGGCC
>JAYSCT010000192.1:0-6386 GCA_041914785.1 Roseateles sp.
GCGAGGGCGTGCAGATCTTCGGCGGCAACGGCTACATCAACGAGTACCCGCTGGGGCGCCTCTGGCGTGACGCGAAGCTCTACGAAATCGGCGCGGGCACGAGCGAGATCCGGCGCATGCTGATCGGCCGCGAGCTGTTTGCCGAGACCATGTAACTCCTGGCTGAGAAAATGCCCGGATGACGAACGCATCCAACCACGCCCTCCAGGACCTGCTCGACAACAACAAGCGCTGGGCGGCGGAGACCGAGTCGCACGAGCCGGGCTTCTTCTCGCGGCTGCTGAAGCAGCAGACGCCGCAGTACCTGTGGATTGGCTGCGCCGACAGCCGCGTGCCGGCCAACGAGCTGGTGGACCTGCTGCCGGGCGAGCTGTTCGTGCACCGCAACGTCGCCAACGTCGTCGTGCACTCCGACCTGAACGCGCTGTCGGTCATGCAGTTCGCGGTGGACCACCTGAAGGTCAAGCACATCATCGTCGTCGGCCACAGCAACTGCGGTGGCGTGAAGGCGGCGCTGTACGACCTGCGCGTGGGCCTGGTGGAAAACTGGATCCGCCACGTGCAGGACGTGCGCCACATGCACAGCGAGTGGCTCTACACGGTGCCCGAGGCGCAGCGCGTGGATGCGCTGTGCGAGCTGAACGTGCTGGAGCAGGCGCGCAACGCCTGCCACACCACCGTCGTGCAGGACGCCTGGGCGCGCGGCCAGGAGGTCGTCGTGCATGGCTGGGTCTACGGCCTGCACAACGGCCTGCTGGAAGACCTCGCGCTGACGGCGGGCCGCGCCGACGATGTCGAGCCGGCCTACCGGCGTGCGCTCGCCAACGTGAAGGCGCGCTACGCGACGCCGGCCTGAGCAGGGTGGGGCGCGTGTTCCCCACGCAGCTCACCGACACCCGCGCGTTCGACATCGCCCAGGCGCTGCTGGGCGGGTTCGACCACCACTACCGGCTGTTCCGTGCCACGTCGCGCGAGGCCAAGGTTCGCTTCGAGCGTGGCGACTGGGCCGGCCAGCAGCAGGCGCAGGCGCTGCGCATCGCGTTCTACGACACCCGCGTCGCCGAGACGGTGGCGCTGCTGGCGCAGCGCTTCGCGGCCGCCACGCTGGCGCCGGACGTCTGGCAGCAGGTCAAGCTGCACTACATCGGGCTGCTGACCGACCACCACCAGCCCGAGCTGGCCGAGACCTTCTTCAACTCGGTGTGCACGCGGCTGCTGCACCACGCCTACTTCCGCAACGACTTCATCTTCGTGCGGCCGGCCATCTCCACCGAGTACATCGAGAACGACGAGCCCGGCGCGCGGCCCACCTACCGCGCCTACTACCCGACGCCCGACACGCTGAGCGACACGCTGCAGCGCGTCATCACCAACTTCCAGCTGCACGGTGAGTTCGTCGACCTGCCGCGCGACGCCGAGCGCGTGCTGGCGGCCGTGCTGGCGCAACTGGGCGAATTCCGCTGGCGGGCCAACTTCCAGCTGCAGGTGCTATCCAGCCTGTTCTTCCGCAACAAGGGCGCCTACGTCGTCGGCCGGCTCATCAACGGCTTCACCGAGACGCCGTTCGCGCTGCCCATCCTGCGCCGCGACGACGGCCGCTTCTTCATCGACACGGCGCTGTTCGGCGAGGACGACCTGCTGGGCCTGTTCAGCTTCGCGCGCGCCTACTTTCTCGTCGACATGGAGGTGCCCAGCGCCTATGTCGCCTTCCTGCGCGCGCTGATGCCGCGCAAGCCGCGCTCCGAGATCTACGCGGCGCTGGGCCTGCAGAAACAGGGCAAGGCGCTGTTCTACCGTGACTTCCTCGCCCACCTGCGGCATTCGTCGGACAAGTTCCGCATCGCGCCCGGCATCAAGGGCATGGTCATGCTGGTGTTCGACCTGCCCAGCTACCCCTTCGTCTTCAAGGTCATCAAGGACTTCTTCCCGCCGCCCAAGGACACCACGCGCGAGCAGGTGCAAGCCAAGTACCGCCTCGTGAAGGCGCACGACCGCGTGGGCCGCATGGCCGACACGCTGGAGTACACGCGCGTTGCCTTCCCGCGCCAGCGCTTCGGCGACGAGCTGCTGGCCGAGCTGCGCCACTTCTGCCCCAGCGTGATCGAGGAGAGCGGCGACGACCTCGTCATCCGCCATGTCTACATCGAGCGCCGCATGGTGCCGCTCAACCTCTACCTGCAGGAGGCCACGCCGGCGCAGGTGGAGCGCGTCGTCGTCGAGTACGGCAACGCGATCAAGGACCTGGTGGCCGCCAACATCTTCCCCGGCGACATGCTGTGGAAGAACTTCGGCGTGACCCGCCACGGCAAGGTCGTGTTCTACGACTACGACGAGATCGAGTACCTCACCGACTGCAACTTCCGCCGCGTGCCCGCACCGAGGAACGAGGAAGAGGAGATGTCCGGCGAAGTCTGGTGGCCGGTCGCGCCGCGCGACGTCTTCCCCGAGACCTTCGCGCCCTTCCTGCTCGGCAACCCGCAGGTGCGCGACGCCTTCATGCGCCACCACGCCGACCTGCTGGATGCCGGCTACTGGCAGGCCGAGCAGCAGCGCATCCGCGCGGGCCACGTGCACGACGTGTTCCCGTACGACCCGGCGCGGCGCTTCTCGCGAGCGCCGTAAGCGGCGCCGTCCGACACGCGGCCCGCAGGGCGGCCAACAGAATGGCCGGCGAACCGTCAGCTCGGGAGCCGCCCATGATCTTCGACGCCATCCGCGAAAGCCACGACATCCAGCGCGACCTGTGCCGCAAGCTCACCGCGTCGCGCGGCGACATGGCCGCACGGCAGCTGCTGTTCCTGCAGCTCAAGGTCGAGCTGATGGCGCACGCGGCCGCCGAGGAACGCCATCTCTACGTGCCGCTGCTGATGGAGGACGGCGGGCTGGACTCGTCGCGCCACGCGCTGCACGAGCACCACCAGGTGGACGAACTGCTGGAGGACCTGTCGGTGCCCGACAAGCAGCAGGACGGTTGGATCGCGACGGCCAAGCTGCTGAGCTTCAAGGTGCGCCACCACCTGAAGGAAGAGGAGTCCAAGTTCTTCCACGTCGCCGGGCGGCTGCTGTCTGACGCGAAGAAGACGCAGCTCGCCGGCAAGTACAAGCGCGAGATCGTGCGCATGCGCAAGCACTACGCGGCGGAGTTCCAGACCGTGGCCGTGTCAGAGACGACCGGGCTGGTGAAGCCCGCCAAGGCGGCAGCCGACAAGCCCGCCTTGCGGGGCAATGCCGACGCCGGCGCGCAGCTGCGCGGCAAGAGCAAGCCGCGGCGCACACGCTGAGGCTGCCGCCCACCGGGCCGGCCGACGCGCTTGCCTGTGTGTCGTCGGGGTTCAGCCCTGCGTCGGCCGGAACACCCGCACGCGGTGGCCGTCGGGGTCGGCCGTCACGGCCGCGTAGCCGAAGTCCAGCGCCGTGGGCGCCTGCAGCACGGGCCAGCCGGCCGTCTTCCACGCGGCGCAGGCGGCCTGCACCTCGGCGTCGGTGGCCACGGTGATGCCGATCTCCGCGCCGCCGCCGCGCTGGCCGCCGGCGGGCTGCACGTCATGCGCGGCCCACAGGCCCAGCATGGTGCGGTCGTTCAGCATGAACATCGCGAAGTTGGGGCTCTGCTCCACGGGCTCGCGGCCCAGCAGCGAGCGATAGAACAGCACGCTCTCGGCGGGGCTGTGCACGTAGAGGATGAGGCAGTCGGGTTGCATGGCGGTCTCCCTGTGTGGTGGACCGCCATGCTCGGCGCGGGCGCTGACATGGCGTGTCAGCAGCCCGCGTGCGGCCTCAAGGCTTGACGACGGTGAACTCGCCGAAGCCCTTCAGCTGCTCGGCGATCTTGGCCGAGTCGCCCACCACCACCCAGCTCTGCTCGGCCGGGTTGAAGTACTTCCTGCCGACGGCCTGCACCTGCGCCGCCGTGACCTTCTGCAGCGCCGGCACGAAGTTGCCGAGGAACTCGGCCGGCAGGCCCACCAGCCAGTTGCTGGCGAGCTGGCGGCCCACCGAGCCCTGCAGCTGCGTGCTGACGAGGTAGCTGCCGGCCATGTAGCGCTTGTTCATCGCCAGCTCGGCCTCGGGCACCGGCTCGGCGCCCAGGCGCTCGTACTCCTTGACGTACTCCGTCATCGCGGCGGCCGTCACCTCGTTGCGCACGTCGGCGCCGCCGGTGATGGCGCCGCCGGCGCGCCAGGACACGCCGCCCGCGCGGGCGCCGTAGGTGTAGCCCTTCTCCTCGCGCAGGTTCTGGTTCAGGCGGCTGGAGAAGCCCTGGCCGATGACGGTGCTGGCCAGCCGCAGCGCCACCTGCTCGTCGCCGCTGGCGGCAATGCCGGGGCGGCCCAGGCGCAGCGTGGCCTGCACGCTGCCCGGGCGCTCCAGCAGCAGGCGCTGCGCCGGCGCGGCGGCGCGCGGTTGCGGCAGCTCGGGCAGCGGGTCGCCGCTGGCCTGCCAGTCGCCGAAGCTGGCCTGCGCGAGCTTCAGCGCCGTGGCGGCGTCGATGCGGCCGGTGATGACCAGCAGCGCCCGGTCCGGCCGGAAGCGCCGCGCGTGCTCGGCACGCAGGCCGTCGGCCGTCACGGCGTTGATGGCGTCGGCGGTTTCCTGCGTGCGGCCGTAGGCGTGGTCGCCGTAGATGGCGCCGTCCAGCGCCTTGGCGGCGCGGAAGCCCGGCTGCGTGCTGGCGGCCTTCAGGCCCTGCAGCGCGTTGGTCTTGGCCAGCTGCACCTCGGCATCGGGGAAGGCCGGCTGGCGGGCCACGTCGGCCAGCAGCTGCAGCATGGCGCCGGCGTGCGAGGCCAGCGCGTTGCCGTAGATGCTGATGCCGTCGTTGGCCGCGCCGGCGCCCAGCGAGCCGCCCATGGCCTGCGCGGCCTCGGCGATCTCCTTGGACGACTGCTTCTTCGTGCCTTCGGACAGCAGGCCCGCCAGCAGCTTGGCGCGGCCGGGCGCATCGGCCGCGTCGGCGCCGAAGCCGGCACCGCGCACGGCCAGCACGTAGTCCACGCGCGGGATGCCGTTGCGCGGCACCACCCACACCTGCAGCCCGTTGGGCAGCGTCTTCTGCGTGATGTTGGGCACGGCCAGCGGCTTGTCCTTGCCGAACGGCGGCAGCTCGGCGGGCAGGGTGACGGTGGCGGCCTGGGCGGCGCTGGCGAGCACGCAGGCGGCGGCGATGAGGGAGAGCTTGTTCATGTCGGCGGCTCCGGGCATCAGGGTTGCGAGGCCGGCTTGGCGGCGGCGGGCGCGGCCAGCATGGCGGCGGGCTTGCGGTCGATGACCGAGCGGTTGGCGCGGGTCAGGTAGGTGGCGGCGACGCGCTGCACGTCGGCCGAGGTCACGGCCTCGATCCAGCCGGGCACCTTGTTGACGACGTTCGCGTCGCCCCACAGCGCCTGCAGCTTGGCCAGCCGGTCGGCACGGCGCAGGAACATCTCCAGGTCGTTGTACCAGTCGGCCAGCAGCGCGGTCTTGAGGTTCTTCAGCGTCGTGTCGTCCACGCCGTCCTTGACGATGCGGGTCACTTCCTCGTCGATGCCGGCCAGCAGCGCGTCGGCGTCGGTGGTCGGCTTGTAGAGCGCGAACACGGTGAAGAGGCTGGGGCCGTCGTACTCCCACACGCCGGTGAGGCCGTACAGCGAGCTGACGTTCAGCGCCAGCTCGCGGCCCTTGACGAGGCCCTGGTACAGCCGCGATGCATCACCGCCGGCCAGCAGCTGGCCCAGCACAGCGAAGGGCGCCTGGTCACGGCTGCCGCGGTCCGGCAGCTTCCAGGCGGCGGCGATGGCGGGCACCTGGGCCAGCTTGTCGGGCTGGGTCAGGCGGCGCTCCTGGGTGTTCAGGCCCTCGCGGAAGTCGGTGGGCTTGGGCGTCGGGCGGGCCGGGATCTTGCCGAAGTACTTCTCGGCCAGCGCGAAGCCCTGGGCCGGCGTCACGTCGCCGGCGATGGACAGCACTGCGTTGTTGGGGCCGTAGAAGTCGCGGTGGAAGGCGCGCACGTCGTCCAGCGTCGCGTTCTCCAGGTCCACGAAGCTGCCGTAGCCGTCGTGGTTGTTCTCCCACTTGTCGAAGGCGAGGTAGCCGATGTCCAGCCACATGAAACCGCCGTAGGGCTGGTTCTGCACGTTGACGCGGATCTCCTCCTTCACGACGTCCTGCTGGTTCTTCAGCGTCGTCGGGTTGAAGTCCAGCGTCGTCATGCGGTCGGCCTCCAGCCACAGCATGGTCGCCAGCGCGGAGGACGGCGCCGTCTCGATGTAGTTGGTGAAGTCGGGCCGCGTGGAGCCGTTGTTGTTGCCGCCGCCGGACGTGATGACCTGGTCGAACACGCCCTTGGGCGCCTTGGGCGTGCCCTGGAACATCAGGTGCTCGAACAGGTGCGCGAAGCCGGTGCGGTT
>JAYSCT010000193.1:0-6302 GCA_041914785.1 Roseateles sp.
CAGCGCGCGGGCGATGGCGATGCGCTGGCGCTGGCCGCCGGAGAACTCGTGCGGCCAGCGCTGCAGCGCGTCGCGGCGCAGGCCGACCTGGTCGACCAGCGTGTGCAGGCGCTCGCGGCGGGCCGCGGCGTCCAGCTCGGGGCGCAGCGCGATGAGGCCTTCTTCCAGCACGTCGACCACGCGCATGCGCGGGTTCAGCGACGCGAACGGGTCCTGAAAGATGATCTGCACGCCGCGGCGCGCCTGCACCAGCGCGCTGCCGGTGAGCTGGAACAGGTCCTGCCCGTCGAACAGCGCCTGGCCGCTGATCTGCGCCTGGCGGCGCAGCAGTTGCACGATGGCCTTGCCGGAGGTCGTCTTGCCGCAGCCCGACTCACCCACCAACGCCAGCGTGCGGCCGGCATGCAGCTGGTAGCTGACGCCGTCGACCGCATCGAAATGGCGCGGCCCGCGATGGAACAGCGGCGCCTTCAGCGGGAAGCGCACGCGCAGGTCGCGCACGTCCAGCAGCGGCGCGCCGTGGACAGGCGGCGCGGGCGGCAGCACCCTGGGTTGGGCCGCGGGGCGCGGCAGCGCATCGCCGGGCTGGCTGTAGAGCAGGCAGCGCACCTGGTGCTGCGGCCCCTCCTCGGTCAGCGCGGGCAGCGTGCCGGCGCAGTGCGCCATGGCCTTGTCGCAGCGCGGCGCGAAGCGGCAGCCGGCGAAGTCCAGCCACAGCGGCGGCACGGTGCCGGCGATGGCGGCCAGCGGCTCGCCGCGCCGCGCGGCGTCGGGCAAGGCCTGCAGCAGCAGCCGCGCGTAGGGATGCTTCGGATGGGCGAAGAACTCGGCCGCCGGGGCGACTTCGATGATCTGGCCCGCGTACATCAACGCCACGCGGTGGGCCATGCCGCTGACGACGGCGAGGTCGTGCGTGATGAGCAGCACGCCCAGCTGGCGCTCGCGCTGCAGGTCGCGGATGAGGTCCAGGATCTGCGCCTGGATGGTCACGTCCAGCGCCGTCGTCGGCTCGTCGGCCACAAGAAAGTCGGGCTCGGCGGCGAGCGCGATGGCGATCATCACGCGCTGCTTCTGGCCGCCGGACAGGCGGAACGGGTAGTCGTCGATGCGGCGCTCGGGCTCGGGAATGCCCACGCGGCGCAGCCAGTCGACGGCCTTGGCACGAGCGGCCGCGCCGCGCAGCTCGGTGTGCGCCTCGATGGCCTCGACGATCTGGTCGCCCACACGCATGACCGGGTTCAGGCTGGTGGCCGGCTCCTGGAAGATCATGGACACCCGCCCGCCGCGCACGTCGCGCATGCGGCGTTCGGGCAGCGCCAGCAGGTCCTGCCCGTCCAGCGTCACGGCGCCACCGGTCACGCGGCCGTTCTCGGGCAGCAGCCGCATCAGCGCCAGCGCCGTCATGCTCTTGCCGCAGCCGCTCTCGCCCACCAGCGCGAAGGTCTCGCCGCGGGCCAGCGTCAGCCGCATGCCGTCGATGGCGCGCACGAGGCCCGCCTCGGCGTCCAGCTGCACACGCAGGTCGGCGATCTCAAGCATGGTCCGCCCCTCGCTTGCGGAACACGCGCGGCCGGGCCGAGCGGGCCTTGGGGTCGAACGCATCGCGCACGCCGTCGGCAAACAGGTTGGCGGCCAGCACCAGGCTCACCATGCCGCCGAAGGCCGCGGCGAAGCTCCACCAGACGACCGGGTCGCGCGACATCTCGTTGCGGGCCAGGTTGATCATGCTGCCGAAGCTGCTGGTCGTCGGGTCCACGCCCACGCCGACGTAGGTCAGCACGGCTTCATACAGGATGAGCTCGGAGAAGCTCAGCACGACGGTGATGAGCACCAGGTGCATCACGTTGGGCAGGATGTGGCGCGCCATGATGGCCGCGTCGCCCACGCCGAAGGCCGTCGCGGCCTGCACGTAGTCCAGCTCGCGCAGCTTCAAGGTCTCGGCGCGCACCAGGCGGCACAGGCCCGCCCAGCCGGTCAGGCCCAGGATGACGCACAGCATCAGCATCTTCAGGTCGGCCCGCTCCAGCGCTGTCTCGAACGCGTCGGGGTTCTTGTCGAAGAACACCTGCACCATCAGCACGCAGGCGGCGATGAGCAGCACGTTGGGCACGGAGCTCAGCGTCGTGTAGACGTACTGGATGGCTTCGTCCACCCAGCCCTTGTAGTAGCCGGCCAGCACGCCCAGCAGGAGTGCCAGCGGCAGCGTCGCCAGCGTGGACAGCGCGCCGATGACGAAGGCCGTGCGCACGCTCTTCAGCGCCTGCACCAGCACGTCGTTGCCGGTGCGGTCGGTGCCGAGCACGTGGTAGTGCGGCATCAGCGTGAGGGTGGGGCCGGCCAGCAGCAGCACGACGGTCAGCGTGATGAGCACGGCGCGCAGCGGGTAGAAGGTGCGGTCCGCGGCCAGGTCGGCCAGCGCGTGGCGCCAGCCATGGTGCTGGTGGGCCAGCGCGGCGGCCGTCAGCCCGAAGAGCAGCGCGGCGACGGCCAGGCCGCCGGCCAGCCCCAGTGCGGCGCGGCGGCCGACATCACCCGCCCATTGCGTGGCCGGGTCAGCCAGGTGGGCGCCGCCGTACTTCAGGCGCGGATAGTCGCGCCCGGCATGGCCCTGGGCATCGACGACGCTTTCCTTGTTGAACCCGTGCGTGCCCAGCGGCACCGAGTAGCTGACCTCGCGCATGTCGAGTTGCCGCGCCAGCAGCAGATCCAGCGCGGACAGCGTGCGTGTGTCGTAGACGGTGGCGCCGCCCGTCGTCTCCAGCGCGCGGCGCACGTGGACGCTGTCCACCAGCGTGATGAGCAGGAACAGCGCCATGACGACGCCGGCACTCGCGGCGACCGGGTCGCGCAGCACGCGTTGCCACGTGGCGCGCAGGTGGGCCTGGCCGCGCACGCGCACCGCGTAGGTGGCGCCTGCGGCCACCATCAGCCACAGCGCCAGGTCGGTCCAGAGCAGCACGAATTTCATTGCAACCTCACCCGCGGGTCCACCCACGTGTAGGCCACGTCGATCAGCGCATTGCTCGCGATGTAGAGCAGCGCGCCGAGGAAGACCATGGTGCGCACGATGGCGAAGTCCTGCCCCGTGATGGCCTCGATGACGAAGGCGCCCAGGCCCGGGATGCCGAAGAAGCTCTCGAACACCAGGCTGCCGAGGAAGACATACGGCAGGTAGCTGCCGGCGCTGGTGATGATGGGGATGAGCGCGTTGCGCAGCACATGGCGGCCCAGCACGCGGCCTTCGGACAGGCCCTTGGCGCGCGCGGTGCGCACATAGTCCTTGCCCATCTCCTCCAGGAACATCGCGCGGTACAGCCGCGCCTCGCCGCCCAGCCGGCTCAGCAGCGACAGCAGGATGGGCAGCGCCAGGAAGCGCACCGCGTCCAGCCCGCCCGCGAAGCCGTTCATGGGCACCAGCTTCAGCACGCGGGCGAACAGGAACTGGCCCACGATGATGTAGAACAGGCTGCTGATGGACAGCATCAGCACGCACAGCACGACGCCCCAGAAGTCGATGCGCGTGTGCCGGAAGAACACCAGCAGCAGCGAGAACGCGACGCTGACGATGACCTGCAGGATGAACAGCGGCAGCGCCAGCTGCAGGCTCACGCCCATGCGCACCTTCACCTCGTGGCCGATGTTGATGGCCTGGCGCGCATCGCTCTTGCCGAAGTCCAGCGCGAACAGGCTGACCGAACGCTCCCACAGGATGGTGTGCGTGAACTGCTCGGCGCCCTGGCGGCTGGCGTCGAAGTACAGCGGCTTGTCGTAGCCGCGCTCCTGCTTCCAGGTGTCGATCTGCGCCTGCGTGACGCGCTTGCCGCCGATGTTCAGCCGCGCCATGTCGTCCGGCGTGTTGACCGAGAAGAACAGGAAGAAGGTGAACAGGTTGACGCCAACGAGGATGGCCAGGCCGTAGCCCAGCCGTCGCAGCAGGAAGCCCAGCATCAGGCGGCCTCCCCCGTCGCCACGGCCGTAGCCGTCTCGCGGCGGGCCCACGCGCGGCGCGTCGCCACGACGATGGCCAGCCCGCCCGCCGCCAGCACCAGCAGCGGCCACCAGACCGGCCGGTTCCATGCCGCGATGCTGCGGGCGCGCTCCTGCACGTCCACACGCAGGTAGCGGGCACGGTCGCGCACGACAACGCCCGGCTTGCCGTTGTGCAGCCAGCGCTGGAAGGCCAGGCCCGAGTAGCTCCAGTAGCCCCAGGCCCACGGCGCGTCCTGGCGGGCGATGTCGTTCATCTTCGCCATCACGGCGGCCTTCTCGGGGCCGTCTTCCAGCGACTGCAGCTTGCGGTAGAGCCGGTCGAACTCGGGGTTGGCGTAGTTCGCCGTGTTCTCGCCCTCGTGCAGGCTCTTGCTGTTCGGCCCGTAAAGCAGGAACAGGAAGTTCTCGGCGTCGGGATAGTCCGCGAACCATCCCCACCAGAAGATCTGGTGCTTGCCCTTCAGGATCTTTTCCTGGAACTGGTTGAAGTCGGTCGCGCGGATGTCCAGCTGGATGCCCAGCTTGGCGAGCTGGCGGATCAGCCAGTCGTTCTCGGCCTTCAGCTCGGGCGTGACGACGCGCTGGAAGTCGTAGTTCAGCACCAGCGGCTTGCCCGTCTTCGCATCGCGGCCGCCGGGGTAGCCGGCCTCGTTCATCAGTTGGAGGGCGTCTTCAATCGGGCGGCGCTGGACCTTGCCGTTCACCAGCCGGTGCGTCACCGGGTTGAACTCGCCCGGCTCGCCCTCCCTGGACCCGAACACGCCCGGCGGGATGGGGCCGTGGGCGGCGTCGCCGCCCTTGTCGCGGAAGATGCGGCCGTAGCCCTCCTCCCAGTCGATGGCGATGGAGATGGCCTGGCGCAGCGCGCGGTTGCGGCGCTGCTGCTCGGGCGTGTCGCCGCGGCCCACCACCGGGTCCAGCCAGTTGAAGCCCATGTACCAGTTCGTGATGTCCACGTTCATGGGCAGCTGGAAGCCGCGCTCCTGGAAGAAGCGCTTCACCTCGTCGGAGTCGTCGCGGTCCACGGCGAGGTTCACGCCCCAGTCGGCGCGGTCCATCTCGGGCAGGTCCAGGTAGCCCTGCTTGAACAGCTCCTTGCGCGGCACCGCCTCCTTCACGTTGATCGCGACGACCTTGTCGACGAACGGCATCGGCTTGCCGCAGTCGGCCAGCAGGCCGGCCTCGGCGTCGCCGGGGCTGCCGTCGCAGGGGTAGGTGTCCAGCCGGTAGTTGGGGTTGCGGCTCATCACGTGCCGGCGGTCCTGCACGTACTCGGTCATCATGAAAGGGCCGGTGCCGACGGGCCACTGGTTCCAGCTCAGCGAGTTGGCCGCCATGCCGGGCTGGGCGTAGAACGCGTCCACCTCCCACGGGATGGCCGCTGTGAAGTTGGTGGCGAGCCAGTACTGCCACTGCGGGTAGCGGCCCTTCAGGCGGATGCGCAGCAGGTGGTCGTTGACGGCCACAGCACCGGCCAGCGGCCAGCGGCGCAGGTCCAGGAAGGGCTTGTCGGCCAGGTTGTCGGGCAGGCCGGCCAGTTGCTTCTCGCTCTCACGCTTGAGCGTGGCGATGTAGTCCTTGAGCCCGATGACATGCTCGGAGAACACCGCCGCCACCGGCGCCTCCAGCCGCGGGCTGGCGTGGCGCTTCAGCGCGTAGACGAAGTCGTCGGCCACCACCTCGCGCGTGTCCAGGTGCTCGAACGCGAACGGGCTGCGCTTGTCGCCGAGCTCGCCGGGCTTCAGGTGGTGATAGCGGTACTGGCCTTGCGCGTCCTTCGCGAACGCCGGGTGCGGCGACCACTTCAGGCCCGGCTTGATGGCGATGTCGTAGACCGCCTCGGCGATCTGCTCGTCCGGCGCGTCGTCGGGCAGGCGGTTGCTCTTGGCGTCCAGGTAGTACGGCTTGGCCAAGCCTGAAGCCGTGCGCGGGATCAGCGTGTACGGCCGCTTGAGGTGGTGGTAGCCGTAAGGCGGCTCGCTGATCTCGTAGACGTAGGTGCTCTCGGGCGCGGCGTAAGAGGACGTCGGGTCCAGGTAGCGCGGCGAGCGCTCGGCGAACGCCATGTAGAGCGTGTTCTCGCGCTCGGCGCCGTGCGGATGCGGGCTGTTGTTGCAGCCGGCGAGCAGCACGGCGGCGACCGCGCCCACGCATGCCTTCATCCAACCGCTGACTGATCCCACGACGACGCCCTCGAAAAACAAGACGCCCCGGCACAAGCCGGGGCGACGGTCGGAATCATAGTCGGGCCACTCGTCTAGATGTAGTTTCTCAGGACGTTGTTCCCGTCGAAGCCGAGTCTGGAGGCAGGA
>JAYSCT010000194.1:0-6279 GCA_041914785.1 Roseateles sp.
GGATCGTCATGTTCTCGCCGATCTTGCCGATCAGGCCCTTGCGCACGTCTTCCACCGTCGGGCCGAAGCCTTCCTGCGACAGCGGCAGGGCCGACAGGGCGGCGACGTCGGCCGGGTTGTGCTCGGCCACGAGGCCGGCCAGCGCGTTCACGAAGGCCAGGAAGGCATCGTTCTTCGAGACGAAGTCGGTCTCGCAGTTCACTTCGATCATGGCGCCATTGCCGTTCACGACGGCAGCAGCGACCACGCCTTCGGCGGTGATGCGAGACGCGGCCTTGCCGGCCTTGTTGCCCAGCTTGACGCGCAGGATCTCTTCCGCGCGGGCCAGGTCGCCATCGGCCTCGGTCAGCGCCTTCTTGCACTCCATCATCGGGGCGTCGGTGCGGGCGCGCAGTTCGCCCACCATGCTTGCAGTGATTGCAGCCATTTCTCTCTCCAGATTTCGGTTGGCCAAATTCAGTTGGCAAAAGGGGCCTCGCGGCCCCTTTCAGATGCAGGGTCGAAAGGGCTTACGCCTCTTCGGAAACCTCGACGAACTCGTCACCGGCCGGGGCAACCGCAGCCAGCACTTCGTTCGTGGCGTTGGCCTTGCCTTCCAGCACGGCGTCGGCGACGGCACGGGCGTACAGCGCCACGGCCTTGGCCGAGTCGTCGTTGCCGGGGATGACGTAGTCGATGCCTTCGGGCGAGTGGTTGGTGTCAACCACGCCGATGACGGGAATGCCCAGCTTCTTGGCTTCGGCCACGGCGATCTTGTGGTAGCCGACGTCGATGACGAAGATGGCGTCGGGCAGCGCGGTCATGTCCTGGATGCCGCCGATGTTCTTTTCCAGCTTGGCGATGTCGCGCTGGAACAGCAGGGCTTCCTTCTTGATCGCGGGCTGGGTGCCAGCCTCGACCTGGGCCTGCATGTCCTTCAGGTTCTTGAGGGAGGTCTTGACCGTCTTGAAGTTGGTCATCATGCCGCCCAGCCAACGCGAGTCGACGTAGGGCATGCCGGCGCGCTGGGCTTCGGCGGCGATGAACTCGCGGGCCTGGCGCTTGGTGCCGATCATCAGGATCGTGCCGCGCTTGGCGGACAGCTGGCGGATGAACTTCATCGCCTCGTTGAACGCGGGCAGCGTCTTCTCGAGGTTGATGATGTGGATCTTGTTGCGATGGCCGTAGATATACGGGGCCATCTTGGGATTCCAGAAGCGGGTTTGGTGGCCGAAATGGACGCCGGCTTCCAGCATCTCGCGCATCGTGACAGACATGGGTCTTGCTCCGAAGGTTGTGTCTAAAATCCGGCCCGAATTGCGTTGCAGCACCTGGAAACAGCTGTTTCTTCACTGATTCCCAGCGCCGCAAACCACAACACCTTTGGTGGCCGGTTTGCGATTTGTTGCGACAGGCGGGGCGGATCGCTCCAGCCGACACCCTCACAACCGTTCTGCCGAAGCTGAAAACCTGCGCTTGAATGCGCGGCCCCTCCGGCAAAACCCGCAGAGTATACACAATCCATGGCCCACCTCAGCCGACGCCGCGGGCAAGCGCCCGGCGAACCGTCCGCCGCCCCTTCCGCCAGGCACCTCCACCGGGTGGGCCAGTGAGCCGCCGCGTCGCGGTGGTGGGCGCCGGGCTGGCCGGCGTGGCCACCGCCTATGAACTGGCCGCGCTGGGCTGGCAGGTGCAGGTGTTCGAGCGCGGCGGCAGCGTCGCCGAGCAGGCCAGCTTCGCCGGCAGCGCGCTGCTGTCGCCCTGGCTGCCGCACCTCGCCGACACGCTGCCGCCGGCGCCGCTGGCCTGGCACTGGCGGCGCTGGCGCGCCCGTCGCCGCAGCAGCGACGCACTGGCCGCGCTGAGCCAGTTCGGGGTGGCCCGCACGGCCGAGCTGCGGCGCGTCCTGGGGCTGGACGACGAGTCGGCCGACGGGCTGCTGGTCGGCCTCGTCGACAGCCGGCACGTCGCGGCCGCCGGGGCGCAGCTGGCGGGCTGGAAGGCGTTGGGGCTGGGTGTCGACCTGCTGGACGCCGACGAGGCCCGCCGGCGCGAGCCGGGGCTCAACGGCGAGGCGCCGCTGGCGGGCGCGCTGGCGCTGGCCGGCGGCGGCACGGGCAACGCCCGGCTTTTCGCGCAGCAGCTGCGCCAGCAGGCCCAGCGCCTGGGCGTGGCCTTCCGCTTCCACACGACGGTGCGCGCCATCGCCACCGACGGCGCCGCGCTGACGCTGCGCCACGAGTACACGCCGCCGCAGGAGGCCCCCACGCGCGGCGCCGAGCGCGATGCCGGCGAGACGCTGCCCCAGGCCCCGGGCAAGCGGGACGAGCGCTTCGACGCCGTCGTGCTGTGCAACGGCCTGGACGCGCCGGCGCTGCTGGGCCGGCGCCTACCGCTGGCGGCGCTGCACGAGGCCTCGGTCACCGCGCCGCTGCGGCTGCTGGAGGCCCACCCCGACCTGGGCCCCCAGGCCGGCTGGGTCGACCCGTCGCGCGGCCTCGCCGTGGCCCGCACCGGGCAGCGCGTGCGCGTGACCGGCGGCCTCGCCATGACCGGTGCGCGGGCGAGGCATCCAGCCGACTTCGAAGCCCTGCACCGCGGCTTGCAGCACTGGTTCCCGGGCTCGGTGCTCCATCAGCAGGTGCAGCACAGCCAGAGCCGCCGCGCGCAGCCGGCCGACGGCATGCCGGTGCTGGGCGATAGCGGCCGCACGGGCGTGTGGCTGAACCTGTCCTGCAACGGCCTGGGCTGGGGGCTGGCCTGCGGCGCGGCGCAGTTGCTGGCGCAGCGGATCAGCGGGCAGGCACCGGCGCTGGACGCGACGTCGCTGGGGCCGCAGCGGCTGGCCTAAGCTCGCGGGCATGCACGCGCTGCTGCCCACCACCACCGCCCTGCCCTTGTTCGACGTCGCCGCCAGCCGGCGCATCGAGACGCGGGCTCTCGCCCATTCGCCCGACCTGATGGCGCGCGCCGGCCTGGCCGTCGCGAAGCTGGCCCAGGCGCTGCGCCGCGGCACCGGCCCGGTCTGGGTGGCCTGCGGGCCGGGCAACAACGGCGGCGACGGCCGGGTCGCCGCGCGGCGGCTGGCCGAGGTGGGCGTGCCGGTGCACGTCGGCAACGAGCCGCCGTCGGCGCCGTCACTGGCCATAGACGCGCTGCTGGGCCTGGGGCTGAACCGCCCGCCCTCGCCGGCGATGCAGGCCACCATCGCCGCGATGCAGGCCTGCGGCGCCCCCATCCTTGCGGTCGACCTGCCCAGCGGCTTGCTGGCCGACACGGGCCAGCCCGCCGGAGGAACGGCGCTGCGGGCCGACCACACGCTGACGCTGCTGACGCTCAAGCCGGGCCTGTTCACCGGCGAGGGCCGCGCGCATGGCGGCCGGCTGTGGTTCGACGACCTCGGCGTGGCGCCCGACGAGGCCCCCACCGCCGACCTGCTGGGCCCGTCGCCCGCGCCGGCACGCGGCGCGACCAGCCACAAGGGCAGCCACGGCCAGGTGCTCGTGGTGGGCGGCGCCGCCGGCATGCAGGGTGCGGCGCGGCTGGCCGCCCGGGCTGCGCTGGCCTGCGGCGCGGGACGGGTCTATGTGGACCTGCTGGGTCTGCCGGCCGACGAGGTGGCCGACGCCGGCCGGCCCGAGCTGATGCGCGGCACGTTGGCCAACGTGCCGCAGGCCGTGGGCGTCATCGGCTGCGGCGCCGGTGCCGCCATCGCCGACCAGCTGCCGGCGCTGCTGCAGCAACTGACGCGCGCCGTGCTGGACGCCGATGCGCTCAACGCCATCGCCGACCGCCCCGCGCTGCAAGGCCTGCTGCGCGCCCGGCCGGCCGGCGCCACCATGCTGACGCCCCATCCACTCGAAGCAGCCCGCCTGCTGGACCGGGACACCGCGGCCGTGCAGGCCGACCGCCTGGCGGCCGCGCGCGAGCTGTCGGCGCGGCTGAACTGCTGCGTCGTGCTGAAAGGCTCGGGCAGCGTCATCGCGTCGCCCGCCAAGCGGCCGGCGATCTGCGCCAGCGGAGGCCCGGCCCTGGCCACCGCCGGCAGCGGCGATGTGCTGGCCGGCTGGCTGGGCGGCCTGTGGGCGCAGCAACCCGGCCTGTCGGCCCACGCCATTGCCTGCGCCGGCGTGGACGCCCACGGCCGCGCCGGCGAGGTCGACGGCGTGCTGCGCGCCGGCGACCTCATCGAGCGCCTCGCGGCGCTGCGCTGAAGCTCAGCGGCGCTTGCGCGGCGTCGTCTTCGCCGCGGTCTTCTTAGCAGCCTTGCCGGCAGCCCGCTTGGCGGCCTGCTGCGCGGCCTTCACCGGGTGAAGCGAGGCCACGACAGCCTTGCGGCTCTGCTTCACGTCGCGATCGGCCTGGCGCACGTCCTCCAGCGCCTCGACGGCCGTCTTGGGCGCGCGCTTCTTGGCGGGCGCCTTCGCCGTCGGCTTGCCCGCGGCGGCGCGGGAGGGCGGCCGCAGGTCATCGGCGTCGCGCACCAGACGGAAGTCGATGCGCCGGCCGTCCAGGTCCACGCGGCTGACCTGCACCTGCACGCGCGCACCGGTGGCGTAGCGGATGCCGGTGCGCTCGCCGCGCAGCTCCTGGCGCACGTCGTCGAACTTGAAGTATTCGCCGCCCAGCTCGGTGATGTGCACCAGACCCTCGACGTACAGCGCATCCAGCTGCACGAACAGCCCGAACGACGTGACCGCACTGACGGTGCCGGCGAACTCCTCGCCGAGACGGTCGCGCATATAGCGGCACTTGAGCCAGGCCTCGACGTCGCGGCTGGCCTCGTCGGCGCGGCGCTCGTTGGCGCTGCAGTGCGCGCCGACGACCTCCCAGCGCTCCGCCTCGTTGCGAGCCTCCGCCGGGTTGGGCGGCGCCGCACGGCCGGGGCGCTTGGGCGCCTGCGGCACGTTCATCTTGCTGGCATCCAGCGTGTACTTCTTGCCCGCCAGCAGCGCCTTGATGACGCGGTGCACCAGCAGGTCGGGGTAGCGGCGGATCGGGCTCGTGAAGTGCGTGTACGCCGGATAGGCGAGGCCGAAGTGGCCGGAGTTGGTGCCGGTGTAGATGGCCTGCTGCATGGAGCGCAGCAGCATCTGGTGGATCTGCTGCGCGTCGGGGCGGTCCTTGGTGGCCTCGGCCAGCTGCTGGAACTCGCGCGGCGTCGGATCGTCGGAGATGCCCAGCGAGATGCCCAGCGATCGCAGGTAGTTCTGCAGCGTCTGGCGCTTCTCGGGCGTGGGCCCCTCGTGCACGCGGAACAGCGCGTGGTGCTTGTTGGTGTGGATGAAGTCGGCCGCGCAGACGTTGGCGGCCAGCATGGCCTCCTCGATCAGGCGGTGCGCGTCGTTGCGCGTGCGCGGGACGATCTTCTCGATGCGGCCGTTGTCGTCGCAGACGATCTGCGTCTCGGTGGTCTCGAAGTCGATGGCTCCGCGGCGGTGGCGCTCGCCCAGCAGCGCGCGGTAGACCTCGTGCAGGTGCAGCAGGTGCGGCACCAGTTCACGGCGCTTGGCGGCCTCGGGGCCATGCGTGTTGCCGAGGATGGCCGCGACCTCGTTGTACGTGAAGCGCGCATGCGAGCTGATGACGGCCGGATAGAACTGGTAGGCCTTGACCTCGCCGTCCGCGGACACGAGCATGTCGCAGACCATGCTGAGCCGGTCTTCATACGGGTTCAGCGAGCACAGGCCGTTGGACAGCTTCTCCGGCAGCATCGGGATCACGCGGCGCGGGAAGTAGACGGACGTGGCGCGCTCGTAGGCGTCGGCGTCCAGCGGCTCGCCGGGCTTCACGTAGTGCGACACGTCGGCGATGGCCACCAGCAGGCGCCAGCCGTCGAAGGCCTTCTTGCCGCGGCCCTGCTTGAAGGGCTCGCAGTAGACGGCATCGTCGAAGTCGCGCGCATCCTCACCGTCGATGGTGACCAGCGGCACGTCGCGCAGGTCGATGCGGTGCTTGAGGTCGACGGCCCGCAACTTCTCCGGCAGCTTGGCGGACTGCGTCAGCGTCTCGGGGCTGAAGCGGTGCGGCACGTCGTACTTGCGCACGGCGATCTCGATCTCCATGCCGGGGTCGTCGATTTCCCCTAACACCTCCACCACACGGCCCACAGGCTGCGAGTACAGCGATGGCGGCTCGGTCAGCTCGACGGCGACGACCTGCCCTGCGGTCGCGTTGGCAATGCCGTTCTTGGGGATGAGGATGTCCTGCCCCATGCGCCGGTCCTCGGGCGCGACCAGCCAGATGCCGGACTCCAGCAGCAGCCGGCCGATGATGGGCCGCTTCTTGCGCTCCAGGATC
>JAYSCT010000195.1:0-6261 GCA_041914785.1 Roseateles sp.
GGCGTGCACCGCCTCAAGGAAATGTCGGCCAAGGGCACGCTGATGTTCCGCGCCATCAACGTGAACGACTCGGTCACCAAGAGCAAGTTCGACAACCTGTACGGCTGCCGCGAGTCGCTGGTCGACGGCATCAAGCGCGCCACCGACGTGATGATCGCCGGCAAGGTTGCGCTGGTCTGCGGCTACGGCGACGTGGGCAAGGGCTCGGCGCAGGCGCTGCGCGCGCTGTCGGCCCAGGTCTGGGTGACCGAGATCGACCCCATCTGCGCGCTGCAGGCCGCGATGGAAGGCTACCGCGTCGTGACGATGGAATACGCCGCCGACAAGGCCGACATCTTCGTCACCGCCACCGGCAACAAGAACGTCATCCGCCGCGAGCACATGGAGGCGATGAAGAACAACAGCATCGTCTGCAACATCGGCCACTTCGACAACGAGATCGACGTTGCGTCCATCGAGAACTGCGGCTGGGACGAGATCAAGCCGCAGGTCGACCATGTCACCTTCCCCGACGGCAAGAAGATCATCCTGCTGGCCAAGGGCCGCCTCGTGAACCTGGGCTGCGGCACGGGCCACCCGAGCTATGTGATGAGCTCGTCCTTCGCCAACCAGACCATCGCCCAGATCGAGCTGTTCGCGCACAAGGACCGCTACGAAGCCGGCAAGGTCTACGTGCTGCCCAAGCACCTGGACGAGAAGGTCGCGCTGCTGCAGCTGACCACGCTGAACGCGCAGCTGTCGACGCTGACCGACGAGCAGGCGGCCTACATCGGCGTGAACAAGGCCGGCCCCTACAAGGCCAACACGTATCGGTACTGATCGCTCGATGCGCGCTGACCAGCTCCTCGTCGCCCAGGGCCTGGCACCGACCCGCTCGGTGGCCCAGCGCCTCATCAGCAACGGTGCTGCCGAATGGGCCTCGCCCACCGGCTGGGCCGCGCTGAAGAAGGCCGGCGAGGACCTGCCCGAGACGGCGCAGCTGCGCGTCACCGACGACGCGGAGCTGCGCTACGTGTCGCGCGGCGGGCTCAAGCTGGAAGGCGCGCTGGCGCACACGGGCTTCGACGTCTCGCACCACACGGTGCTGGACGTCGGCCAGAGCACCGGCGGCTTCACCGACTGCCTGCTGGCCCGCGGGGCGCGCCATGTCGTCGGCGTGGATGTGGGCCATGGCCAGCTGCATGCGCGGCTGCGGGCCGAACCGCACGTGACGGCGCTGGAAGGCGTGCATGTGCGCGAGCTGGGCGTGCTGCGCGCGCACGCGCCCACCGGCGGCTTCCCGCTGATCGTGGGCGATCTGAGCTTCATCTCCATGGTGGGCAGCCTGCCCGAGCTGCTGCCCTGGCTGGAGGCGCACGGCCACCTGCTGGTGCTGATCAAGCCGCAGTTCGAGCTGGGACCGCAGGCGCTGGACAAGCGCGGCCTCGTCAAGGACGACGCCGACTACCCGCGCCTGGAAGCCCGTGTGCGTCTGGCCTGCACGGCGCTGGGCCTCCAGGTGCTGGACTACTTCGACAGCCCCATCACCGGCGGTGATGGCAACCGCGAATTCTTTCTACACGCGTCCCGATGAACACGCCCGTCTCCTTCGAATTCTTCCCGCCCAACACGCCCGTGGGCGTCGAGAAGCTCAAGACCGTCGTGCAGGAGCTCGGCGCGCTCAAGCCCCAGTACTTCAGCGTCACCTACGGCGCGGGCGGCTCCACGCGCGACAAGACCCTCTCCGCGGTGATGGACATCGCCGGCGCCGGCTTCGACGCCGCGCCCCACCTGAGCTGCGTGGGCTCCACGCGCGAGAACATCGCTGAAATCCTGGCTGCCTACCGCGAGCGCGGCATCCGCCGCGTCGTCGCGCTGCGCGGCGACCTGCCCAGCGGCACGGCCACGGCGGGCGAATTCCGCTACGCGTCGGAGCTGGTCAGCTTCATCCGCGAGACGCAAGGCAAGGACTGGCACATCGAGGTGGCCGCCTACCCCGAGACGCACCCGCAGCAGCGCTACGCAGCGCGCGACCTGCAGCACTTCGCCGACAAGATGCGCGCCGGCGCCGACGGCGCCATCACGCAGTTCTTCTTCAACGCCGACGCGTACTTCCACTTCGTTGACGAAGCGCGGCGCCTGGGCGTCACGCAACCCATCACGCCGGGCATCATGCCCTTCCACAACTACGGCCGCATCGCGCAGTTCGCGCAGCGCGACGGCATCGAGATCCCGCGCTGGGTGCAGATGAAGATGGAAGGCTTCATGGACGACGCCGCCAGCATCCGCGCGTTCGGGCTGGATGTCGTGGCGAAGCTCTGCGAGCGCCTCATCGCCGGTGGCGCGCCGGGCATCCACTTCTACACGCTGAACCAGAGCGCGCTGACGCTGGCGTTGTGCCAGCGCCTCGGGCTCGGCAAGCAAGCTTGATCCAACACAAAGCCACACGCTGACCAGGGCAGGCTGCCGGCGCGAGCTTGTGTTGCCTCAAATCGCGCCGCGCTGCCGGCGCGTTCAATGACTTCATCGGGACCCGTCCCATTCACCAGGAGTCATTGATGAAGTTCTCCCCCGCCCTCCGCCTGGCCGCCATCGCCGCCGCCGCTGTCTTCGCCCTGCAACGCGCGCAGGCCGAGGAGGGCCAGTGGATGGTCCGCGTGCGCGCACTGCACCTGGACTCGGCCAACAAGGACAGCACCGGCCTGGGCCTGTCCATCAACAACAAGACCTTCCCCGAGGTCGACTTCAGCTACTTCATCACGCCCAACATCGCGGCCGAGCTGATCCTGACCTACCCGCAGAAGCAGCGCCTGTATTCCAACGGCACCGAGATCGGCTCGCTGAAGCACCTGCCGCCCACGCTGACGCTGCAGTACCACTTCGCCCCCAACGCCACCTTCCGCCCCTACGTGGGCGCCGGCGTGAACTACACGAACTTCTCGTCCGTCGAGTTCGCGCCCGCGGTGCAGGCGGCACTCAAGCCCGGCATCAAGCACAACAGCTTCGGCCTGGCCGCCCAGATCGGCGCCGACGTGGAGATCACCAAGGGCACCTACCTGAACTTCGACCTGAAGAAGGTCAGCCTGGGCACCACCGTCTACTCGGCCGGCAACTCGGCCGGCAAGTTCAAGGTCAATCCGACGCTGGCCAGCGTCGGCCTGGGCTGGCGGTTCTGATCAGCCCCTCGCCCAGCCTCGCTGCGCTGAACGCGCACGAGTCTGGTCGGTCCCCCGAGGGGACGGCGATGCCTGCGGCGTTGAGCCGCAAGCACATCGCCCAAGGCGGGCCGGCTTGGGAGCGGCCCGGCGCTCGGCCCGCACTCGGTCAGAACGCTGCTCATGTAAATGAGCGCTTTACATGAGCAGGTGTTGACGGGCTCCGCAAGAATGCGCGGCCATGAGCCGCCTCCTCCTCGCGCTGGCCGCGCCCTGCCTCTGCGCCGTCAGCCTGCCAGGTGTGGCCCAGGCCCCGACGCCCGCCCCGCCTGCCCCTGCGGCCGCGCCGAATCCACCCGCCGCGGCGCCTGCACCGGCGCCGGCGGCCCAGGGCAACAAGCTGGACCGTGTAGAGGTCAACAGCGGCCCCACCGCCAACAGCCGCCGCCGCAACAGCACGGCCAGCAAGATCGTCATCGAGCGCGAGGACCTGGAGAAGTACGGCGACGTCGTGCTGGGCGACGTGCTGCGCCGGTTGCCGGGCGTGACGCTGGGCGGCCGCCCGGGCCGCGGCGGCGACATCCGCATGCGCGGCATGGGCGGCGGCGCCACGCAGATCCTCATCGACGAGGAGCGCCCGCCGCCGGGCTTCGCCGTCGAGGAACTGCCGCCCGACCAGATCGAGCGCATCGAGATCTACCGCGCCCCCACCGCCGCCACCGGCACGCGGGCCATCGCCGGCACCATCAACATCGTGCTGCGCGAGCCGCTGCAGAAGTCCAACCACGAGCTGCGCGTGGGCCTGGGCTGGGACCGCAACGAGCCGCAGGTCGACGCCAGCTGGACCCGCAACCTGAAGTGGGGGGGCCCCAACAACGACGAGTTCGTCGGCGCCATCTCCACCAACGGCGCGGTGCGCCGCTTCTTCAACAACGTCGACTCGGGCAACCGCAGGACCGACACCGAGACCGGCGAGGTCGTCGAGCAGAACACGCAGCTCGGCACCAGCGAGAACCAGAACACCAGCCTGAACGGCAACGCGCGGCTGCGCTGGAAGTACAGCGACACGCTGAGCCTCAACCTGACGCCGTCGTTCTTCCTGTCGCAGAGCGACGGCAGCAGCCAGTTCAACTCCGAGGGCACGCGCTTTCGCGACGTGCACGGCGACAACGACGCGCGCAACCACAACCTGCGGCTGAACCTGTCGGGCGACTACCGCCCCCGGGTGGGCGAGAGCTTCAGCCTGCGGCTGGGTACGGGCACGTCCAAGAACGTCCGCAACAGCCACCGCCGCGACACCATGAGCATCGCCGGCGTCACCACCGACCGCGCGCAGGACGACCACTCCTCGGTGGAGGAAGACCAGACCAGCCTGAGCGGCCGCTGGAGCCTGAAGACCGCGCAGGAGCACCAGTGGGTCACCGGCGCCGAGGCCGAGCGCAGCCAGCGCACGCAGGTGGTGGACACGCTGGTCAACGGCGCGCCGCTGCCGGGCCTGGCGCGCTTCGGCAACCTGCTGGCCTCGCGCAACGAGCGCTTCGCGGCCTTCACGCAGGACGAGTGGAGCCCCAGCAAGCAGTGGGCGTTCTATGCGGGCCTGCGCTACGAGCGCATCGCCACCACGGCCGCCGCGGCGGGCATGCTGCCCGAGACGCGCAACGTCTCGCAGGTCACCTCGCCGCTGTTCCACATCCTCTGGAAGCCCGAGGCCTTCCCCAAGGACCAGGTGCGCCTGGCGCTCACGCGCAGCTACCGCTCGCCCAACCTGAACGACCTGGTGGCGCGGCCCACCATCAACACCACCTACCCCGACGGCCCCAACTACCAGACCCACGCCGACCGCGCCGGCAACCCCGACCTCAAGCCCGAGCTGGCCACCGGCGCCGACCTCAGCCTGGAACACTGGCTGCCCACCGGCGGCATCATTTCCGGCAGCGCCTTCCTGCGCGACATCAAGCAGCTGATCCGCAGCGACGTGCAGCTGGAGACGGTCAGCTGGGACAGCGCCCAGCGCTGGGTCAGCCGGCCGCGCAACCTGGGCCGCGCGCAGCGCATGGGGCTGGAGTTCGAGTTCAAGGCCCGCATGGACGAACTCTGGGAAGACGCACCGGCCGAGCTGCAGATGATGCTGCTGCGCTTCAACGCCGCCGTCTTCAAAAACAAGGTGCAGGGCCTGCCGGGCAACAGCAACCGCATCGACCAGCAGCCGCGCGGCAGCCTGAACTTCGGGCTGGACCACCGCTGGAAGGCCTGGGGGCTGAACTTCGGCAGCGGCTTCAACATGAACTACGTGCCCGCCAGCCGCGAGCAGGTGACCGAGACGCTGCGCCGCGACCAGACCGCCCGCCACCAGTTCGACGCCTATCTGTCCTGGAGCAGCGGCTCGGTGCGCGACGGCATCAACTGGCGGCTGTCCATGGCCAACCTGCTGCCGCGCGACGCCGAGGACGGCTCGGTGGGCACCAGCGTCAACAGCGTCACCCAGCGCGAGTACCTGACCGAGAGCTGGTCGCGCAACAAGACTTTCCGCGTCATCTCGCTGCGCGCCGACATGCGCTTCTGAGCCCGCCACCCGGCCTCGCTACACTGCGCGCCGGGTGCCGCCCCGGGTCTCGGGGCGGCAGGATCTCTGCGATGGTCGTGCCGCCTCGCGCATGACCTGCGGGCCTCTCGCGAGGACCGCGAAGAAAGGCCACCATGTCCGACGCCGTCATCCAGTACACCGCCCTCGCCCTGTTCGGGCTGGCGCTGGCGCACACCTTCGCCGCCAAGCAGCTCGAGCGCCTGTCGCACCGCTTCCCGCGACACGCGGGGCTGTTCCATCTGCTCGGCGAGGTGGAGGTGGTGTTCGGCTTCTGGGCCATCGTCCTCATCCTGGCCATGGCGCTGATGCAGGGCGGCAGCCCGGCGCTGGCCTACGCGGAATCGCGCAACTACACCGAGCCACTGTTCGTCTTCGTCGTCATGGTGGTGGCCGCGTCGCGGCCGGTGCTGCGCACCGTCATCGGGGCGGTGGACCTGCTGGCCCGCCTGCTGCCGCTGCCCACCGCGGTGGCCGGCGCGTGGCTGGGCCTGGCCGCCGTGCCGCTGCTGGGCTCGCTCATCACCGAGCCCGCGGCCATGACCA
>JAYSCT010000196.1:0-6124 GCA_041914785.1 Roseateles sp.
CCGCACAAGAAAGTAGGTCGCCCGCCGGGGCGAACTCCCGGCATGGGCCTGGCCAGCAACCAGCTCTCCATCAAACAAACGGAAAGACTGGTCACGTCCATGCCTCAGGCAGAAGGAACCAGAAAGTCCCGACTGATCCGCGCCCCGAGATCCGCCACCTCAGCGAGGAACCCGTCCAGGAACGGATGCATGCCCTCCGCCAGGATCTCGTCGATGCGACCGAAGCTCAGCTCGGCCTCCAGCCGCCCCACGCGCCGCAGCGTCTCAGCCGACTGCGCGTTGGCCACGCGCTTCAGGTTGGCCAGCATGCGCGTCACGCAGTGCGACAGCGAGCGCGGCATGTCGGGCCGCAGGATCAACAGCTCCGCCACCTTGTCCGGCTGGATGACGTTGCTGTAGACCTTGCGGTAGATCTCGAAGCCCGACACCGAGCGCAGCACGGCCGACCAGTAGTAGAAGTCGCGCGCCGCATCATGGCTGGAGGCTTCCGGCTCGCCCTGCGTCTGCTCCTGGCGATAGAACTTCACGTCCAGCAGCCGCGCCGTGTTGTCGGCCCGCTCCAGGAAAGAGCCGATGCGGATGAAGTGGAAGGCCTCGTCCTGCAGCATGGTGCCCACCGTCACGCCGCGCGACAGGTGCGAGCGGTACTTGACCCACTCGAACAGCTGCGACGGGTCGCGCGCCAGCGCACCTTCGCGCAGCAGCCGGCGGAACTCCAGCCAGGTCTGGTTCATCGTCTCCCAGACCTCGGTCGTCAGCGCGCCACGCACGGCCCGCGCGTTCTCGCGCGCGGCGCGCAGGCAGTTGAAGATGGACGAGAGATTGCTCTCGTCGGCCACCATGAACTCCATGACGTTGCGCGCATTGATCGTCGAATACTTGGCGCCGTACAGGCCGTTCAGCTCGGAGATGGACACCAGGCTGCGCCAGGTCTGCTCGGACTCGTCGGCCGACTGCGGCTGCAGCGAGGTCTGGTACGCAATGTCCAGCATGCGCGCGGTGTTCTCGGCGCGTTCGATATAACGGCTCAACCAGAAGAGGTGGTCAGCGGTTCTTGAAAGCATCGTCGTCTCCCTCCTCAGTCTTCCAGCACCCAGGTGTCCTTGGTCCCGCCGCCCTGGCTGCTGTTGACCACGAGAGAACCTTCCTTCAACGCCACACGCGTCAGCCCGCCCGGCACCATGCGCACCGTCGAGCCCGACAGCACAAAGGGTCGCAGATCAATGTGACGGGGCGCGATGCCCGATTCGACAAACGTCGGGCAGGTCGACAGCGACAGCGTCGGCTGCGCGATGTAGTTGCCCGGGTTGGCGACCAGCCGCTCGCGGAAGGCCTCGATCTCGGCCTTGGTGGCGGCCGGGCCGACGAGCATGCCGTAGCCGCCCGCACCGTGCACCTCCTTCACCACCAGGTCGCCCAGGTGCGCCAGCGTGTAGGCCAGGTCGTCCTTCTCGCGGCACACATAGGTGGGCACGTTCTGCAGGATGGGCTTCTCGCCAAGGTAGAACTCCACCATCTTCGGCACGTAGGGGTAGATGGACTTGTCGTCCGCGATGCCCGTGCCGATGGCGTTGGACAGCGTCACCTTGCCGGCCTTGTACGCGTCCACCAGGCCGGCGCAGCCCAGCTGCGAGTCGGCGCGGAAGACCTGCGGGTCCAGGAAGTCGTCGTCGATGCGGCGGTAGATGACGTCCACGCGCTTGGGCCCCCGCGTCGTGCGCATGTAGACGAAGCCGCCGTCGACGAACAGGTCCTGCCCCTCCACCAGTTCCACGCCCATCTGCTGCGCGAGGAAGGCGTGCTCGAAGTAGGCCGAGTTGTACATGCCGGGCGTCATGACGACGACCGTCGGATCGGCCACGCCGGGCGGGGCGACGCTGCGCAGCGTGTCCAGCAGCAGGTCCGGGTAGTGCGCCACCGGCGCGATGCGGTGGTTGACGAACAGCTCCGGGAAGAGCCGCATCATCATCTTGCGGTTCTCCAGCATGTAGCTCACGCCGGAGGGCACGCGCAGGTTGTCCTCCAGCACGTAGTAGTCGCCGCTGCCGTCGGCATTGCCGGCGCGCACGATGTCGACCCCGGCGATGTGGCTGTAGACATTGCCCGGCACGTCCACGCCCATCATCTCCTTGCGGAACTGGGCGTTGTTCAGGATCTCGTCGGCGGGCACAATGCCGGCCTTCAAGATCTCCTGGTCGTGATAGACGTCGTGGATGAAGCGGTTCAGCGCCGTCACGCGCTGCGCGAGGCCGGCCTGCATGGACGTCCACTCGGCCGCTGGAATGACCCGCGGGATCAGGTCGAACGGGATCAGGCGCTCGGTGCCTTCGCCCGAGTCCTTGTCGCCATAGACCGCGAAGGTGATGCCCACGCGGCGGAAGATCAGCTCCGCCTGTTCGCGCCGTTCGCGCATCAGCGACTCGGGCTGCTCGGCCAGCCAGCGGGCGTAGGCCTCGTAGTGGGCGCGGGTGGCGTTGCCCCCCGCGGCTTTCATTTCATCGAAGGCGGTCTGCATCGTGGCTCCTCTCGCAGGCACCGACGCAAATTCCGCGCCACCCGGGTGGGCGGCTTCTGGTGCACCCGTGCACTGCCTCGGTGCAGGGTGCCCGAAGCCACGGCGCCGAGGCACCAGAGTTAACCCGTCATGGCCCGCCCGGGTCGCCCCGGGCGCACCGCAGCGGTCAGAAGCGGATCTGCAGACCGGTGCTGGCGGAGCGGCCCGGCTGCGGCGCCAGCTCACGGATCGTGGGCACCGCGGTGGCGTTGTAGGCCAGCTTGTTGCCCAGGTTGTCCAGCTTCAGGTACCAGAGCGCGTCCACGCCGTCCCAGCGCAGCTGGCGGGCCAGGCTGAGCCGCACGGTGCCGTAGCCGGCCGTGGCGGTGTCGAACTGGGCCACGCGCGTCTGCCGCGCCGCGCCGCGCCACTCGACCTTGCCCGACCAGTCGCCCCACTTGCCCTCCAGCCCCAGCATCGCGCGCAGCGGCGCCAGCCGCGGCAGCGGCTCGCCCGTCGTGCGGTTGTCGCCGCGCACGGCGTCCAGCTGCGCCAGCGCCGCGACGGCCGGGTGCGCCTGCCAGCGGACCTCCAGCTCCACACCGCGCAGCCGTGCCGGCACCGCCTGGAAGGCGTAGACCGGCACGGCCTCGCCGTCGTTGTCCGCCGTCTCGCCGGTGGCCTGCAGCGCGATGTAGTTCGAGAAGCGCGTCTCGTAGACGTTCACGTGCACATGGCTGCCGTCGCCCTCCCACTTCAGGCCCACGTCCAGGCCCCTGGACTTCTCCAGGCCCAGCCCGGCGTCGCCGCGCTCGAACGCGGCGCTGGCCACATGCAGGCCGTTGGCAAACAGCTCGTAGTAGGCCGGCGCACGCTGCGTGCGGTTCAGGTTGGCGCTCAGGCTCCAGGCGCTGTCCAGCGGCAGCACGCCGCCCAGCGCCAGGCTCAGCGGGCGGAAGCGCCTGGACACCGGCGCGCCGAAGCGGTCGCCGCCGTCGGAATCCACCGTCACGCGCTCGGTGCGCGCACCGGCCGACCAGTCCACGCCGGCCAGCCGCGCCTGCTCCAGCAGGAACACGCCGGTGTTGCTCGTGCGCGTGCTGGGCACGAAGGCCTCCTCGCCCAGCGCCGAGAAGTCCAGTGACTCGGTCTGCAGGCCCACGAGGCCCTTCACCGGGCCCAGCGCCGCATGCTCCACCTCCAGCCGGCCGTCCGTGCCGGTGCTCTTGAAGGTCGTGCCGACGTCGGCACCTTCCATCTCCACGTGCTCGTAGCGGTTGCGGCTGAGCTGCCAGCTGACGCGGCGCACCGGGCCGTCGGCCGTGGCCCACTCGCCGGCCGTGGCCAGGCGCTGGCGCTGCATGCGGATGGTCACGTCGGCCTCGGCCGTCGTGCCGTAGTTGGTGTGGAAGTCGTCCACCGACACGCCGGCATAGCCGCCCTGGAAGAACACCGAGCCGCCCACCGCGCCGCCGTGGCTGCGCGCGGCGGAGTTGCGCACGCTGGTGCGGCTCTCGGCGCCGTCGTCGGTGGGGCTGCTGAAGCGCGGCGTGCGCTGGTCGCCGGCATCGCGGCCGGCCAGGTCCACGTGCCAGCCCAGGCCCGAATGGGCCGAGCCGCTGCCGCCGTCTAGCACGACGGCGCCGCTCTTGTCGTTGCTGGCGCCGCCCAGCCGCACCTCGGCCGCGCCGCTCAGGCCCGGCGTGAAGCTGCGCGGGATGCGGTTGTCCAGCGTGTTGACGACGCCGCCCACCGCGTTGCCGCCGTACAGCAGCGCCGCGGCGCCGCGCAGCACCTCGACCTTGTCGATGACCAGCGGGTCGATGGCCACGCCGTGGTCGAAGCTGAGGTTGGACGCATCCACCGACGCGCCCGAGTTGTTCAGGATGCGCACGCGGTCGCCGTCCAGCCCGCGGATGCTGGGCCGGCTGGCGTTGGGGCCGAAGTTGGTGGCCGCCACGCCGGGCAGGCCCTGCAGCGTGTCGCCGAGGTTGGCGGCGCGGGTCAGCACGAGCTGGTCGCCGGACAGCGAATCGCTGGGCTGGGCCAGCACCTGGCTCTTCAGCGGGTTGCCGGTGACGACGACCTTGTCGAGAGTCTCGGCCGGCTCGGCATGGGCAATGGAAACGAAGGAAACAAAGGAAACGGACAGGCAGGCGACCGCCACGGGCGCCAGGGCAAAGGAACGCATGTGAGAAAACTTCCGCAAAAAGACAACAGCCCGCGCCCCGGGAGAATCCGGGCACGGGAAAAGGCTTGGGTCTTCAGGCGGAAACGGGCGGTGCGCGGGCCGGCGGGCGCCAGGCGGCGTCGCGCGGCAGTACCGGCGCGAAGCGGGGCGTGACGAGCACGTCCACCGCGACGCTCGCCGGCAGCGGGCCCGGCGCGGCGGCCGGCGCGCAGCCGGCTAGATGAGCAGCGGTCAGGCAGAGGTCGCAATCGACCACGTGAACGAGGCCATCGTCCTGCCGGTCGCCCAGGTGCGACAGCGCATGCACATCCGCCATCGCCTGGGCGATGGGGAGCAGCAGGGCCAGCCAAAGAAGCCAGCCGCGGGCAAGACGGCGCATGTTCACGAGCGCAATCCTAAACTCGGGCCCTTACAAGGCCTGAAGTCACGCCCATGAAGCTCATCGACACCATCCTGGCCGACGCGCCCGAGATCACGGCCATCCGCCGCGACCTGCACAAGCACCCGGAACTCTGCTTCCACGAGGAGCGCACCGCCGACGTCATCGCGAAGGCGCTGACCGACTGGGGCATTCCCATCCACCGCGGCCTGGGGAAGACCGGCGTCGTCGGCATCGTCAAGAACGGCACCTCGGACCGCGCCGTGGGCCTGCGCGCCGACATCGACGCGCTGCCGATGACGGAGCGCAACCAGTTCCCGCACGCCAGCAGCTACCTCGGCCGCATGCACGCCTGCGGCCACGACGGTCATACCGCCATGCTGCTGGCCGCGGCGAAACATCTGGCGAAACACCGCAATTTCGACGGCACGGTTTACCTGATGTTTCAGCCGGCCGAGGAAGGCGGCGGCGGCGCGCGCGAGATGATCAAGGACGGCCTGTTCGACAAGTTCCCGATGGAGGCCATGTTCGGCGCCCACAACTGGCCCGGCATGAAGGCCGGCCAGTTCGCGCTGAAGCCCGGCCCGGTGTTCGCCAGCAGCAACGAGTTCAAGATCACGCTGCGCGGCAAGGGCTCGCACGCGGCCATGCCGCACCTCGGCGTGGACCCGGTGCCGGCCGCCTGCCAGCTGGTATCGGCCTTCCAGACCATCATCAGCCGCAACAAGCGGCCCATCGACCCCGGCGTCATCTCCGTGACGATGATCCACGCCGGCGAGGCCACCAACGTCGTGCCCGATTCCGTCGTCATGGAAGGCACGGTGCGCACCTTCACGCTGGAGCTGCTGGACCTGCTGGAGCGCCGCATGAAGGACATGACGGAACAACTGGCCGGCGCCTTCGAGCTGACCGCCGAGTTCGAGTTCCGCCGCAACTACCCGCCGACGATCAACCACCCCGCCGAGACCGAGTTCGTGCGCCGCGTGCTGACCGACATGGTGGGCCCCGACAACGTGCAGGAGTTCGAGCCCACCATGGGCGCCGAGGACTTCAGCTACTA
>JAYSCT010000197.1:0-6095 GCA_041914785.1 Roseateles sp.
TGGCGGTGCGGGTGCCGAGGATGACCATCAGCGACAGGAACAGGCCCAGCGTCGCGGTCGTCTGGATCCACGAGGTGTAGGCGCCACGCTTGCCGTGCGGGGCGTGCTCGGCCACGTAGGTGGCCGCGCCGCCGTACTCACCGCCCAGTGCCAGGCCCTGCAGCAGGCGCAGGCCGATCAGGATGACCGGGGCGGCCGCGCCGATGGTGGCGTAGGTGGGCAGCACGCCGACGATGAACGTCGACAGGCCCATGATCAGGATGGTGACCAGGAAGGTGTACTTGCGGCCGATCATGTCGCCGAGGCGGCCGAACACCAGCGCGCCGAACGGGCGCACGATGAAGCCGGCGGCAAAGGCCATCAGCGACGCGATGAAGGCCGCGCCAGGCTCCAGGCCGGCGAAGAACTGCTTCGCGATGATGGCCGCGAGCGAGCCGTAGAGGTAGAAGTCGTACCACTCGAACACCGTGCCCAGCGAGGAAGCGAAGATGACCTTCTTTTCCTCTTTGGTCATCGGCGCCGCGGCGGATGCTGCTGCAGTTGCCATGTTGAAAAGTCTCCGTCTGTTGTCGGACCACCCCACGGCGGGGCGGGCCTTGCGACGCGACTATTGCCACCGCCTCTGACCGTGTTCTGACGCCAGTCTGAATCGAGGCTGACAAACTCCGCAGGAACCCGCAGTTCGCGTTTCTCAATGCGGGAATCAGACCCCGTCCCGGGTAAGTCCCGAGTCCAGGCTTGCAAGCCGATCGGGCCGGCACGCCGGCCGTCATGCCCCTCGTGGCGAGGGGTCAGTGCTTGCGCGTGATGCCAGGGCGCGGGCGACCGGCCTGTTCCCAGACGCCGCTGCGGAACCACGGGTCGCCGTCCAGCGCGGCGCGCAGCATGGGCAGCGCGTCCTGGCCCCAGAACAGCCGCCCATCCAGTTCGACCGTGGGCACACCGAACACGCCCAGTGCCAGGGCCGCCTCGGTTTCGCTGCGCAGGCGCTGCTTGACGGCCTCGCCGGCCGGGTCCTGCACGGGTGCCAGACGCTCGGTCAGCGCCGCCAGCCGGGCCGCATCGTTGGCGTCAGCACCCGCGCCGCGCCAGACATGGTGGAACAGCTGCTCCACGACCCAGCGCCCCGGTGTGTCGCCAGGCTGGCCTTCGGGCGCCGCGCTGGCCCAGGCCAGCCGCAGCAGCGGCAGCGGGTTGAACGGATGCTGCGCGGGCGGGTCCAGCACGACGCCCTGCCGGTGCGCCAGCCAGGCCACCTGCCGGAAGGTCCAGCGCCGCTTGGCCTCGATCTCGGCGGGGCCCTTCTGCCCCAGCGCCTGCAGCAGCGCGGCGAACAGGATGGGCCGGTAGACCACCTCCACGCTGTGCCCCGCGAGCGCCTCGGGCAAGGCCTCGAAGGCCAGCGCGGCGTAGGGCGAGATGGGGTCGAAGTAGAAGGTCAGCCGCTTCATCGGTCTTGTTCCTCGCTTTGCGGCCAGGGGCCAAGCCACAGGCCGTGGCGGTGCAGCTCGACGCGGCGCGCGGGCAGCTGGTCGAGGATGTGGCGCTGCGTCGCCTCGGGGGCACCGCCCCAGCCGGCGATCTCGTGGATGCTGCGCGCGCAGCCGCGGCACCAGCCGCTGGCGGCGTCCATCTGGCAGACATTCACGCACGGTGAAGCAACAGGCGGCTTCATGCCCGCCCCTCGCCTCGCGAACACGCGAGGCGGTCCGCCGAGAGGATTGCGGCCCGGTGCCCGGCCCGCGTCATGCCTGCACCACGTCGATGACCGGTGCGCCGGTGATCTTCTCCAGATCGGCCGGCGTCAGCTTGAACACGCCGTTCGGGTGCCCGGCCGCGGCCCAGATGATGTCGAAGCGGAACAGCTCGCGGTCGATGAACAGCTGTGGCGACGCGGCGCCGTCGGCGGGCGCGAAGCCGGTGGGGGACACGCCGCCGATGGAGAACCCGGTGCGGGCCTTCACGAAGTCGGCATCGGCCCGGCCCAGCGCGCCGGTGTGGGGCCGGAGCTTGCTCTCGTCGACGCGCTTGTCGCCCGACGTGATGACCAGCACGGCGGACTCGTCGGCCTTGCGTCGGAACACGACGGACTTGGCGATCTGGCCCAGCGTGACGCCCAGGGCGTCGGCGGCCTCCTGGGCCGTGCGCGCGGCGACGTCAAGCCACAGCGGCCGGTGAGGATGTTGCAGCGCCAGCAGCGCGGCGCTGACGCGTTGAAAGCCTTCGGGGCGGTTGTCGGTCTCAGCCATGCCCCGATTGTGTCGCGCTCAGTCGCGGTCCTTGCCCTTGCCGTGGCCATGCCCCTTGCCGTGCTTGCCCCTGCCATGCTCGTCGTCATGGGCGCGGTCGCCGTCTCGGCGCTCGTAGCGTTCCTGGTACCAGTCCTCACGGACGAAATAGACCGGCACGCCGCAGGCGTTGTAGCGCGCGCAGTGCTTGCTCCAGTGCTTCTGGTGGCCGGGCGGGATGCGCATGTAGACCGGCTCCACATGCACCGGCCGGCGCTGCACCCAGACCGGCTCGCGCAGCACCACGGGCGGCGGCGCGGTGTTGCCGATGTCGATGCGGCCGTAGAAACCGGGCTGCCCGATCTGCACGGACACGCCCACGTCGGTGGCCTGCGCGGCGCCGGCGGCCAGCAGGGCCGTCAAGGCCAGGGGGAATAATTTCATGACGCTTCTCCTGCGGTGTGGTTGTCGGGGCTCCCTGCTGCCGATTCGACCACGCGGCCGGGCTCGGCCACCAGTGGTGTGAACAGCGGGCTGGCGACGCGCACCGGCACCACGTCCAGCCGTGCGCCCAGCACGGTGCGGCCGTCGCCACCATCGCGCCAGCCCGTCAGGTCCGGCGCACGGTGCAGGCGGAACTCGAAGCCGACATCGGGCAGCAGGTCACCCGGCTGCGCGTGGGCGCGGTACGCCAGACCGCGCACCTCGTCCGCGGCGCCGTCCAGCAGCTGCGTCAGCGCGGCCAGCAGGCAGCCGTCGCCCAGCATGTCGAGGTAGTAGCGGGGGCGGTCCTGCCCGGCGTGCACGCCGGCGGCGGCCGGCGGGATGCGCGGCTCGCGGTGCTTGCGCGCGGCCGGCGTGGTCTGGCCAGTGGCGAGATCATGGCGGTCGCCCTGGTCCAGGTAGGACAGCCGGGCGCCGCGCAGGTTGAAGGCCGGCAGCGCGGGGTCGTGCGTGGCATGCCCGAGGTCCACCAGCACCGCGCCGCTGCCGCCGATGACCTCCAGCACCGAGCCCCGGATGACGACGGCGGCGTTCTCGTCCACGCCCAGCCCCAGCGGGCAGCGCAGGCGCTGCAGCGCCGGCAGCAGGCGGCCGATGCGGCCGCGCTTCAGGAAATGCTGGTCCACCAGCAGGCCGGGCGCGAGGAAGCCCAGGCCGCGGTCGTACTCCTGCCCTTCGGCCCACCGGCCGCGAAGCACCGCCAGGTTGTCCATCGCGTCGCGGAACATGAACTGGCTCATGACGGCCGCGCCGGCGCTCGTGCCGGCGATGACGCCACCGGCGGAAAACACGGCGCGGATGGCGTCCAGCATGGCGGTCGACACGCCGCCGGGCTGCAGCGTGTCGACGATGTACTCCTGCGCGCCGCCCGAGAAGAACACGGCGCGGCAGGCCGCCACGCGGGCGATCAGTGCCGGGTCGTGCAGCCGCGCCTGCAGGTCCGTACCGTCCAGATGCGGCGCCACCGGAATGACCTCGGGTCGCGCGCCGCAGCGGCTCAGCGCCGCGACGATCTGCGCCGCGATGCGTTCGGGCTCGTAGGCCGCGGTCGGGAAGACGGCGATGGCCGCGCCGGGGCCACCGGCCTCGTCGACGATGCGCTGCCAGACGGCATCGCTGCCGGCTTTCAGGGCACCGCCGATGGCGATGACGGTGCCGGGCTGGGAAGGAGTCTGCAAGATGGGCGCGGGGCGCCCGGCGCACGCACCGGGCGGACGGGATTCACAAGCCCGTCATGATCGCAGCCCCGCGGCGGGTCGCACAGCCGGGCAAGCCCCGGGAACGGCGGCCTTGCCGACCGGCGGCCGCCAATGCCGGGATTGCCCTATTGACCCGACGGCGCCGACGCCGACGGGGCCGGCTCGGCCGGCGGCGGGGCCACGGGCCGCGGCGCACCGGCCCAGCCGCCATACAGCGGCATGGGCAGCCGCACGGGGCTGATGTCCAGGTAGAGGTTGGTCACGGTGAACTGCTCGCCGCCGAACTCCTCGGTGCTCCAGCCCATGGAGTCGGACCCCTTGTAGATGCGGAACAGGAAGCCCAGCTCGGCCAGCGGATCGTTGGTGCGCGGCAGCACGTCGAAGGCCAGGCCCTTGACCTCCTTGCGCACGCTGTCGATGAGCCGGCTCATCGCGTTGGAGATCGTCGAGTCGCCCAGCATGTCGAGGTGGAAGACGTCGTCCGTGTAGTAGGGCTTGAAGCTGGGCGACTCGGCGTCATGCACCTCGCCACGCAGCTTGGGCGCCGACGGCGTCGTCGAGCGCGCGCGCATGTGGTAGCGGTCGCCATGCTCCAGGTAGGAGATGCGCGCGCCCTGCACGTTGAAGGCGCCCAGCGTCGCGTCGGTGCGGGCCTCGGTCAGGTCCACCACCAGGCAGCCGCGGTCGCCGATGACCTCGATCTCGTCGCCGCGGATGATGGCCGCGGTGTTCTCGTCCACCCCCAGGCCCAGCTTGTAGCCCTTGGCCATCATCAGCGGGATCATGCGGCCGAAGCGGCCGCGCTTGAGGAAATGCTGGTCGACGAACAGGTTGGGGCCGACGAAGCCCAGCCCGCGGTCCACCTGCTTGCCATCGGCGAAACGGCCCTTGAGCACGTTGATGACGCTGGGGGCGTCGCGGAACATGATGGTGCTCATGATGGCCGCGCCGGCGGACGTGCCGGCGACGACGCCCCCCTTGCGGTAGACGTCCCAGATGGCCTCCAGCATGGGCGTGCTCTGGCCGCCTGGCTGCAGCACGTCGACGATGCGCTCCTGCACGCCACCGGTGAAGAAGATGCCCTTGGCGGCCTTGACCTTGGCGATCAGCGCCGGGTCCCGCACCACCTTGTTCAGATCCACCCAAAGGAACTTGGGCGCCACCGGCAGCGCCTCGGCCACCGCGCCGCGGCGCTGCAGCAGGTCCACCACCTGCTTGGCGCTGGCTTCGGGATCTTCGCTGGCGGTGCCGAAAACGACGAAGCGTGCACCCTTGCCGCCGGCCAGCTGCACGATGCGCTGCCAGACCTCGTCGTTGTCGGCCTTCAGCGCGCCGCCGATGGGCACCGCATAACCGCGGATCGGCGGCTCGGTGTCGGCGACGACAGGCGCCGGTGCATTGGCAGTTGGCGCCGGCGCAGGCGCAGCCTTCGGCGCCACCGCGCGCGGCGCCGGTGCAGGCGCCGGCGTCGCCGGGCGGAACAGCCGGAACCCCTGCGCCGCGCTGGCCGGCGCGGCGGGTGTCGGCGGTGCCGCGTGAACGCCGGCGGTCAGTGCCATTGCGGCCAACCCGGCCCAGATCCATGCCCTCATGCCCAACATCCTCCTTGCTTGGTCGCACCCATGATGACAGACGGTTCGTGACCGTCGGCCCCTAATCCGAACGATAAACGGCGTGGCGTGCGCGAGACGAATCTCACCCCGGAGACCGGCAGCACGCGAAGGCGTGCCTAGACTCGCGCCAAACGTCACAGCCTACCGGAGCCCGCAGATGAACAAGCCCTGTCCCTCCCGCATCGCCCTGGCCGCCGCGCTGCTGGGCCTGTCGCTGGCCGCCCAGGCGCAGGACAAGCTGGAGCGCGTGGAGGTCACGGGCACCGCCATCAAGCGCATCGAGGGCGAGACCGCGCTGCCGGTGCAGGTCATCACGCGGGCCGAGATCGACAAGGCCGGCGTGACGACGGCGGCCGAGCTGATTGCGCGCCTGAGCGCCGGCGCGAACAACCTGACGGACGGCGGCAGCATCGGCTACGGGGGCTTTCGCGACCAGATGGGGCTGAACGCGGCCAACCTGCGCGGCCTGGGCGTGTCGTCGACGCTGGTGCTGCTGAACGGCCGGCGCATGGCCAACTTCGCGTCGCCCGGCGACGCCGCCGGCGTGGACC
>JAYSCT010000198.1:0-6086 GCA_041914785.1 Roseateles sp.
CAGCGAACGGGCACCCGCCATGTTGCGGCCGGCGGTGGAGGTCTTGGAACGGTAGGGGGTGGGCATGGCGGGGCGTTCGAAGCGGATGCGGGAAACCGCGATTGTCCGGCGGAGCCGGCGCCAGGGTTATTCCGAAACCCCGCCGAAAGCTCGGTTGCCCCTTGCCGAATGCTCCGCACCGGCAACGCGCCAGGCCTGCACCACCGCCCAGCTCGCCTCGGGCAGCAGGAACAGCAGCAGCACCGGCTCGCCGGTCTGCGACCAGGCCCAGGCCATCCACAGGCTGAACAGCGCGCGCGCCGCCGCGTCGTGGCGGCCCAGCAGCAGCGTCGGCCCGCGCAGCCGCAGCACGCTCCACACCATCACCACGCTGCCCATCAGCAAAGCGAACAGCATCTGCAGCGGCGCGAAGCCGGGCAGTGGCTGCCCGCCCAGCGCCTGGTTGGCGGCGCTCAGCTGCCCGAAGGCGATGGCGAAGGTCCACGGCGTGGCGAAGGGCGCGGTGACGACGAGGTCGTAGGCGGCGCTGGCCTGCACGACGCGGCGGAACTGGGCGGGGCTGAAAGAAGGCATGGGCGCTGATCGAAGTGACGAAGGTGCGCAGCGTCGACCCTGGACTACGCTCCAGGGTCAAGCAATTTCGGCACACCATGCAGATCGGCACCCTGAGCGAACGCACCGGCCTGACCCGCGACAGCCTGCGCTTCTACGAGAAGCGCGGCCTGCTGCAGGCCCGCCGCAGCGCCAACGGCTACCGCGACTACCCCGAGGAAGCCGTGCAATGGCTGGGCTATGTGCGCACCGCGCAGCAGCTGGGCTTCACGCTGGCCGAGATCGCCGCCGACCTGCCGCTGCTCACGCAGGGCCAGGATGCCGGCCCCGCGCTGCGGGCCACGCTGGCACGCAAGCTGGCCGACATCGACGCCCGCATCGCCGCGCTGCAGGGGCTGCGCGGCGAACTGGCCACGCGGCTGGCCGACACCCCCGAGACCGGCGCCAGCTGCCCGCTGCGGCCGGTGGGCTGAGATCAGGCCACGGCGCTGCGTACCGCCTCGCGCACCAGGCCGTCGAGCCGGCCGGTGATGTGGGTCAGCTCGCCCGACACGACCGCGAACTCGCGGCCCGACGTGCCGGCCCGCGCCGCCACCACCTGCGCGTTGAACGACACGATGCGCGCGTGCTTGGCGATCTGCTCGATGTCGCCCATGACGCTGGTGAGCTGCCGCTTGGCGGCCGCGGCGTGCTGGCGCGCCAGGTCTTCGTAGAGCTGCGTGAGCCGGTTCAGCGTCGCCAGCAACGGCGTGGCGGCTTCCACCAGCTCCTCCAGCAGCGTCGCGGCATTGAAGGCACCGGCCGCGATGGCGTCCAGCGTGCGGCGGGCCTGGTCGATGAAGGCGGTGATGCGCTCGTTGGAGCGCTCGGCGCCGAAGTAGGCCTCGGTCAGCGCCGCGCCCAGCGCCTGCGGCGCCAGCTCGCCGGCCAGCAGCGCGCCGTGGGCCTCGCCGAAGGTCGCCAGCGCCTCGCGGGCCGTGGCCAGCGCGCCGTCGCGGCCTTGCGCAGCCAGCACGGCGTACAGCACCACGCGCTGCGACGTGAAGCGGCGCCGGCCGGACAGGTTGATGGTCTTGCCGAACAGCTCGCCGGCCGTCTGCGCGCGGGCGGCAGGCAACGCTCGCTTTGGTGCATCGGCGGGGGCACGCGACTGGTGCAGCATGGTGGGTCTCCGTGATCGGGTTCACGACTGGCGACAGCCCCGCAAGGCCCGCCGCCGTCTTGTGATCAGGGCTGGCACGGGGCATGCCAGCGGGCCGGCCCCAGGGCTGTGGCGCTGCAGTTGATGCCCCCCGTCGTGCAGCGCGTCGCAACCCGCTCGCCGTCGGCCCCGGGCCGCCGCAGCATCGCGCCCCACGCCCTCTTCTCCTGGAGACCCCATGCTGTCCCTGCTTCTGGCCGCCCTGGCCGCCGCGGCCCCCGCCCCACCGCTGGACGCGCTGCCGCAGACCACGCTGGCCCCCGAGCTGCGCTGCCTGCTCGGTGCCTACGCGCTGCCCGGCGGCCGGGTGCTGACCATCACCGGCGACGACGGCCGCCCCCGCGCGCTGCGCTACACGGCGGCGGACGGCCGCTTCGGCGCGCTGCAGGAGGGGCCCGACGGCCGGTTCCGCGCCGACGACGTCGAGATCCGCTTCGCCGCGTGCGCGGACGGCCGGCTGACGCTGGGCAGCGGCGAGCACGCCTTGACCGGCACGCGCCTCGACACGGTCGAGCAGGAGGCCGACTTCGTCAGCGATGGCCTGCGCCTGCACGGCAAGCTGGTGCTGCCACCCGGCGGCCGGCCACGCGCGCTGGCGGTGTGGATCGAAGGCTCCAACAACGACCCGTCCACCGACGACAGCGTCTGGCCCCACGAACTCGCGCGCCGCGGCGTGGCGGTGTTCGCGTACGACAAGCGCGGCACCGGTCGCTCGGCCGGGGCGCCGTCGTCGGACTTCCACGTCCGCGCGCGCGACACGATGGCCGCACTGCAGGCCGCGCGGCGGCTGGTGCCAGGTCAGCCGCGGCTGGGCGTCATCGGCGGCAGCCAGGGCGGCTGGGTGGCGCCCATCGTCGCGTCGCAAGCACCGCTGGACTTCGTCGTCGCGGCGTTCGCGATGGCCGAGGGGCCCATCGCGCAGGACCGCGCGCTGGTGGACCAGCAACTGCGCGACGCCGGCTTCGATGCCGACGCACGGCAGCAAGCCCGCAAACTCACCGCGCTGACCGAGCGCATCGTGCGCTCCGGGTTGCAGGACGGTTATGCGGAGCTGGACGCGTTCAAGGCCGCCCATGCCGGCGCGCCGTGGCTGGCGGCGCTGCAGCCGCGCTCCTACACCGGCGTGTTCCTGAAGTTCAGCAGCGCCGAGCTGCGCCAGCATGGCGCCGCGATGGCGCAGGGGCTGAGCTTCGAGCACGACCCGCGGCCGCTGCTCGCGTCGCTGCGCGCACGCCAGCTGTGGCTGCTGGGCGGCAGCGACCGCCAGGCACCCAACGCCGGCACGCAGGACGTGCTGCGCGAGCTGCAGCGCCAGGGCCGCGACGTGTCGGTCGTCGTGTTCCCGCGGGCCGACCACGGTCTCATCGAGCCCCTGCCGCTGCCCGACGGCCGCCGCGTGCCCGCTTACTCGCCCGGCCTGTTCGACATCACGGCCGACTGGCTGCTGCACGGCCGCCTGCCGGGCAGCGGCCCATTCGTCGTGTTGCCCTAGCCGAGCCGGGCCAGCCGGCGCGCGGCCTCGGCCAGCGTCTCGTCGCGCTTCGCGAAGCAGAAGCGCACATGCCGGCGCTCCTGCGGCTGCTGGTAGAAGACCGACAGCGGGATGGCCGCGACGCCGATCTCGGTGGTCAGCCAGCGGGCGAAGTCCAGCTCGCTCAGGTCCGACACGGCGCTGTAGTCCACCGTCTGGAAGTACGTGCCCTCGCAGGGCAGCAGCTTCAGCGGCGTGGCCGCCAGCGCCGCGCGGAAGGCGTCGCGCTTGGCCTGGTAGAAGCCGCCCAGGCCCTGCCACGGCGCCGGGTCGGCCAGGTAGGCCGCCAGCGCGTGCTGGGTGGGCGTATGCACCGTGAACACGGTGTACTGGTGCAGCCGGCGGAACGCGGCGGACAGCGCCGGCGGCGCGGCGACGAAGCCGACCTTCCAGCCCGTCACGTGGAAGGTCTTGCCGAAGCTGCTGACGAGAAAGCTGCGCTCGCGCAACGCCGGGTGGCGGGCCACGCTCTCGTGCGGCGCGCCGTCGAACACCATGTGCTCGTAGACCTCATCGCTGATGACGAACAGGTCGTGCGCTTGAGCGATGCGCTCCAGCTCCTGCAGGTCCTCGCGCGTGGCCACGCGGCCGCTGGGGTTGTGCGGCGTGTTGATGACGAGGGCGCGCGTGCGCGGCGAGACGGCGGCGCGCACGGCGGCCCAGTCGATGCGGTAATCCGCCGTCATCGGCACACCCACCGGCACGGCGCCGGCCAGGCGGATGGCGGGGTCGTAGCTGTCGTAGGCCGGCTCGATGATGACAACCTCGTCCCCAGCGCCGACGCAGGCATGCAGCGCCGTGATGAGGCCCTGCGTGCCGCCGGCGGTGATGGTGATGTCGCTGCCGGCGTCGTAGGTGGCGCCGTACAGCGTGTTGAGCTTGGCGGCCACGGCCTCACGCAGCGCCGGCACGCCGGTCATCGGCGGGTACTGGTTGTGGCCCGCGGCCATCGCGTCGGTGACGGCCTGCAGCAGCGCCGGATCGGCACCGAAGTCCGGGAAGCCCTGGCCGAGGTTGACGGCGCCATGCTCGGCCGCCAGCGCCGACATGACGGTGAAGATGGTGGTGCCCGTGTTGGGCAGCTTGGGTGGCAGTGCAGGCATGGTGGCGCGATTGTGCAAGTGCGCACCGCGCCACGCCTGCGCGCCGGCCGTCAGGCGGCGGCCACGCCGGCACACTCCTCGAAGGCGTCCAGCGCCCGGGCCGCGTACATCAGCGACGGCCCGCCGCCCATGTAGACGCAGACGGCCAGCGCCTCCTCCAGCTCTGCGCGCGTGCAGCCCAGCTTGACGAGGGCCTGCGCGTGGAAGGCCAGGCAGGCGTCGCAATGCCCGGCCACGCCCAGCGCGATGGCAATCAGCTCCTTGGCCTTGGCGTCCAGCGCGCCAGCGCGCATGGCCGCCTGCGACAGCGCGCCGAAGCCGCGCATGACATCGGGCACATCGGCCCGCAGCTGGGTCAGCGTGGCGGAAATGTCGGCCGCCAGCGCACGGTATCCGGTGCTCATGCGGGTCTCCTGCAGAGGGTCATGCCGCCATGCTGACCCCGCCGGCCACGTACCGCCTTGACCTGGCGCAAGCCGCGGCGCCGGCCGCTCGGGGCGGCGGGCAGCGCCTTCATGAACAGCTCCCGGCGCGCGGCCGCGGTTCAAAGAAATCGTTCGAGCAGCCGCTTGGAGGCCTTGTCCAGCGCCCAGCGGTCCGGCACCTGCAGCTGCACGCCGTGCGAGGACGTGATGAGCAGCCGCCCCTCCTCCAGCCGGCGGATGTCCTCCTCGCTCTTCAGCACGAAGTCCACCTCGCCACGGTCGGTCTCGACGCGCCAGGTGCTGGGCGTGGCGAAGGTGTTCACCGAGATCAGCCGCTTCAGCACGGGGTGGAACTCGCGAGCCGCCAATTCGGCCTCCAGCACGCGGCGATGCGCGTCGGGCAGCGCGGACAGGCGCGGCACCCAGGCCAGCTCGTGGCCATGCACGCCCACCAGCGACACGCCCTCGTCGGGCGCCGAGATCGGGTGGGCGCGCACCGGTGTCACGCCGGCATGCTCGGCGCCGTTCAGGTCGGTCAGCACCAGGCGGCCCAGTTCGTCCAGCCGCAGGTCGCGGAAAGGCAGTGTGCTCATGCGTTCACCGTGTGTGCGTTCGGGTTGGGCGCAACGACCATCAGGCCGGCATCGTCGGCCTCCTCGGCATCGACACGCCGGGCCTGCGCTTCCCACAGCCGCCAGTAATGGCCCTGCTTGGCGATCAGCTCGTCATGCGGGCCCAGCTCGACGATCTCGCCGCGGTCCATGACGACGAGGCGGTCGGCCTTGCGCAGCGTGGACAGCCGGTGCGCGATGGCGATGGTGGTGCGGCCCTTCACGAGGTTGTCCAGCGCGCGCTGGATCTCCTTCTCGGTCTCGGTGTCGACGGCACTGGTGGCCTCGTCCAGGATCAGGATGGCCGGGTCGATCAGCAGCGCGCGGGCGATGGAGATGCGCTGGCGCTCGCCGCCCGACAGGCCCTGGCCGCGCTCGCCGACGAGGCTGTCGTAGCCGTGCGGCAGGCGCAGGATGAACTCGTGCGCATGCGCGGCGCGGGCGGCCGCGACGATCTCGTCGCGCGTCGCATCCGGCTTGCCGTAGGCGATGTTCTCGGCGATGGTGCCGAAGAACAGGAAGGGCTCCTGCAGCACCAGGCCGATGTGGCGGCGGTAGTCGGCGACGCGGATGCGCCGCAGGTCCACGCCGTCCACCTTGATGCTGCCCTCGGTCACGTCGTAGAAGCGGCAGATCAGGTTGACCAGCGTGCTCTTGCCCGAG
>JAYSCT010000199.1:0-5879 GCA_041914785.1 Roseateles sp.
CGACAGGAAGCCCATGGCCGCCAGCTCGCGGTTGCGCTCGTGCAGGCGGCGCACGCGCTCCAGCTCGAACTCCGCCTGCGTCAGTTCGCGGCGCAGCTGCGCCTGGGCCTGCATGAAGCCGGCGCGAAAAGTGGCGAGGTTGGCCATCTGCTGCGCCGCGTCGGCGGAGCGCGCCATCAGCTCCTGCGCCCGCTGCGTGCTGCTCAGCACCACCAGCAGCTGCCCGGCCTCGACGCGCTCGCCGTCCTTCACCAGCACCTGCTCCACGCGGCCGTCCTCGGTCGCGTCCAGCAGCACGGACTGCAGCGGCTGCGCGGTGGCGCGGCCGACGATGACGTCGCGGAAGGCGCCCTGCTTCGCCGCAGCAATCTCCACGCTGCTGCGCGCCACCACCACGCCACGCGGCCAGTGGTGCACCAGCAGCGCGGCCACGGCCAGCACCGCCAGCGTGGCCAGCACGGTCAGGCTCCAGCGGCGCGGCACCGCCACGCGGCGGTCCATCGCGGCGCCGGAGGTCAGCGCGACGGTCATCCGCCCGTCATCCACGAAGAGCCTGCAGCGGCCGCAACGCCAGCGCTGCGTGCAGATGGCGCGCCACCGCCAGCGCCGTCACCAACGCCAGCAGCGCCACCGACGCCAGCAGCACCCACAGCGAGCCCGGCCCCACCGGCGCCCGCTCGACGAAGTCCGCGAGATACCGCTGGCTCAGCCACGCCGCCACCGGCAGCGCCAGCGCGCAGGCCACCGCCAGCACGCCGGCGAACTCGCGCAGCAGCAGCCCCGCCACCGCGCCGGCACCCGCGCCGTGCAGCTTGCGCAGCACGATCTCGCGCTCGCGCCGGCGCAGCGTGTAGGCCGCCAGCGCGTAGATGCCCACGGCCGCCAGGCCCAGCGCCAGCAGGCCGGCCAGGCCGATGAGCCGGCCCAGCCGCGCGTCGTCGGCCACCTTCTGCAGCAGCATGTCGCGCACCGGGAGCGCCTCGTTCAGCGTGTCGGGAAAGCGCTCGCGCACCAGCGCCGCGAGCTTGGACGCGGTGGCGCGCGGGTCGCGCGTGTGCACGCTGATGGCACCGTCGCCGCGCTCCACCACGGGTCGGATGGCGTGCGGCTGCGGCGGGCTGCGCGGGCCTTCCAGCCGGATGTCGTCGATGACCGCGACGATGGTGGCCGGCTGGCCGTCGTCGATGTTGGCCGGCGTGCCCAGCGTGCGGCCCACCGCAGCCTCGGGGCTGGCGAAGCCCAGCGCGCGCACGGCGCTGCGGTCCAGCACGATGCCACGCTGCGCCTTCTCGGCCACATGGTCGGCCGACAGCCGGCCGGCGATGACGCGCATGCCGTACACCTGCAGGTAGCCCGGCGTGAAGTCCACGCCGGTGCGCAGGCTCACCGCGCGGCCGTCCGGGCCGCGGAACTCGCCGTACCAGCTGGAGAAATCGCGCCCCGGCACATCGTCGGACGCCGCGGCGGCAATGACCTCGGGCCAGCGCCGCACCTGCTCGATCAGCGAGGCCGTCTGCGCTGGCTGCGACCACCACGGCAGGTCCACGGCCACGCGGCCATCGATGTCGAAGCCGCGCGGGATGCCGCCGGCGTGCCGGGCCTGCCACAGCACCGTCAGCGCCAGCGCGGCGAACAGCGCGGCGGCGGCGAACTGCAGCGTCGTCATGAACCGGCGCAGCCAGCGGCTGGCCGCGCCCTCGCTGTGGCTGCGCCCGGCCAGCGACTCGGCCGGCCGCACGCGCAGCGCGATGCTCGTCAGCGGCAGCGCGCTGAGGGCCGCGATGGCCGCGCACAGCCCCGCCGTCAGCGCCACCATCGCGGCGCTCACCACGGGCGCGTGGAAGCGGCGCTGCAGCAGTGCCTCGGCCCACGGCGTGCCCCACCAGGCCAGCAGCAGGCCCAGCGCGCCGGCCAGCGCCGCCACGACGGTGGCCTCGGCAAAGAACTGCGCGGCCAGCTGCCGCCCGCCCGCGCCCAGCGACTTGCGCAGCCCGATCTCGCGCTGACGGCGCAGCGTGCGAACGCTCCACAAGTTGACGAAATTGATGACGGCCAGCGCCAGCACCGCAGCGGCGGCGGCGGCGAGGCCGCCCAGCTGCAGCCGGCGCTGCGGGCTGCCGGCGCCGTGCAGGCCGATGTCGGCCACCGGCAGCGCGCGCAGGTAGGCCGCGGGGCCACCGCCCTTCAGGAAGTCCATCGGGAAGCCCGGCGGCAGCGGCTGCTGCTCGGCCAGGCGCTGCGCCAGCGCCGTCAGCTGCGCGGGCGCGGCACCGGGCTGCAGGCGGGCGAACAGCCGGCCGCTGGTCTGGTACCAGTTGTCCGACAGCTTCAGGTAGACCTTGGCGGCCGGCGCGTTGAAGCCGGCCAGCGCGTCGAACACCAGCGTGCCGTTCGGGTTGGGGTTGGGCAGCACGGCCTTCACGGTCAGCGGGAACTGGCCGCCCGGTGTGCCGTCGGGCAGCGGCGGCAGCGAGACCGCAAACGTGCGGCCCAGCGCCTGCACCGTGCCGAAGAGCTTCTCGGCCGCCTGCGCCGTCAGCGCAATGCCCTCGGGCGTGGACAGCGCCGCGGTCAGGTCGCCCGCCAGCGGGCGCAGGCCGAACAGCGCCTGCAGGTCGGCGTCGGCCAGCGCGATGGACAGGCGCGCGCCGCGCGGCTGCTTCTCGTCAACGGCCTGGGCCGGCAGCTGCGTGAACAGCAGCCGGCCCATCTCGGCCACCGGTGCGCCCGCGTCGCGCAGGCCGGCGTACAGCGGCACGGTGGGCACGCTGTCGAACCACTCGGTCGTGATGCCGCCGGGGCCGCGCGCGCGGAACTCGAAGCTGACGAGCCGGTCGCCCTCGGGCAGCTCGCCGTCGGGCCGCAGCACGTCCTGCAGGAAGCTGGCCGTCAGCAGCGCCAGCGCCAGGCCCAGCGCGAGGCCGGCGATGACGAGGGCGGCGGGGCCGGGTTCGGCGCGCAGCTGGCGCCAGGCGCTGCGCCAGGTGAGGGAGGGGGAGAAGGCGGTCATGGCCTGCCTTTTTGCAAGAGCCGGGCCAACGCGCCCGCCCTGGGGAGCGGGGCCGGGGCGGGCCGTGAAACGTCCGCTTGCGGACACCCGCACTGTCCGCTTCCGGACACCGCCTTGCCGGGGCAGGCACGCGGCGCCTACAGTCGCGCGCTCTCATGCCCGGCATCCTCATCCTCGACGACGACCCCGACGTGGCGCTGGCCGCGCGGCTGGCGCTGCGCAAGCTGGGGCCGGTGGCCGTGCGCCATGCGCCGGCCGAGCTGCCGGCCGCGCTGGACGACATCGCCCCCGACGTGCTGCTGCTGGACATGAACTTCACGCCCGGTGCCAGCGACGGTGCCGCCGGCCTGGCGCTGCTGCGCGACGTGATGGCCCGGCATGGCCAGGCTGCGGCGCCCGCGGTCATCGTGATGACCGCCTACGCCGAGGTGGAGCTGGCCGTGCAGGCGCTCAAGGGCGGCGCGGTGGACTTCCTCACCAAGCCCTGGGCCAACGAGCGGCTGGTTGCCTGCGTGCAGGCGGCGCTGGCCCGCCGGGGTCCCGCGCCGGGCGGTGCGGGCGACCTGCTGGGCGAGTCGGCCGCCATGCAGTCGCTGCGTGCGCAGATCGCGCAGGTGGGCGCCAGCGAGGCCAGCGTGCTGATCCTGGGCGAGAACGGCGTGGGCAAGGAGCTGGTGGCGCGCGCGCTGCATGCTGCCTCGCCGCGCGCCGCCGGCCCGCTGCTGGCCGTGGACATGGGCGCGCTGCCCGAGGCGCTGGTGGAGAGCGAGCTGTTCGGCCACCGGCGCGGCAGCTTCACGGATGCGCGCGAGTCGCGCCCCGGGCGCTTCGTCGCCGCCGCGGGCGGCACGCTGTTCCTGGACGAGATCGGCAACCTGCCCTTGCCGCAGCAGGCCAAGCTGCTGGCCGCGCTGGAGCGCCGCGAGGTGACGCCGCTGGGCAGCGACCGGCCCGTGCCGGTGGACGTGCGCGTGCTGGCCGCCACCAACGTGGCCGAGGCCGAGCTGTTCGACGCGCGGCGCTTCCGCCCCGACCTGCTGTACCGGCTGAACACCGTCGTGCTGCGCGTGCCGCCGCTGCGCGAGCGCGGCGCGGCCGACGTCGCCTTGCTGCTGCGCCACTACCTCGCGCAGTTCGCGCAGCGGCCCGTGGAGGTGACGCCCGACGCGCTGGCGCAGCTGACGGCCTACGGCTGGCCCGGCAACGTGCGGCAACTGCGCCAGGCCTGCGAACGCGCCGCGCTGCTGGCCCGCGGGCCGGTGTTCACCTGGAGTGATTTTGGGCTGGGCCATATCGCACCGCCCGCGCCGGAACCCGCGCCGGGGCTGGACCTGCAGCAACGCGAGCGCGAGGCCGTGCAGGCCGCGCTGGCCCAGGCCGACGGCAACATCAGCCAGGCCGCCAAGCTGCTGGGCGTGAGCCGCGCGGCGCTGTACCGCAAGCTGGACAAGCATGGCCTTTGAACGCGCCCGCGTGGCCGGCGCCGCCGTCGTGCTGGCGGCGAGTTCGGCCGGTGCCGCCACCGCGCTGGACTCGCCGCGCGTGCTCGTCGCCTGCGCGCTGGCCGGCCTCGCCGCGACGGCAGCCGGCTGGGCCGCGTTGACGCGGCTGGCTCACCAACCCCGGCCGCTGCCGCCCGAGCCGCCGCCACCGCCGCGCCCCGACCTGGACGCCGCGCTGGAGCACGCGCCGCTGGCGCTGTGGCGGCTGACCGCCGGCCACGCACCGCTGGCGCTGAACGCCGCCGCGCGCCGCCTCATCGCGCCCGGCCGCGCCGTGGAGCCCGCCGCGCTGCTGGCGCTGCTGGACGCCGACCCCGGCCGGCGCGTCGTCACGCTGCCCACCGAGCACGGCCAGGAGCGCGCCGTGCTGGCCGTGGCCGCGCTGACCGTGCAGGGCGAGGCTTGGCGGCTGGCGGCGCTGGCGCCCATCGAGTCGGAGCTGGAGACCGAGGCGCTGGCGGCGTGGCGGCAGCTGGTGCAGGTGCTGACGCACGAGATCATGAATTCGCTGACGCCCATCGCGTCGCTGGCCGGCAGCGCGCCGGCGCTGCTGGAAGCCGGCGAGGTGGACGAGCTGCGCGCCGCGCTGGCCGCGCTCGCCCGGCGCGCGGCGCATCTGCAGGGCTTCGTGGAGCGCTACCGCAGCGTCAGCCAGCCGCCGGCGCCCACGCTGGCCGACACGCCGCTGGCGCCGCTGCTGCAGGCCGTGCAGCAATTGGTGTCGCCCGCCTGGGCCGCCGTGGGCGGCAGCGTGACGCTGAGCGTGGAACCCGCGTCATTGGCGCTGCGCACCGATGCCGCGCAGCTGGAACAGGTGCTCATCAACCTGGCGCAGAACGCGCTGCAGGCCTGCGCCGGCCGCCCGGCGCCGCAGCTGCACATCGAGGCCCGGCTCAGCCGCGGCGCCCGGCTGCGGCTGACCGTGGCCGACAACGGCCCGGGCGTGGCCCCGGGGCTGGAGAGCCGCATCTTCACGCCCTTCTTCACGACCCGCGACGGCGGCAGCGGCGTCGGCCTGGCCGTCGTGCGGCAACTGGTGCACGGCCTCGGTGGCACGGTGCGCCACGCCAAAAGGCCGGGGGGTGGGGCGTGTTTTGTGGTGACGTTTTGAGCGCTTGTCGTTCGGCATCCTCAACGAAGCACTGCCGATCATGGGCGCCGGAAATCAGACTGGTGAGCTTTAGGCTGGGGCCGGTCATTCGTTTCGCTAGAGCGAGTGTCGGCGCCGTGTGGGAGCGGTAATTCGGCGGCGCCCACTATCAACGCCCGCTGAACACGAAGAGCGAACCTGAATGTGTCATGCAGGGCTCCTTAGTCAGACCTGCAAAATCAAATTCCACGAGATTCGGTGACGGGACGGCCACGGC
>JAYSCT010000200.1:0-5601 GCA_041914785.1 Roseateles sp.
TCTTCTGCAGGTAGTCCCAGGCGTCCAGCGCCTTCATGATGCTGCGGTAGATGGCCGCCGGCATCGCCGACACCACCAGCACCGGCGTACCCAGGCCCTGCTTGTTGATCTCGTTGATGAGCGCCACGCCGGCGTTGCGCTCGCGGCCCAGTTCGATGTCCAGCACGACGAGGTCGTAGCGCTCGCGGCGCAGCGCGGCCTCGGCGGCATCGCGGTCGAAGTGCTGGTCGACGACCAGCTCGGGGCGGGCGGCGCGTATCCAGCCGGCCAGCTGCTCGCTGGTGGTGGGGTCGTCCTCGATGACGGCGATGCGGGGCATGGCGGGGGATTATGTGGAACCCCCGCCGGGGCGGCGGCGGAAGGATTCTTCCGCCAGCGCGTGCTGCTCAGCCCCCGATGACCCCACACGCCACCCGCGCCCCGCCACCGCCCAGCGGCGCGGGGTGGTCGGCGTGGTTGTCGCCGCCGGCGTGGACCATCAGCGAGCGGTTCTTCACGTCGGCCAGCTTCAGGCGCGGGCCCAGCACGGGCGACGTGGCGGCGCCGTCGGCGTTCGCGAACAGCGGCGGCAGGTCGCCCAGGTGGCCGTCGCCCCAGGGCTCGCCGTGCTTCTTGGTGCCGGCCGGGTCCAGGTGGCCGCCGGCGGCGAAGGCGGGGGTCGGCGTGCCGTTGTTGTCGGCGGGCGCGCAGGACGGCTTTTCGTGGATGTGGAAGCCGTGCAGGCCGGGCGGCAGGCCCTTGAGGTCGGGGTAGAAGGCCAGGCCGTAGGCGGTCTCCACGATGCGCACGGTGCCTAGCGCCGGGCCGGCGCCGTCCTTGGTGGCGGTGCTGACGGGCACGGTGATCTCGGCGGCGAGGGCCAGCGAACTGGCCGCCAGGCAGGCGGTGGCGATCAGGGTGGTTTTCATCGGTACGTCCTTGGCTTCGGAGGGAAATGCAGAAGGTAGCTGCCGCCGGCGGGCGTTGGCGACACAGGCGTACCGCATTGGGGCGACAACCGATCGCGACATCCCCAGCCGTGATGAACCGGGCGCCGGTCGCCGTTTGTTGGCATAGTCGCCGGCCCGGCGATGCCGCCGGTCGCGCCCCTTGTTGACACTTCATCCCAACGCCCATGATCGTCAGGCAGGCACAAGTCTCTCCGCACATCAACGACAAGCCCGGCTGGGGCCGCGTGGACACCTACGCGCTGTCGGATGCCGGCGCCCTCACGCAGTTCGGCGCGTCGCTGCAGGTGCTGCAGCCGGGCGCCAAGGCCTCCGTGCGGCATTGGCACGAGCATGTGGACGAGTTCCTGTTCGTCGTCAGCGGCGAGGTCACCGTCACGGAGGATGACGGGCCCCACGTGCTGCGCCCCGGCGACAGCGCCTGCTGGCCCGCTGGCGTGCCCAACGGGCACACGGTGTCCAACCGGTCGCAGGCGCCCTGCGCCTACGTCATCGTCGGCACGCGGGGCCCGGACCCGTCCGGGCACTACGTCAGCGATGCCGACGTCCCGGACGGGGCGGCCTGACGGCGCTGGCTGCCGGACGCCTGGCACCTGAGCCGGCGCGGCCCCGGAAGATTCCTTCCGCCCGCGCGGAAGAGCTTCACCCTGCGCCGCGCTCGTCCCTTCCCGCCGGACCGGGAACCATGGCTGCCATGCATCGCACACCGCCGATGCACAACACGGCCCAGGAGCCCGTCACCATGCTGCACCGCCTCAAGTCCCTCACCGCCTCGCTGCGCAACGCCTTCGGCCGTGGGGCCGGGCGCGGCGCCACGGCTGCTGCTGCCGCAGCCCCCATCGCCGCGCGCTCGCTGCGCCGTGCACTGCCGCCGCTGCTGCTCGTCACCGCTGTGACGGCCGCCGGATATGCCGTCGTCATGCACCCGCCCGTGCAGGCCGTGCCGCACGGCCAGGCGGCGCTGCGCACCAACCAGTTCAGCGGCGGCACCAGCGAGTTCCGCGACGGCAGCTTCCTGCGCATCCCCGGCCTGCACGAGGTGCGCTTCTTCCCGCTGCGCGACCAGAGCTACCGCCCCACCGGCATTGCCAAGGCCGACGGCCCGGCGCCGCTGCAGTCGGTGGAGGGCCTGTCGCTGGGCCTGGACATGAACCTGCGCTGGACGGTGGACAGCACCCGCCTGGCCGAGCTGAGCGCCAAGCTGCCCGACGACATCGAGGCCGACGTCATCGCGCCGGCCGTGCAGGCGGTCGTCTACAAGCAGATCGCCCGCCACACGGTGCGCGAGATCTTCTCCAGCCAGCGCGCGGAGATCGCTGCGTCGCTGGAGGCAGAGCTGCGCGCGAAGCTGGCGGCCGACGGCATCCAGCTCAAGGGCGTGCAGATCGGCTCGGTGGACCTGCCGGCCGACTACCGCCGCGGCATGGACCGCCTGCTGGCCGACAGCCTGGCCAGCGAGCGCATGCGCTACACGCTGGAGATCAGCGAGAAGAAGGTCAAGGAGACCGAGTTCGAGGCGGCCGCCGACAAGGTGCGCCGCGAGACGGCCGCCGAGGCCGCCGGGCGCGAGCAGATCATCGCGGCCAAGGCGCAGGAAGAGGCGATGAAGCACGTGCTGCCCTTCAAGCAGAAGCAGATCGAGCAGCGCGCGCTGGAGGCGCAGGCCGACAGCGCCGCGCGCGTGAAGCAGGCGGAAGGCCAGGCCGAGGCGCGCCGCATCGAGGTGGCGGCCGAGGCCGCCGCGCGCCAGAAGCTGGCCGACGCCGAGGCCTACCGCGTGGCCCAGGTGGGCAAGGCCAACGCCGGCCAGATGGCCACCGAGGGCGAGCTGCTGACGCGCCACCCGCTGCTGGTGCAGAAGGCCATGGCCGACAAGCTGTCGGACAAGGTGCAGGTCATCATCGCGCCGCCCGGCTCGGGCGGTTTCATCGGCAGCGCGCTGCTGGCCGGCGTGCAGCCCGCGGCTGCCAAGGCCCAGCCGGAGCAGGAGTAAGCCGCCATGCGTCGCTTCGTGCTGATCGTCGTGGCCGCCGCGCTGGCCGCTGCCGTGCTGACCACCCATGCCGAGGCGGCAGACTTCCCGCGCGCCGGCCTCGTGTCGCAGGACTCGCCGCTGCGCGGGGCGCCGCGCGACACCGCGTCGCTGCAGGCGCAGATGGGCCGCGGCGAGGCGCTGGAGATCCGCGGCGAGCGCGGTGACCACTGGCAGGTGTGGGACTACCGCCGCGAGCGCGGCGGCTGGCTGCGCAAGGGCCAGGTGTTGCCGTTGCCTCGCGGCGACGGTGCCACCGCCGAGCTGCTGGCCCAGCTGCGCCTGGCGCGCCAGCAATGGGGCACCGAAGGCCTGGGCCTGGGTCTGGCGGCCGCCTACGTGCAGGCCGCCACGCCGGCCGAGCTGGCCGGCCCCGGCGGCGCCGAGGCGCTGGACGCGCTGGGCACGTTCGCCGAGCGCATCGCCGACCGTGCGTCGCTGCCCAACGCCAAGCTCGGCGAAGGCCAGCTCGCCGCGCAGATGGACGTGGCGGCGCGCTACGGGCTGAAGTTCGAGCAGTTCGACATGGAGGACGGCCGCGTGCAGGTCTGCTTCGAGGGCGACGCCTTCCGCCGCGTGCTGGCCATCGCCGCCTCGCCCGAGCAGCGCGTGCGCGCTGCGCTGGCCTTGACGCGGCCCGACTGCCTGAACCCGCGCGCCACCGTGCGCGAGCAGGAGGCGCGCGACCAGTGGCGCCAGCAGGTGCTCGCGCAGGTGGACGCCGCCACGCTGCCGGTGCACTGGAAGAACCGGCTGCTGATGCGCCGGGCGTCCGTGGCCGCGAGCCTCGCCTTTGCGCAAGCCCGCCGTGGCGACGCCGTGCAGCCGCAGGCGCTGGCCGAGTTCGCCGGCATCGTGCCCACCGAGCTGACCGAGGACGACCAGGCCGCCTACGCCGACGCCGCGATGCGCGTGAACGCCGCGCGCTGGCTGGGCACCGCGGCCACGCCGCGCGACTTCGGCGCCGTGCAGCTGGCGCTGGAGCCCGGCGCCGATGGCCAGCGCTGCGTGGTGCTGAAGGAGGGCGGCAAGCCCGCCGCGCGCCGCTGCACCTTCGGCCAGGTGGCACTCGCATCGGCGTCACTGAACCGCGAGGGCCGTGCGCTGGCGCTGGCGGTGCAGCCGCTGGATGGCTGGCGCGAGCTGTGGCTGTTCATCAAGGGCCGCGACGGCTGGCGCATCGACGTGATGCCGCCCGCGCCGGCGCAGCCGGGCCTGGGCGTGGCCGAGTTCGCCGGCTGGGTGCCAGGCGGCCAGCAGCTGCTGGTGGCGCGGGAGTTCCGCGCCGAGGGCAAGTACCGCCGCAGCTTCGAGGTCGTCACGCTCGCTGGCCTGGTGACCGAGAAGCAGTCCCCCGAGCCGGCGCTGCTGGGCGCCTTCCAGCGCTGGAGCGACCCGGCCTGGCGCGGCGGCTCGCCGATCCGCCGCTGAGCGGTGCCGTGTTCGGGCCGAGCGCCGGGCCGCCCCAAGCCGGCCCGCGCAGGCGATGTGCTTGCGGCTCGATGCCGCAAGCATCGCCGTCTCCTCGGGAGACCGACTGGACTTGCCCGCGTTCAGCGGCGCAAGGCCAGGCGAGAGGCCCACGGTCAAGCCGCCATCCGCATCGTCTCCTGCAGCGGCAGCTCCAGCCGCGCCAGCGTGCCCTCGCCCGGCCAGCTTTGTATCTGCAGGCTGCCCCCCAGCATGCCGCTGACGAGGCTGTGCGCGACGAACAGGCCCAGCCCGCTGCCGCCCTGGCCGAAGGTGGTGCTGAAGAAGGGCTCGAAGGCGCGCGCCACGTCGGCCGCCGGCATGCCCACGCCGTTGTCGCGCACCTCCAGCGTCAGCCGCGCGTCGTCGGTGCGGCTGGCGTTGACGCGGATGCGGCCCCCGCGGCCATCGCGGAAGCCGTGGATGCAGGCGTTCTCCAGCAACTGTTCCAGCACCTGCTGCAGCACCTCGGGGTAGCCGTCGAGCACGAAGCCCTCCGGCAGCTCGCAGGCCAGCCGCACCCGCTCCACGCTGAGGCGGGTCTGCACGCGCGCCCAGGCGCGCAGCACGGCGTCGCGCAGGTCGAAGCGCTCGCGCTGCGCGCGGCCCGTACCGTCGGTGAGCTGCTTGAAGCGGTTCACCAGCCGCAGCGCGCGCTCGACGTTCTGCTCCACCAGCGTGGCGCCGTCGCGGGTCTGCGCGATCCAGTCGGCCAGCTCCTGGCGCTTGAGCGGCTGGCCGCCGGCCAGTCGCTCGGCAAAGCCGGCGCTGCCGGCGCGCAGCGCGCTGGCGCTGAGCAGCGCGTTGCCCAGCGGCGTGTTCATCTCGTGCGCGATGCCGGCCAGCAGCTGGCCCAAGGCAGCAAGCTTGCGGCTGTTGACGAGCTCGTCCTGCGCGGCCAGCAGTTCGCGGGTGCGGGCCTGCACCTGTTCCTCCAGCCACTGCGCGGCGCGGGCGCGCTCCTGCGCGCGGCGCGACTGGTCGATGGCGATGCCGGCCAGGTGGCTGGCCGTGTGCAGCGCCTCCAGCTCCTCGGGCGTGGGGCGGCGCACCTCGCGGTAGTACATCGCGAAGCTGCCGATGACGTTTTGGTTGGGCCCCGGGGGGGGGGGGGGGGGGGGGGGGGGGGGGGGGGGGGGGGGGGGGGGGGGG
>JAYSCT010000201.1:0-5592 GCA_041914785.1 Roseateles sp.
TCCTGCCTCCAGACTCGGCTTCGACGGGAACAACGTCCTGAGAAACTACATCTAGGGAGAGGGGGGCAGCACGGGCTGCACGGAGCCGGGCAGGATGCGTGCCGACGGGAATTGGGACAACAGCGTTCGCGTCATCGGGTGCGTCTCGGCCAGGTGTTCGGCCGCGCGCTGCTGGGCTTCGGCACGCGCCACGGTGCGCAGCGCAATGGAGTCTTCGGCGACGCCGGCCTCGAGGTGCAGCTTCGCGTCCAGCGCGGCTTCGAGCTTGGCCACGAGCGCCGGCGCGCGCAGCGACTCGCGCTCCACGCGCAGCCGCCAGACCTCCCGGCCATCCACGGTCTCGCAGCTCAGCGCCTGCGCCTGGCGGGCCAGTTCGCCGGTCATGCCGAGGATGTTGGCCGCGGCGATGCGCTCGGCCCAGCGGGCGCCTTCGGGCGTTTCGCGCAGCTCGATGCGGCGCGGCGCCTCGGGCTCGCGGGCATCGGGCGCCGCGACGGAGGTCGGCGAATCGTCGGCCTCCATCCACGGCGGCGGCGCGTCGTCGGGCGGCGGGCCGTCGCCGAAGTCGACGACGTCCTCGGCCGCCGGCGCGTGCTCCACCGGCCGGGGGCGCAGCCGCGCGCCGAAGCTGGGCGCTGCCGGCTCGGAAACCTTGTGTGACGCCACCGGTGCCGGTGCAGCCACTACGGGAGCAGCCACCGGCGAGGTGACAGGCGCAACCACCGGAGCGACCACCACAACAGGCGCGGGCGCAGTCACCACTGGTGCGGGTGGCGCGACCGGTGCAGCCACAGGCGCCACGGCCTTCGGCAGCGGCACGGCGACGACGGCCTTGGCCACCGCAGGCGGGCGCACCAGCGCGGCCGCCTTCACGGGCTTGGGGCTAGTGCCGGCCGGGCGAAAGGCCAGCATGCGCAGCAGCACCATCAACAGACCGGCGTACTCGTCGGGCGCCAGGTGCAGCTCGGCGCGGCCGTGCAAGGCCATGCTGTACATCAGCTGGATCTCGTCGGCCGGCAGCGCCGCGGCAAGGCGGCGGATCTCGGCGGTCTCGCCGTCGGCGTCGTCCAGCGCCGCAGGCGCGGCCTGGGCCAGCGCCATCTGCTGGAACAGCGTGGCCAGGTCTTCCAGCGTGCCGGCCGCCGACAGGCCCGCGCCGCGCAGCGCATCGGCCTGTGCCACGACGGCCTCGCCGCTGGCCGCGGCGAGTGCGTCGACGATTGACACGACGTGGCCGCGGTCCACGCTGCCCAGCATCTGGCGCACGCCGGCTTCGGTGAGGTTGCCGGCGCCGAAGGCAATGGCCTGGTCGGTCAGCGACAGCGCGTCGCGCATGGAGCCGCGCGCCGCGCGCGACAGCAGCCGCAGCGCGCCCGGCTCGGCCGGCACGCTCTCGGCGCCCAGCACGTTGCCCAGGTGGCTCTGCACATCGGCCGCCGCCATGGGCCGCAGGTTGAACTGCAGGCAGCGCGACAGCACGGTGACGGGCACCTTCTGCGGGTCGGTCGTCGCGAGCACGAACTTCAGGTACTCGGGCGGTTCCTCCAGCGTCTTCAGCATCGCGTTGAACGCGGTGTTCGACAACATGTGCACTTCGTCGATCATGTAGACCTTGAAGCGGCCGACGACGGGCTTGTAGACCGCCTGGTCCAGCAGCTGCGAGATCTCCTCGACGCCGCGGTTGGAGGCCGCGTCCAGCTCCACGTAGTCGACGAAGCGGCCGGCGTCGATGTCGCGGCAGGCCGCGCAGACGCCGCAGGGCTGGGCCGTGATGCCGCCCGTGCCGTCCGGCCCGGTGCAGTTCAGGCTCTTGGCGAGGATGCGCGACACCGTCGTCTTGCCGACGCCACGCGTGCCGGTGAACAGGTAGGCGTGGTGCAGCCGGCCCTGCGTCAGCGCGTTGGCCAGCGCCTGCACGACATGCTCCTGGCCGACGAGCTGCTCGAAACTCTGCGGACGGTATTTGCGGGCCAGGACCAGATAACTCATGGGCGCGGATTCTAGGAGCGGCAGCCGCCCCGGTCGGCCGGCTGCCGATATGCTGCGCGTCTTCCTGGCATGACCGCCCCGCCCTGCCCATGCTGGTGCTGCTGATCGAAGACGACCTGGACCTGGGCAGCGCGCTGCACCGGGTGCTGCTGGCCGCGGGGCACGACACGCTGTGGGTGCGCCGCGCGGCCGACGTGCCGCCCGACCTGGGTGACGCCGGCGTGCAGGCCGTGCTGCTGGACCTGGGCCTGCCCGACGGCAGCGGCCTGGCGCTGCTGCGGCGCTGGCGGCAGGCCGGCGTCGGCACGCCGGTGCTGGTCATCACGGCGCAGGGCTCGCTGCACCAGCGGCTGGACGGCCTGGACGCCGGCGCCGACGACTACCTCGTCAAGCCCTTCGAGGTGCCCGAGCTGCTGGCCCGGCTGCGCGCCGTGGCCCGCCGCAGCGCGCAGCAGAGCAGCGACGACTGGCCGTTCGGCGCCCTCGTGCTGCAGCCCGGCCGGGCCCGCGCGCTGCTGCACGGCGAAGTGCTGGCGCTGTCGCCACGCGAGTTCCAGCTGCTGCAGGCACTGGCCGAGGCCGGCGGCCAGGTGGTGCCGCGCCACCAGCTCGCGCAGCGGCTGGAGCCGCTGGGCGACGCGCTGCAGCTCACCGCGCTGCAGATGCACCTGAGCAACCTGCGCCGCAAGATCGGCGCCGAGCGCATCGGCACGCTGCGCGGCGTGGGCTACTGGCTGGAGGCGCTTCCATGACGTGGCCGCCCCGCACGCTGACCCGGCGCCTGGTGCTGACGCTGCTGGCGGCGCTGGCCGGCGTCGCGGTGCTGCTGACGGCCTTCAACGTCTGGGACATCAAGCGCCAGGCCGACGGGGCACAGGTGCGGCCCGTCGCGCAGGTCATGCTGCACCTGGTGGACAGCCTGCCCGACGCCACCACCGCCCGGCAGGCGCTGCAGGGCTTCGTGCAGCAGCTCAACCGAGAGCGCGCACAGCTGCCCATGCCGCTGCCGCCGCTGCACGTGCAGCTGTGGGACGCGGCGGGCCAGCTGCAATTGGCGCTGCCCGACGCGCCACCACCGGCCGGCGCGGCGCGCGTGGCCGTGCAGGGCGAGCGCTGGCGGCTGCAGGTACACGAGGCCCTGCCCGACGACGCCACGCTGCTGCGCTGGCAGGCCAGCGAGCTGCTGGTGCAGCTGCTCATCGCGCTGCCGCTGCTGGCGCTGCCGCTGTGGCTGGCCGTGCGCAGCGGGCTGCGGCCGCTGCGGCGCTTCACGGCCCGGGTGGCGGCGCTGGACCCGCGCGGCCCGCTGCAGCCGCTGGGGCTGGACCTGCGCTACGCCGAGCTGGCGCCGGTGGGCCGCGCGTTCGACGCCCTCATCGCGCGGCTCGACGAGCGCCTGGCGCTGGAGCGCGCCTTTGTGCAGGACGCCGCCCACGAGCTGCGCACGCCGCTGGCCGCGCTGGCCGCCCAGGTGCACCTGCTGCTGGAGGCCGGCGACGCGCGCGACCAACGCGCCAGCGCCGCCGAGCTGCTGGCCACGCTGCAGCGCACCGCCCACCTGTCCCAGCAGCTGCTGGACCTGGCGCTGCTGGACCGCGGTGACCGCCCGGCCGAGGCGCTGGACCTGGCCGACCTCGGCGCCGAGCTGCTCGCGTCGCTGCATGCCCAGGCCCGCGCCCGAGGCCAGCACCTGGCGCTGGAGGGGCCCGAGCAGCTGCCCTGGCACGGCGACCGTGCCGCCGTCGTCCACGTGCTGCAGAACCTGCTCGACAACGCGCTGCGCTACACGCCCGACGGCGGCCATGTCGAGCTGCGCCTGAGCGCCGCGCCAACGCGGCTGGCCGTGCTGGACGACGGCCCGGGCATCCCCGAGGCCGAGCGCGAGCGGGTGTTCGACCGCTTCTGGCGCTCTCCCGGCCAGGCCCAGGCCGGCACCGGCCTGGGCCTGGCCATCGCCGCGCAGGCCGCCCAGCGCCTGGGCGGCCACCTGCGGCTCGTGCCGGGGCTGCACGGCCGCGGCGTGGGCTTCGAGCTGACGCTGCCGGAGCGCCGCGGGGTTTAGCGAGCCTTTAGGGTCAAACCCGAAGAATCCGCGGCATCCCCACTGCCCTGGATTGACCCCTTGTCCTACCCGGCCCAACCGACCCGCCGCCACCTGCTCGCCGCCCTCATCGGCTCGCCCACCCTGCTGGCCGCCTGTGGCGGCGGTGGCGGCCAGCGCGACGAGATCCTCGACCCACGCCTGCTGACCGAAAACCAGCGCCTGCAAGACCAGGCCAACGCCGCCGTGCAGCCCGGCGGCCTGGCCGGCATCGTCATCGCCAGCCAGTACCACAGCGCCAGCAAGCTCTACCGCGCCTGCGCCGGCCGCCGCCTCCTCCCCCAGGGCGACTCGCTGCAAGGCGACGAGAGCTTCAGCACCGGCTCGCTGGGCAAGGCCATGACGGCCGCGCTGGCCGCCCGACTCGTCGAGCAGGGGCGGCTGCGCTGGGACAGCCGGCCCGTCGACCTCATCCCCACGCTGGCCACGCTGCAACAGCCCGCCTACGCCGGCATCACGCTGACCCAGCTGCTGGACCACCGCAGCGGCCTGCCCTACGGCGGTGAGGACGACCTTGCGACGTTCGTGGAGGCCTGGGCCGCCGATGGCCAGCCCGCGCCCGCCACGCCGATGCTGCGCCGCCGCGCCGTGCTGGCCTGGGCGCTGCAGTCGTCGCCCGCCGGCCCCACCGGCGAGTTCCTCTACTCCAACATCGGCTACGAGCTGGTGGCCTGGATGCTGGAAGCCGCCACCGGTGACAGCTTCGAGGCGCTGCTGCAGCGCGAGATCCACCAGCCACTGGGCCTGACGCTGCTCGTGCAGCCGCCGGCCGATGCCGCCACCGGCCATGCCGGCCCGTCCCCGGCCGTGCTGGCCGTGGCCGAGCTGCCCGCGGCTGTCGACGCCTGGCTGCAGGCGCTGCAGGGCAGCGGCGGCCAGTGGATGACCGCCAGCGCCTACGCCCGGTGGCTGCGCGAGCACCAGCGCGCGCTGCAGGGGCAAGGCAGCCTGCTGCCGGCGGACTACCTGCGCCGCCTGCGGGCGCTGCGCCCCGGCGAGTACGCGCTGGGCTGGCAGGGCGGCGGCACGGTGCAGTCGCCGCTGCTGGTGCACAGCGGCGGCATGCCGGGGTTCACGAGCCTCGTGGCGCTGCGCCAGGACGGCCAGGCCGCCTGCTTCGCGTTCAGCAACACCCAGGCCAGCGGCGGCGGCACCACGGACTGGGTGGCCGCTCGCCTCGATTCGGCGCTGTCTGCCGTGCTCTTGGGCCACTGAAGAGACAATCGCGCCTGAACACCTTTCACAGCCGCGGCGCGACATGACCTCCAACAGCCCCCTCACCTACGACCAAGCCGGCGTCAACTACGACCTGATCGACCCCCTGAAGGTCACCGCCCAGCGCGCCGCCGCGGCCACCGCATCCCACCTGGCCGGGCACGGCTTCAGCGAGGTCAAGGCCTCGCGCGGCGAGTCGGCCTACGTCGTCGACGTGGGCCCGTTCTACGTCGCCTCCATCGTCGAATGCCTGGGCACCAAGACGCTGGTGGCCGACGAGATGGCCA
>JAYSCT010000202.1:0-5523 GCA_041914785.1 Roseateles sp.
TCGCCGACGTGAACCGCGCCAAGCGGGAACTCGAGCGCCTCAAGCGCATCGCCAAGGCCGAGGGGCTGATGGACGACACCCGCTTCCGCGACCAGATCGCGCTGTGCGAGGTGGATGTCGTGGCACTCGAGATGATGGTGCTGCGCGTGTTGTCGGGCGAGCGCACCGGCAAGCAGCCGCTGGACGTGGCCGGCCTGCTGAAGATCCGCGGCAGCGAACTGCAGCAGCGCTACACCGAGCTGATGATGCTGGCCGGCGGCCCGCTGGCGCTGCCCCATGTCCACGAGGCGATGGAGGCGGGCTGGCAGGGCGACCAGTGGCTGGGTGGCGCCTGGATCGGCGGCGCGTCCCACGCCATCCCGCTGACCGGCAACTACCTGAACGTCCGCAAGACGACGATCTACGGCGGCTCCAACGAAGTGCAGCGCAACATCGTCGCGCAGACCGTGCTCGGCTGACCGCAGGGGAGACAGACTCATGGATTTCGATTTCTCTGAAGACCAGGAAGCCCTGCGCGACGCCGTCCGCCGCTTCGTCGACAAGGACTACAGCTTCGAGCGCCGCGTGCAGATCGCGCGGGCCGGCGGCTTCGACCGCGCCGTCTGGGACGGCCTGGCCGGCCTGGGCCTGACGGCGCTGGCCGTGCCCGAGGCCCACGGCGGCCTGGGCTTCGGCGCGGTGGAGGCGATGGTGGTCATGGAGGAGCTGGGCCGCGGCCTGGTCATGGAACCCATCGCGCAGGGCGCGCTGATCGCCCCGGCCGTGCTGGCCCACGCGCCCGACGAACTGCAGGCCGCTTGGCTGCCGCGCATTGCCGGCGGCGAGGCGCTGGTAGTGCTGGCCCACCAGGAGGCCAAGGCGCGCTACCGGCTGAACCAGGTTGCCACGCGCGCGGTCGACGGCAAGCTCACCGGCGTGAAGAGCCTGGTGCCAGCCGGCGATGTGGCTGACGCCTTCATCGTGCCCGCGCGGGTTGCCGGCAACGACGACGCACCGCACGGCGTGGCGCTCCACCTCGTCGAGCGTTCGGCGCCGGGCGTGCACACGCGGGCCTATTCGCTGTACGACGGCTCGCGCGCCGCCGAGGTCCACTTCGACAACACGCCGGCCCGGCTCATCGTCGGTGCCGACCAGGGCCTGATGCTGCTGGAACTGGCCGCGGACATCGGCATCGCGGCCCAGGCGGCGGAGGCCGTGGGCGTCATGGAGAAGTACCTGGCGCTGACCGCCGACTACCTGAACACGCGCAAGCAGTTCGGCGTCGCCATCGCCAGCTTCCAGGCGCTGCGCCACCGCACGGCCGACGTGAAGATGCAGCTGGAGCTGGCCCGCTCCATGAGCTACTACGCCACGCTGCGCCTGGGCGACCTGCCCGCCGTGCGCCGCCGCGCGCTGTCCCAGGCCAAGGTGCAGCTGGGCCAGGCGATGCGCTTCGTCGGCCAGCAGTGCACGCAGCTGCATGGCGGCATCGGCGTCACCGACGAGTACGTTGGCAGCCACTACTTCAAGCGCCTGACCGTCATGGAGATGCAGTGGGGCGACACGCTGCACCACCTGGGTGAAGTGAGCGCGCGGATGCAGGACACTGCAGGGGTGTTTGCCTGAGCAGCGCCGTCATCGGCGCTGCCCTCTCTGCCCTCGTGGAGGTCACCCGATGAAGTACACCCTCTTGCTGCTGGCCGCGCTGGCCAGCCTGCATCCCACCGCCAGCCACGCCCAGACCATGAAGCCCGGGCTGTGGGAGTTCAAACAGACGCCCCAGCTCGACCCCGGCCGCAAGGCGCAGATGGAACAGGCGCAGAAGGCCATGGACAACATGCCGCCCGAACGCCGTGCCATGGTTGAGCAGATGCTGGGCAAGCAGGGCGTCAGCGTGAACATGGCCGGCGGCGTCATCACCTTGAAGACCTGCGTGACCAAGGAGCAGGCCGAGCGCAACTTCGCACCGGTCACCCAGCACGGCAACTGCACGCAGGAAGCCAAGCGCAGCGGCAACGTCATCCAGACGCATTTCGTCTGCACCGACCCGGCCTCCGAGGGTGACGCCATCGTCACGCTGCGCGGCAGCGAGGGCTTCACGAACGACGTGACCATCCGCCATCAGCGCCAGGGCCGGGCGGAAACCACCAAGGTCAGCGGCGAAGGCCGCTGGCTGGGCGCCGACTGCGGCGAGGTGCAGCCGATGAAGTCGACGCCCAAGTGAAGCAGAAGCTCTCCCACATCCTGTTCAGCCAGGGATTCGGAACACGGCGCCTGTGCGCCGGGCTGGTGTGGAACGGCGAGGTCACGGTCAACGGCGAGGTGGTGGAAGAACCCGACACCGAGTTCGAGACCGAGGGCCTGCGCTTCACGATCAACGGCCAGGAATGGCCCGTCTACGACAAGGCGCTGGTGCTGCTGAACAAGCCGGCCGGCTACGAGTGCTCTCAGAAGCCCAAGCACCATCCCAGCGTCATGAGCCTGCTGCCCGCCCCGCTGCGCGAGCGCGGCGTGCAGCCCATCGGCCGGCTGGACGAGGACACCACCGGCCTGCTGCTGCTGACCGATGACGGCACGCTGATCCACAAGCTCACGTCGCCCAAGCACCATGTACCCAAGGTCTACGAGGCGCGCTGCAAGCATCCGCTGACCGCGGTGATGGTCGAGCAGTTGCTGGCCGGCGTGGAGCTGCGGGAGCCGGAAGACAAGCTGCGGCCGCCGGGCAAGTTCCAGCGCCCGCCGGAGATGACGAAGGCCGATGGCGCCGAGATCGTCGACGAGACGCTGCTGCGCCTGACGCTGCTGGAGGGCAAGTACCACCAGGTCAAGCGCATGGTGGCCGCCGTGGGCAACCGCGTGGAGGCGCTGCAACGGCCGCAGTTCGGCGCGCTGGTGTTGCCGGCAGATCTGAAGCCCGGCGAGTGGCGCTGGGTCCACAGCCCAGCCGAGGTCTGGGGACAATAGCGCCGATGCGAGTCTTCAGAGGTTTTCACCATCCCGGCGTGGCGCCCGCCTGCGCGCTGACCATCGGCAATTTCGACGGCGTGCACCGCGGCCACCAGGCCATGCTGGCGCTGCTGCAGTCCGAGGCCCGGCACCGCGGCCTGCCGACCTGCGTGATGACGTTCGAGCCGCATCCGCGCGACTTCTTCGCCGCCAGGCTGGGCAAGCCCGAGCTGGCGCCCGCGCGCATCGCGACGCTGCGCGACAAGCTCGCCGAGCTGGAGCGCTGCGGCATCGACCAGGTCGTCATCCTGCCCTTCGACGAGGCACTGGCGGGGCTGCCGCCGCAGGACTTCATCCGCCAGGTGCTGATGGACGGGCTGGGCGCCAAATACGTGCTCGTTGGCGACGACTTCCGCTTCGGCGCCAAGCGGCTGGGCGACTACGCGACGCTGGACGCCGCCGGCCGGGCCCAGGGCTTCGACGTCGCCCGCATGATGAGCTACGAGGTGCACGGCCTGCGCGTCAGCAGCTCGGCCGTGCGCGAGGCGCTGGCCCGCGGCGACATGGCCGGCGCCGCGGCGCTGCTGGGGCGGCCCTACGCCGTCTCGGGTCATGTCACGCATGGCCGCAAGCTGGGCCGGCAGCTGGGCGAATCCGCGCCCGGCGCGGCCGATGGCTTTCGCACGCTGAACCTGCGCTTCCCGCACGACAAGCCGGCCGCGCACGGCATCTTCGCCGTGCTGGTGCACGGCCTCACGCCCGAGCCGCTGCCCGGCGTTGCCAGCCTGGGCAACCGCCCCACGGTCGAGGACGCCGGCCGCGTGCTGCTGGAGGTCCACTGCCTGGACTGGCCCCTGGGGCCGGAGGGGGGCTACGGTAAACTCGCCCGCGTGGAACTGCTGCACAAACTTCGCGACGAAGCCAAGTACGACGGGCTGGATGCGCTCACGGCCGCCATTCGCCACGACACCGACGCAGCGCGCGCCTTCCTGGCCACCCACGCCGCCTTGCACGCCCAGGTCAGCCGCCAGACCACGCGCGACCGAATTTGAAGCGGCGCCCAGCCGCTCTTCGCCGTCGCCCTCCCCGCCTTTGAACCGCCAGGCCCGCCGCCTGGCCGCACGCCATGACCACCCCGGACGCACCCGACTACCGCTCCACGCTCAACCTGCCCGACACGCCCTTCCCGATGCGCGGCGACCTGCCCAAGCGCGAGCCGGGCTGGGTCAAGGCCTGGGACGAGCAAGGGCTGTACAAGCGCCTGCGCGACGCCAGCTGCGGCCGCCCGAAGTTCGTGCTGCACGACGGCCCGCCGTATGCCAACGGCCAGATCCACATCGGCCACGCCGCCAACAAGATCCTGAAGGACATGATCGTCAAGGCGCGCCAGCTGGCAGGTTTTGATGCGGCCTACATCCCCGGCTGGGACTGCCACGGCCTGCCGATCGAGAACCAGATCGAGAAGACCTTCGGCCGCGGCCTGCCGCGCGACGAGGTGCAGGCCAAGAGCCGCGCCTACGCCACCGAGCAGATCGACGGCCAGCGCGCCGACTTCAAGCGCCTGGGCGTGCTGGGCGAGTGGAGCAACCCGTACAAGACGATGAACTTCGCCAACGAGGCCGGCGAGATCCGCGTGCTGAAGCGGCTGTTCGAGCGCGGCTTCGTCTATCGCGGCCTGAAGCCCGTCTACTGGTGCTTCGACTGCGGCTCCTCGCTGGCCGAGTTCGAGATCGAGTACGCGGACAAGCAGTCGCCTGCGGTCGACGTGGCGTTTCTCTGCGCCGAGCCGGAGAAGCTGGCCGCCGCCTTCGGCGTCGCACCGCTCACCAAGGACGCGTTCACCGTCATCTGGACGACGACGCCCTGGACCATCCCGGCCAACCAGGCGCTGAACCTGAACCCCGAGCTGCCCTACGCGCTGGTCGACACGCCCAAGGGCTTCTTCGTCGTCGCCGAGGCGCTGGTGGAGAAGTGCCTGGCGCGCTGGCAGCTGGAAGGCAGCGTCGTCGCCACGGCGCCCGGTCGCACCCTCGAACTGCTGAAGTTCAAGCACCCGCTGGCCCACGTGCACCCGGGCTATGACCGCGAAAGCCCGGTCTACCTGGCCGACTACGCGACGGCCGACGACGGCACCGGCGTTGTCCACTCCGCGCCCGCCTACGGCCTGGACGACTTCCAGAGCTGCGTCGCCCACGGCCTGGCCTTCGACGACATCCTGAACCCCGTGCAGGGCAACGGCGCCTACGCGGCCGACCTGCCGCTGTTCGGCGGCCAGCACATCTGGAAGGCCAACGCCGTCGTCGCGCAGACGCTGCTGGACAACGGCCGCCTGATGGCGCAGTCCAAGATCACGCACAGCTACCCGCACTGCTGGCGCCACAAGACGCCGGTCATCTACCGCGCCGCGGCGCAGTGGTTCGTGCGCATGGACGAAGGCGACGGTCTGTTCACGACCGACAAGGCGCCGGACAGCCTGCGCAAGACGGCGCTGGCCGCCATCGAGGCGACCAGCTTCTACCCCGAGAACGGCCGCGCCCGCCTGCACGACATGATCGCCGGCCGGCCCGACTGGTGCATCTCGCGCCAGCGCAGCTGGGG
>JAYSCT010000203.1:0-5487 GCA_041914785.1 Roseateles sp.
GCATCTCCAGCCCCCTTCGAACGCTTGACAGCAAACACAGTTGCTCGGGGGACCGTCTGGCCTCGCCCGCGTTCAGCGGAGCGAGACCGGACGAGGGGCTTCAGGGTTTGGGGCGGGTTGGCACCGACGCGCTGCAGATGTCGATGTAGCCCGGGCTGTGCACGAACCAGCCGCCGCGGTAGCGGCGGGCGTCCAGCAGTTGGCTCCACGTGGCGGACTCGGTGCGCAGCACCTGCAGCGCGGGCCGCTCGGCCTCGGGCACGTCGGCCAGCAGGCGCACGCGCTGGATGCCGGTGCGCTGCTCCGGCTTCTCGTAGAAGCCCATGGCCGCGCCGCCGCGGGGCAGGGCGGCGAGGTGTTCCATGCCCTTGAGCACGCGGCCCACCAACGTGATGTTCAGGTCCAGCCCGCGCGGCGCCTGGCCGATGACGGCGTAGAGCTCCGTGCCGTTGCTGGAGTCCACCGCGTCGCCGCGGCCGGCGCCCACCATGCCGTAGCAGTGCGCCAGCCAGGCCTTGCCGGTCTTGGGGTCGGCCGCGACCGGGAAGCCGCCGGCAAAGCCGGTGCGCGGCGCCCAGCCCTCGGCGTCGGGCAGCCGGGTGAAGCCGGCCGCCTTGCCGATGGCGTCGATCGGCACCGAGAACTCGGCGGGCAGCTTCGGTGCAGCACCGGCGGGCAGCGGGCGGGCCTTGGCGGCGTCCTCGCCGTCGGGGTCGCCCCACTGGGTGACGAAGTTGTCCTGCACGCGCACGACGGCCAGGCCGTCCCAGTAGCCGCCGCGGGCCAGCGCGCGGATGTTGGCGACATGGGCCGGCGCGAAGCGCGGCGCCAGTTCGATGAGCACCTGGCCCTGGCCTTGCGGTGTGGCCAGGTCCATCAGCAGCGTGTTGTCGGGGTCCAGCGCGCGCCAGTCGCTGGCGGGCGAGGTGGCCAGGATCTCCTGGGCGCTCTTCTTGGGGGCCGCCGGCTTGGGCGCGGCCTTGGGGGCGGCGACGGCGGAGGACAGCAGGCCGGCGGTGGCCAGCGCGAGGGCGAGGTGTTTCATGGGCGCGCAGCTTAGCCGCGCCGGCGTGCCTGCCCAGCCCGCGCAAACCTCAGGCGGGCGGCGGCAGGAAGCGCCCCAGATCGCCGGCGCGCAGCGCCGCCGCCAGCCGGGCCGCGAGAGCGCGGGCTTGCGCCGTCGCACCGTCGGCGCGTGATGTGGCGCAGCCGTCCCCGCGCAGGCAGGCCAGCCAGACCTCGGGGTCGCGCTCGTCACAGGCCAGGCCGAATTCGCAGGGCAGCAGCCGCAGCGCGGCTTGGGCGGTGGCGCGGCGGTCGTCGTCGTCGAAGCGCTGGCCGTCGAAGTACAGCACCGGCTGGCCGTCCAGGCGGCGCCGCAGCAGGCGCTCGCCCAGCTCGTCGAGCAGCAAGGGGTCGGGGTGGGCGAAGACGGCCTGCAGCAGCGCGGCGTCGTCCAGGTCCGACTGCTGCACGGCCAGTAGCGGGTCGCCGGCACCGGGCTCGCCGAGCGCGATGTTGACCAGCGCGAGCCACTCGGCCGCCGCGAACTGGCCGCAGCCGGCCGCCAGCGCGGCCTGGCGGGCGACGGCGCGCTGGTGGCGGGCGTCGTTGCGGTCCGGCGCGGCAGCGGGCTGCAGGCCGGCCAGGTCGGCGCAGCGACGGGCGAGTGCCCGTGCGTACAGGCGGCCGCCCCGGCCCTGGGCAGCGAGCGCGGCCTGCAGCGTGGCGCGCAGGTCGGCGCCCGGCGCGGCCAGCAGCGCCGGCAGGTCGATGGTCGTGGTCGCCGGCGAGGCCAACACGGGGCGGGCCGGTGCGGCGGCAACGCCAGCTGCCGTGACCGCGGCCGCCATTGGCAGCGCGAGCGGTGGCGGGGCGGCCAGCGGCGGCGCGTCGGGCGGCCGCTGCTCGCCCCACCAGGCCCAGCCCAGCAAGGCGACGCCCAGCGCCAGCGCGACGCGCGGCGCGATCACCAGACCGCTTGCGGCCATCCGTCCGAGCCCCAGGTCACGTTGCCGATGAACAGGATCGGCGCGCCGTTGTTGTTGGCGTCATAGGCATGCCAGGCCATCACGGAGCCGTCGGCCAGCAGCGACTGCCCGCCGGGGCCCTTGAAGCGCGAGCCGCTGCTGGCCAGCACCGTGCCGCCGCCCGACAGCATCGCCTTGCCGGCCTTGTCGACGTAGGGGCCGGTGATGGCGGTCGAGCGGCCCACGACGATGGAGTACGTGCTGTTGGCGCCCTTGCAGCAGGCGCCCTTGGACGCGAACAGGTAGTAGTACGTCGTGCCGTTGATGGCCTTCTTGACGACGAAGCCGTTCTCGATGCCGTTGGTCGAATCCTTGGCGATGTTGACGATGCCGCCCGTCGGCGGCTTCAGGTTGACCTTGCTGACGCGGGTGATGTGGATGCCGTTCCAGAACGAGCCGAACACGAGGTAGGGGTCGCCGTTGTCGGCCAGCACGAAGGCCGGGTCGATGGCGTTGTAGCCGTCGCCGGACTTGGACGTCAGGATGGCGCCCTGGTCCACCCACTGGCCCGCGGCGATGCCGCCGGCCGACGTCGTCAGGCCGATGGCCGACTTCTGCGAGCCGAAGCTGGAGATCGCGTAGTAGCAATAGCCCAGGCCGTTGTACTCGCCGCAGCCGGGCGCCCAGACCATGGCCGTCTTGTCGGCGGGCAGGTAGGTTTTCCACCACGCCAGGCCGCCCGCGAAGATGGGGCCGCCCTGCGTCCACGCGGTGCCGTTGGCGGAGTACTTGATCCCGATGCCGCCGTTGTCGGTGGTCTCGAACAGCCACCAGGTCGAGCTGGTCTTGTAGAGGTGCGGGTCGTGCGTGCCGATGGCGCCGGTCAGCGTCCACGGGGCGGCGTGCGCCGCCGTCAGCAAGGTGGCCAGCACGCTGCCGGCGGCCAGGCGCGCGAGGCGCTTCAGGGTCAGGAACATGGGTTGTCTCCGGTGGTTGTCAACGCGGCCGCCTCTGCGGGCGGCCTGCATCAATTAAATATGACTATCCATGCCGTTGGCCCGCGAACAAACGCCGATGCTGCAATTGATATCGCCGAAAAGTAATACTTAACTTTGGGTGCCGGAAGCGTTTACAGCCGCCCGCCGCCGGGGGCGCCGGGCGGCCGCCGGGAGCGGCTTCCTACAATGCCGCGATGTCCGAGACCGCTGTTCAAGAACTCCCCTTTGTCCACCTGCGCATGCACACCGAGTTCTCGGTCGTGGATGGCACGCTGCGCACCGATGACGCCGCGTCGGCGGCCGCCAAGGACGGCCAGGTGGCCGCGGCCATCACGGACCTGGCCAACCTGTTCGGCGGCATCAAGTTCTATTCCGCCTGCCGCAAGAAGGGCGTGCAGCCCATCCTGGGCGCCGACTGCTGGCTGGAGCCCGACGCCACCGACAAGCCGCCCACGCGGCTGCTGCTGCTGGTGCAGAACAAGCAGGGCTACCTGAACATCAGCGAGCTGCTGTCGCGCGCGTGGATCCAGAACGTGCAGCGCAACCAGGCCTGCGTGACCTGGGACTGGCTGCAGGAGCTGGGCGAAGGGCTGATCTGCCTGAGCGGCGCGCAGCTGGGCGGCCTGGGCCAGGCGCTGCTGCAGGGCGACAAGGTGCGGGCCCGCGAGTGGGCGAACAAGCTTGCGGCCATCTTCCCGAACCGCTTCTACATCGAGCTGCAGCGCGCCGGGCTGCCGGGCCAGGAGGCCTTGGTGCAGGCCAGCGTGCCGCTGGCCGCCGAGCTGGGCCTGCCGGTGGTGGCCACCCACCCCATCCAATTCCTGGCCGAGGAGGATTTCGAGGCGCACGAGGCGCGCGTCTGCGTGGCCGAAGGCGAGACGCTGGCCAACCCCAAGCGCATCAAGCGCTTCCTGCCCAGCCAGTACTTCAAGACGCAGGCGCAGATGCGGGAGCTGTTCAAGGACATCCCCAGCGCCATCCGCAACACGACCGAGATCGCGAAGCGCTGCTCGCTGACGCTGGTGCTGGGCAAGCCGCAACTGCCCAACTTCCCGACGCCGCTGATGGACGACGGCCAGCCCATGCCGATGGAGCAGTACTTCCGCGAGCTGAGCCATGCCGGCCTGAAGGACCGGCTCGTGCATCTGTTCCCCAATGAGACTGAGCGCGAGAAGGAGCGGCCGCGCTACGTGGAGCGGCTGGAGTTCGAGCTGAACACCATCATCAAGATGGGCTTCCCGGGCTACTTCCTGATCGTGTCGGACTTCATCCGCTGGGCCAAGGAGAACGGCTGCCCGGTGGGCCCGGGCCGGGGCTCGGGTGCCGGCTCGCTGGTGGCCTATGCGCTGCTCATCACGGACCTGGACCCGCTGCGCTACAACCTGCTGTTCGAGCGCTTCCTGAACCCCGAGCGCGTCTCGATGCCCGACTTCGACATCGACTTCTGCCAGGGCAACCGCGACCGCGTCATCGACTACGTGAAGCAGAAGTACGGCCTGCCGGCCGTGAGCCAGATCGCCACCTTCGGCACGATGGCCGCCAAGGGCGCGCTGCGCGACATCGGCCGCGTGCTGGGCATGGGCTTCGGCCATGTGGACAGCGTCGCCAAGCTCATCCCGGCGCCGCCCGGCAAGACGGTCACGCTGGCCAAGCTGCCGCCCAACTTCGACCCCGACAAGGCCAAGATGGTCTACGCGCGGCACGAGTCGCCCGAGATCGAGGAGCGCGAGAAGGCCGACGAGGAAGTGGCCGGCCTGCTGGAGATGGCCGCGCGCGTGGAGGGCACGGTGCGCTCCATCGGCATGCACGCCGGCGGCGTGCTGATCGCGCCGGGCAAGATCACCGACTTCTGCCCGCAGTACCAACAGCCCGGCTCCACCAGCGCGGTCAGCCAGTACGACAAGGACGACGTGGAGGCCATCGGCCTCGTGAAGTTCGACTTCCTGGGCCTGGCGACGCTGACCATCCTGGAGCTGGCCAAGAACTTCATCGTCGCCCGCCATCCCGACCGGGCGGATTTCGACTGGGCCAAGGTGCCGCTGACCGACCGCAAGACCTTCGACCTGTTCGGCAAGGGCCTGTCGGAAAGCATCTTCCAGTTTGAATCGCCGGGCATGCAGCGCCTCCTGAAGGACGCCAAGCCGTCGCGCTTCGAGGACCTGATCGCGCTGGTGTCGCTGTACCGCCCGGGGCCGATGGACCTGATCCCGTCGTTCGTCGCCCGCAAGCATGGCAAGGAGACCATCGAGTACCCGCATCCGCTGCTGGAGCAGGTGCTGGCCGAGACCTACGGCGTGTTCGTCTACCAGGAGCAGGTGATGCAGTCGGCCCAGGTTCTGGGTGGCTACAGCCTGGGCGGCGCGGACATGCTGCGCCGCGCGATGGGCAAGAAGAAGGCCGAGGAAATGGCCATGCACCGCGAGATCTTCCGCAAGGGGGCCGCGGAGAAGGGCATCGACCAGCCCAAGGCCGACGAGGTGTTCGACCTGATGGAGAAGTTCGCGGGCTACGGCTTCAAC
>JAYSCT010000204.1:0-5386 GCA_041914785.1 Roseateles sp.
CCGCAAGGCCAGCTGCGCGGCGCCCATTTCCATGGAGTAGATGACGACCGGCAGCCCCTCGTTGATGGCCACGTTCTCGGCGATGTTCACGGCGAATGCGGTCTTGCCCATGGACGGGCGCGCGGCCAGCACGATCAGGTCACCGGGCTGAAGGCCGGCGGTCTGCTTGTCCAGGTCGTAGAAGCCGGTGCGCACGCCGGTCACGTCCTGGTGCCCGGCCTCAGCCAGTTCGTTGACGCGGTCGATCAGCGCGACCACCAGCCGGTCCATGCTCTGGAAGCCCTGCTGGCTGCGCGAGCCCTCCTCGCCGATCTTGAAGATCTTGCCCTCGGCCTCGTCCAGGATCTGGTTGACGGCCTTGCCCTGCGGGTTCATCGCCGCGGTGGCGATCTCGTCGGACGTCGCCACCAGCTTGCGCAGGATGGCACGCTCGCGAACGATCTCGGCGTAGCGGCGCAGGTTGGCGGCGCTGGGCACGCTCTGCGCCAGCGCGTTCAGGTACGCCAGGCCGCCGCATTCCTCGGCGCGGCCCAGCGAGGTCAACTCGTCGAAGACGGTCACGACGTCGGCCGGCTTGCCCGCGTTGACGAGCTTGCCGATGGCAGCGAACACATGCTTGTGCTCGAAGCGGTAGAAGTCGCTGTCGGTCAGCAGGTCGGCCGCCTTGTCCCAGGCCGAGTTGTCGATCAGCAGGCCGCCGAGCACGCTCTGCTCGGCTTCCACCGAGTGCGGCGGCACGCGCAGGCGGGCAACCTCATCGTCATGCGGCGCGGTGGACGGGGAAGCGGGAAAGATCGCGGACATGCCAGGGCCTGTAAGCACTACGGGAATCGCTGCGAGAGGGCCTGCGCGGGCGCAGGGCCAGGCGTGCGACGCCGCCAGGGCTCATGCCGAGGCAAGACGCGCAACGACGCCTTGCGCCCGCGCAGACCCTCTCCCGAAGGGTTGTCATTCAAAAGCCCGCGCGCGGCGTTGCGAAGTCTCGCCGGGGACGACCCCGGCTTCGACGTCGCGCCTTGCTCGCGGGCTTTTGAGTGACAACGCATCCGATCCCCGTCGTGCCCACAGGCCCTGTGGATAAAGCTGTGAACGGCCTGGGAGCAAACGGTGGACCGGGCGGGAAAACCCGATCCTGAAAGACAGAAGGCCGAAACCCTCGAGGGTATCGGCCTTCGTTTGATGTTGCGGCGACAAGCTGTCACCGCGCATCAGGGGAAGCGTTTATTCCGCTTCGGCAACCACGTGGACATTGATCTCGACGACCACGTCCGTGTGGGCCACGACGCTCACCGGGAACTCGCCCACGGTCTTCAGCGGGCCGTTCGGCAGGCGCACCTGGGCCTTGGCGACGGCGGTGCCGGCCTTGGTCAGCGCGTCGGCGATGTCGGCGTTGGTGACGGAACCGAACAGGCGGCCGTCCACACCGGCCTTCTGGGCGATGCGCACGGTGGTGCCGGCCAGCTTCTCACCCAGCTTCTGGGCTTCGGCCAGCTTCTCGGCGGCGACCTTTTCCAGTTCGGCGCGCTTGGCTTCGAATTCCTTGATCGCGGCTTCGGTCGCGCGACGGGCGGCCTTGGTCGGGATCAGGAAGTTGCGGGCGTAGCCGTCCTTGACCTTGACGACATCGCCGAGGTTGCCGAGGTTGGCGACTTTTTCGAGCAGGATCACTTGCATGTCGTCAGCTCCTTAGACCTTGTGCTGGTCGCTGTACGGCAGCAGGGCCAGGAAGCGCGCGCGCTTGATGGACACCGTCAGCTGACGCTGGAAGAAGGCGCGCGTGCCGGTCAGGCGAGCGGGCGTGATCTTGCCGTTTTCGGCGATGAAATCGCGCAGCGTGTCGATGTCCTTGTAGTCGATCTTCTCGACGCCAGCGACGGTGAAACGGCAGAAACGCTTGCGGCGGAACAGCAGCGACTGTTGGTTGCGCTTGGGCTTCTTGTCTTTGGAGAAGCGACCTTTGCCACGAAGAGGGGGCATGTTGGACCTCTGTTAAATCTATCCGGATTCAATGATGGCCAGGTTCCACGACGGCAGCGGGTTCGATCACGGTGACGTGGGCGATGAAGCCCCGGCCGTTGCGCTGGTGGGTCAGGAAGCCGCGGAACACCGCGACGCCACCGACTCCCAGCGCCTGCAACTGCTTGACCACCTCGCCCACCGCGACCGCCTTGATCTCCAGGGAGACCTTGCGCGGCTTGCCGGCTTCGATGACTTCGGACTCGGCCTTGAGGGCGGCGTCCAGGGCCATCAGCCCGGCGGGTGTGTAGCGAACTTGTCCGAGTTGCTGGATCTGCGCGGACAGGTGAAGTTGATTCACTCAGTCAGCGCGCTGTTCGGAAAAACCTGGTTCTGGCGATGAGCGTTGGGCTCAGGCCGCTTCTTGTTGCGGCGCCTTGCGGGCTTCTTCGCGTTCGACGGCCTTCATCATGACCGAGGGGGTCGTGATGGCCTTGTCCTGCACCACGGTCAGGTGGCGCAGCACGGCGTCGTTGAAGCGGAAGCCGGTCTCGAGCTCAACAAGGACTTCCTTGCTGCACTCGATGTTCAGGCACAGGTAGTGGGCCTTGGCGAGCTTCTGGATCTGGTAGGCCAGCTGACGGCGGCCCCAGTCTTCGACACGGTGCACGACACCGCCGCCGGCGGTGATCAGGCCCTTGTAGCGCTCCAGCATGGCCGGAACCTGTTCGCTTTGATCCGGATGGATCAGCAGAACGATTTCGTAGTGACGCATGTGTACTCCTTGTGGATTCCAGCCCCGAGCGGTATGCCTTGGCTGTGGAAGCCGCGCCACGGCGTCGACACGTGGCCCGGCAAGGGGAACCCGAGATTCTAGCGCGCAAAAGCGAAAAGCCCAAATCGCGCGCCGTCAGCGCGTCGGCGGGCTGCGCAGCAGGGCGACGATCTCGCGCTCCCGCGCGCCCGGCGAGGTGGTCATCAGGCTGACGATCACGAGCACGAGCGCCCCCGCCGGCACGCCGAACAGACCGGCCGACGCCGGCTGGATGCCCCACAGCAGCTGCGCCGGCCCCGGCACACCCACCAGCGCGCGCAGCCCGGGATGGGCCTGGCACAGATAGACCAGGCAGACCGCCAGCCCGGTCAGCATGCCGGCCAGCGCGCCGGCGCGGTTGGCGCGGCGCCAGAACACGCCGGCCACCAGTGCCGGGAAGAACGTCGACCCGGCAATGGAGAACGCCGCCGTGACGACGGCCAGGATGTCCGCCGGCCGGCTGGACGCCACCGCCGCCGCCGCCAGCGCTGCCGCCAGCAGCAGCGCCTTGCTCAGCGTGACGCGCCGCGTGCGCGACGCCTCGGGGTTGATGGCCTTGTAGTACAGGTCGTGCGACAGCGCGCTGGAGATCGCCAGCAGCAGCCCGTCGGCCGTGGACAGCGCCGCTGCCAGCCCGCCGGCAGCCACCATGCCCGAGATCACGTAGGGCAGCCCGCCCAGTTCGGGCATCACCAGCATGACGAGGTCCGGGTGCAGCCGCAGCTCGCCCAGCTGCAGCCGGCCGTCGCCGTTCAGGTCCACCGCGGACAGCAGCGTCGGGTCCACACGCTGCCACTGGCGTATCCACGCTGGCAGCTGGTCGAAGGCCGTGCCCACGAGGCCGTTGAACACCTCGGTCTTGACCATGACGGCCAGCGCCGGCGCCGTCAGGTACAGCAGGCAGATGAACACCAGCGACCAGGCCACCGACTCGCGCGCCGTCGCCACGGTCGTCGCCGTGTAGTAGCGCGTCAGCAGGTGCGGCAGGCCGGCCGTGCCCACCATCAGGCAGAACACCAGCGCGATGAAGTTGCGGCGCGACTCGCTGCCCTTGCCGGCGTCCGCCGGCTCGACGGCGGCGTCCACCGCGGCCTCCGGGAACGGCTGGGCATGCGGCACCAGCCCGGACAGCGGCCGCGAGCGCTGGGCCTCGCTGGCCTGCTCGCGCCGCCACAGCTCCTCGGCCTCGGCCGGCGTGCGCGGCAGCGCCGCGCGCTGCTTCTCGGCGGCCTGGATCTGCGCCAGCGGCGCGTCCGCCTTCTTCAGCTCGGCGACACGGGCCGCCGCGCGGGCCTGCTCGTCGGCCAGCGCGCGCGGCACGTCGGCCAGCCGCGCCGCGGCCGCGTCGGCACGCTGCTGGTGGATGGCGCGCACCTGCAGCTCGGCGGGGTCGCGGATCAGCTGCTGCTCGCGCTCGGCCAGCTGGTGCAGCTGCTGGCCGTAGACCAGCTGGGGCAGCGGCCAGCCGGTCTGCTTCACGCTGAGCCAGATGACCGGCACCAGGTAGGCCAGGATCATGATGAGGTACTGCGCCACCTGCGTCCACGTGACGGCGCGCATGCCGCCGAGGAAGGAACAGACCAGCACGCCGCCCAGGCCCACGAACACGCCCACCTCGAACGCCAGGCCCGTGAGCCGCGTCGTGATCAGGCCCACGCCGTAGATCTGCGCAACGAGGTAGACAAACGACACCAGGATGGCCGCGCCCGCCCCCACCAGCCGCAGCGCGCGGCTCTGGAAGCGCTCGGCGAGGAAGTCGCCGATCGTGAACTGGCCGAACTGGCGCAGGTAGGGCGCGATGCACAGCGCCACCAGCACGAAACCGCCCGTCCAGCCCAGCACATAGGCCAGGCCCGCGTAGCCGCTGGCGTACAGCGTGCCCACCAGGCCGATGAAGGTGGCCGCACTCATCCAGTCGGCGCCGGCGGCCATGCCGTTGTAGAGCGGCGGCACGCGCCGACCGGCGACGAAGTACTCGGCCGGGTCGGTCGTGCGGCACAGGATGCCGATGACGGCATAGACCGCCACCGTCGCACCGAGGAAGGTGTAGCCGATCCAGGCCTTGGGCATGCCGCGCTGCTCGGCCACGCCCAGCACGACGACCAGCGCGATGAAGCTCAGCGCGAACAGGGCGTAGCGGCGGTGGAGGCGGCGGGCGGGGCCTGAAGACATGGCCGCGATGATGGCAACAAAAAGCCCGGGCTCCCCCTACGGAGAACCCGGGCCCAGGATCGTCAGCAGCGAAGCTTTACTTGGCGGCCAGGCGCTGCCAGGTGTCGATGACGGTGTCAGGGTTCAGCGAGATGGACACGATGCCCTCCTCGGCCAGCCATTCGGCGAAGTCGGGGTGGTCGCTGGGGCCCTGGCCGCAGATGCCGATGTACTTGCCGGTGGCACGGCAGGCACGGATGGCGCGCGAGATCATCGCCTTGACGGCCGGGTCGCGCTCGTCGAAGTCGCCGGCCAGCTGCTCCAGGCCGGAGTCGCGGTCCAGGCCGAGTGTGAGCTGCGTCAGGTCGTTGGAGCCGATGGACATGCCGTCGAAATGCTCCAGGAACTGCTCGGCCAGGATGGCGTTGCTGGGCACCTCGCACATCATGATGACGCGCAGGCCGT
>JAYSCT010000205.1:0-5375 GCA_041914785.1 Roseateles sp.
TGCCTACTTTTTGGCGGCGCAAAAAGTAGGTCGCCCGCCGGGGCGAAATCCCGGCTGGGCCTAGGCAGCAAACGCTCGCAACGAAGCAGCAAGCGCCCCATCACTGCACCTGCTCCACCAGTTGAAAGATCGGCAGGTACATCAACACGATGATCCCGCCGATCAGCACGCCCATGATGAGCATCAGCGCCGGGTTCACGAGGCGCGACAGCAGGTCGGTCAGCCGCGCAGCCTCTTCGTCGTGAAAGGCCGCGGCGCGCTCCAGCATGGCCGCCACCTCGCCGCTGCGCTCGCCCACGCGCAGCATGCGGCGCGCCACCGGCGTGGCCAGGTCCTGCGCATCGAACGCGGCGGACAGGCGCTCGCCGCGCTCTATCTGCGCCGCCGCCGCCTGCACCGCGGCACGCCACGGCGCGGCCACCACGTCGACGACGATCTTCAGCGCCGCCAGCGCCGGCACGCCCGACGCCAGCAGCATGGCCAGCGAGCGGTACAGCCGCGCCAGCGCCAGCACGCGCAGCCGCGGGCCCAGGCCCGGCAGCGTCCACAAAGCGGCCTGCGCGCGCTGGCGCACGGCCGGCTGGCGCAGCAGCGAAAACACCGCAAAGCCCACCGCCGCGATACCGCCCAGCACCAGCCCCGGATGCGCGCCCGCCGTCTGCCCGAACTCGATCAGCACGCGCGACGCCCACGGCAGGTCGGCGCTGGTCTGCTCCAGGATGCCCGAGAAGCGCGGCAGCACGTACAGCAGCAGGAACAGGATGACCGCGCCGCCCACGCCCAGCAGCATCAGCGGGTAGACCAGCGCCGCCACCAGCCGCGAGCGCAGCGCATCCACCCAGGCCAGGTAGCGCGCGTGCTGGGCCAGCGCGGTGGACAGCTGGCCGGTCTTCTCGTTGGCCGCGACGATGGCGCAGATCAGCTCGTCGAAGGCCTGCGGCTGCTGGCGCAGCGCGACGGACAGCGGCTGGCCCTGCTCGATCTGCGCGACGACGCCGTCCAGCGCCGCGCGCACGCCGGGCTGGCCCTCCTTCTCGCGCAGCGTCTGCAGCGCCTCCAGCAGCGCGATGCCGGCGTCCAGCAGCACGGCCAGCTCCTGGCTGAACAGCTGCAGCGGGAAGCGGGCATTGCGGCGCCACGGCTTGGCGCGCTCGGTGGCCACGATCTCGCGCGCCTCCAGCACATGCTGCGGCGCCACGCCCAGCACCGCGGCGACGGCGGCCCGGTCGGGCGCCTCCACACGCTCGGCGCTGACGGCGCCGGCGCGCAGCACGCGGGTCTGGAACACGGGCATCAGCGAGCCGTCACCAGCTGGTGAGGTCGGCGTCCTCACCCTCGCCGCCGGGGCGGCCGTCCTTGCCCAGGCTCAGCAGGTCGTACTCGCCATGCTCGCCCGGCGCGCGGTACTGGTAGTCGTTGCCCCAGGGGTCCTTGGGCACGGCCTTGGCCAGATACGGCCCCTGCCACTTGGGCTCGTCTGCCGGCTTCGTCACCAGCACGGCCAGGCCCTGCTCGGTGCTGGGGTAACGGCCCACGTCGAGCCGGTACTGGTCCAGCGACTTCTGCAGCGCATCGATCTGCGCGCGCGCCGCCTTGACCTCGCTCTTGCCGATCTGGCCGAAGAACTTCGGGCCGACGTAGCCGGCCAGCAGGCCGATGATGACCATGACGACCAACAGTTCGAGCAGCGTGAAGCCGCGGGCACGGGCGCAAGGGGAACGGAGCATGACGGTGTGGGACTGCGGGGGACAGCGACTGTTCGTCGCCCGGCCGCGTCAGGCAATCAGGATTTGACCGACCCGCATTCTGAGGGCTGGCCGTGACGGTTCACGGCGACTGGGCCAGCGTGCAGGCGTTGGCGGCGTTGTCCGGGCAAGGCCCTTGCCAGCGGATCTGCACGGCCGCCGCCGGCGGCAGCGGCGAGCGGCCGTCCAGCACCTGCCCGCGCTGGCCGGTGAAGCTGGCCAGCGTCGTCCACGCCGTGCCACCGCTCAGGCGGTACTGCAGCGCGTAGCGGCTGCCGGGCCGCAGCGCGCGCGTCTTGATCTGGTACTCGCCCGCCACGATGGCGAAGCTGGGCGCGTCGCGGAAGGGCTGGGCCAGCGGCTCGCCGACGAACAGGCCCTGCCCCGGCCACTGCACGGCCTTCCAGTAGGCCTCGATGGCGGTCGCGCCGCGCCAGTAGTGGTCGATCAGCACCGACGCGCGCGAGAACTTCTGGGGGTAGTTGCAGGGCTCCTCCGCCGCGCCGTAGCTGGCCGTCACGCCGGCCGCCAGCCAGTTGGTGATGGGCATCTGGCCCAGGCCGCCCGGCAGCACGCCGCCGGAGGACGTCAGCGTGTCGGCCAGCGCGCCGGGGCGGAACTGCAGCGTCGACAGGTTGGCCACGCTGCTGAGCCCGGTCAGGTAGAACAGCACGTCGGCCTTGCCCGACAGCGAGTTGGCGCTGGCCGCACCGGCGCTGTTGTCCACGTAGTTCAGCTTCAGCGCGCTGCCCCAGGCGGCCGGCAGCGGCTGGAAGTCGCTCCAGCGCACGCTGCGGTCCGCGTCCGTCGTGCGCACCAGCCAGCCCTCGCCGGCAGGCCGCGTTGCGTCAGCGGCCACGCCGCGGGCGATCAGGGCCTGGGCCGCGGCCAGCGTGCTGGTGCCCAGCAGCATGGACGGCCGCACCTGCAGGTCGGCCTGCGGCCGGCGCGACTCGCTGTCGTACAGCGGCGACGCCGCCGTGGCGGCGCAGGCATCGGTGGTCGGCGCGCTATTGCAATAGCGGGCGTCATAGCCCAGAGCCATGGCGCTCGTGATGCCCATGCTGCAGGCGCCCGACACGCGGCTGGGCGCGGCCCAGGCCAGCAGCGTGGCCTGCACGGTTGCGGGCAGCCGGGCGTCGATGTCTGATTTAAGCAACGCGAAATCGACCGCCGAGATGGAGGGGGTGGCCGTGTTGACCTTCACCTTGATGAGGTTGGCAGCCGGCACGCCGCGGGCCGCCAGATAGGCCGCGCCCATGGCCTCGCTGACCGCATCGCCCTCGGCCACGACGACCGCGAGATCGGCCGGCGACAGCCCCGCCGCGGGCAGCGTCAATGTGAGCGTCAGCCCTATGCCGGAACCCCCGGATTCGCCCCCGCCGGTGCTGCCACCCGGGGCCCCGCCACCGCCACCACCACAGGCGGTCAACAGGCTCGCAGCGAGCGGCAACAAGGGGCGGCAGAGGCGACGCATCGCGCCATTCTCTCGCCGTCCCGCCATCCCCGAATCGCACAATGATGGTGCATAAATGCCCGTTCGTGCGCCGCGAACCCGGGCTTACCCCAGTTTCATGCACCGAGGCGGGGCAATACATTTTCGTCACTCGACGCGGTTCGGGGCTCTAAGTCCAGGGCCGCCGGGCGGGTTGTGAGGAGACAAGACAGCAAGATTGCTTCGACACCCCGAAGACAATCCCACCGGCCACCAAGGCACCCCTTGGTGGCCGTTTTATTTTGTCTGCCCCTCGCCCGCTGCGCCGCGCTGAACGCGGGCGCGCCGGTCGGTCCCCCGAGGGGACGGCGATGCTTGGCGGTTCGACCGCCAAGCACATCGCCAGACGGGCCGGCTTGGGGCGGCCCGGCGCTCGGCCCGATGAAGGCACGACGGCCGCCACGTTGATGGACTGCTCATGCTTGAACTCGCTACCGTTGCCCTCGCCTCGCTGCTCGCCGGCTTCATCGACGCCGTGGCGGGCGGTGGCGGGCTGGTGTTGACGCCCGCGCTGTTCAGCACCTTCCCGAACGCGGCGCCGGCCACGTTGATGGGGTCCAACAAGGGCGCGGCAATCTGGGGCACGGCGTGGGCGACGGCGCAGTACGTGAAGCGGGTGTCGCTGCCGTGGAAACGGCTGCTGCCGGCCGCGGTGCTGGCGGGCGCGGGCAGCTTCACCGGCGCCTGGGTGCTGACGCTCGTCAACCCCGACGGGCTGCGCAAGGCACTGCCGCTGGTGCTGCTGGCGGTGTTCCTCTACACGCTGGCCAAGAAGGACCTGGGGCGCGAGCACAAGCCGCGCTTCGCCGGCCGCGCGGAGGCGGCAGTGGCCGGCGCCATCGCGCTGGCGGTGGGCTTCTACGACGGCTTCTTCGGCCCCGGCACCGGCAGCTTCTTCGTGTTCCTGTTCGTGCGGGTGCTCGGTTATGACTTCCTGCACGCGTCGGCCACGGCCAAGCTGATGAACCTGCTGACCAACGCGTTCGCGATCTCGCTGTTCGTCAGCAAGGGCCACATCTGGTGGCACGTGGCCGCGGTGATGGCCGTCACCAACGTCATCGGCAGCCTGGCCGGCACGCGGCTGGCGCTGAAGCACGGCGCGGGTTTCGTGCGCGGCGTCTTCGTGACGGTCGTGGGCGCGCTCATCCTCAAAACAGCCTGGGATGCGTTCTTCCGCTGATCTACGATCAGGCATTCCCCCGGTCCCCCGAAAAACGCCATGCCCGTCGATCCGCAACTGCGCAACCTGGACATCGAGATCCCGACCCAGCCGGAGGTGCTGGTCAAGCTCTCGCTGCTGATGGCGGCCGAGGACATCGACCTGCAGGCCATGTCCGCGCTGGTGGAGACCGACATGGCCCTGGCGGCGGCCGTCATGAAAGCGGTCAACTCGTCGCTGTACGGCCTGCGCGGCCGCGTGCAGACGGTGCACCAGGCGCTGACCTACCTCGGCATGCGCGAGGTGGCTGCGATCACGTTCGAGATGGGCCTGCGCGCCGCCTTCCCGGCCGCGGCGGAGCTGGAATCCGTGTGGGCGCGCGCGTCGCAGCGCGGCCTGCTGATGGGCCGCATGGGCCAGATGCTGGGCGTGGACCCGTGGGCCGCGCACTCGGCCGGCCTGTTCGAGGAATGCGGCAAGGCGGTGCTGTACCGCCACGCGCCGACGCACTACCCCGCCATGCTGCGCGCCGCCACGCGCGACGCCGAGCTGGTGGAGCTGGAAAAGACAGCCTTCGGCGTCAGCCACGACGCGCTGGGCGCGGCGCTGTGCGAGAGCTGGGGCCTGGCGCCCGCGGCCGTCGCGAGCGTGCGCCACCACGTCGAGATCCAGTCCTCGCTGACCATGCCCGAAAGCCTGGCCCGCCGCAGCGTGGCCGCCATTTCGACGGTGGCCTGGGCGCTGCTGAACCACCAGGACCAGCTGGACGACATCGCCAGCCAGATCGCGCCGCAGGCGCAGCTGGACGAGACGCTGGTGCTGCGCGCCGCGCGGCGCGTCAACGAGCAGCTGCTGGCCGCACAGGAACACGGCCGCTGACCGTTGCGTTGAACTGCGGGCCGAGCGCCGGGCCGCCCCAAGCCGGCCCGCAGGCGATGTGCGAGCGGGGCACGACCCGCGAGCATCGCCGTCCCCT
>JAYSCT010000206.1:0-5369 GCA_041914785.1 Roseateles sp.
CGAGGTTGTTTGGGGTTGATGGTTTGGCGTGAGAACCTCCATCTTCCCCGACTACGGAATCCGCTAAAAGAGTTCGGCACTTAACTGAGGATAGTCACAGTGCTGGCTCACCAGAAGAGCCACCGGTCGCGGAGTTTTGGCTTGGCTGCTGCGGCTGGTGCAGAGTTCAGGGCATTCGCGTCATGCTGAAGGCCGTGGATGTGAGGTCCGCGTGCGCGGCTTCCTGCTTGCCGCGACCTCCCTGCGCTTTGGCGTCGATTGAGCGGCGCGGTCTTGTTCGCTTCATTGACTTCCAGTTCGACGGCATCAGGCAGGCGCCAGCAAGTGCTGAGTCGCTTCCTCTGTCCGGAGGCGGGTGGTTGAAATAGCCGAATGTGGGGCGTACTCGCTTTGACGGCCCATCTCGACTTTCAATCCGCGCTTCAGCCGGCCACGGCCCGTCCGCACCGGGTCCTGCTGACCCAATGTTGGATCTTGACCACTTTGGCGCGATTGGCTTGCTGATCCGGTCGCGTCGAGCTGCTCGGAGGAATCTGCCGGTCGGTTGGGCTCACCGTTCTCATAGGAGAAACGGCTCAGTTTCCAACTTTCGCCCAGGCCGCTTTCCAACTTAGACCGGAAGTTTCCAACTTTCGGAGGGGTTCCCAAATTTGGGGAGGCGGGCGCATGGCCGGCGGCAGCGAAGCTAAAGCTCAACTTCGCAATATCTCAGCAAGTCCTTATTTATGAACGATATTTTTGATGTGCACTGGTTTTTTCAACAGCCTGCGCTAAGTGCTTGATTTCATTGAAAAAACTTGTGCGGATTGTTGACCCTGGTCCGGTCAGGGCTTAAAGTGGGGAGAAGTGTCGTTTCGTGGTGAAAAGTGTCGGAAATCGTCTTTCAGGGAGCTTCAAACTTGGCGTTGGACGCCAAGGGGCGCCTGGGCGTTCCCGCGCGACACCGTGAGGTGCTGCAGGCGCTCTGCCAGGGGCGGCTGACGATCACCAAGCACCCGGACGGCTGCCTGATGCTGTTCCCGCGCCCGACGTGGGAGACCTTCCGCGACAAGGTCGCCGGCCTGCCGATGTCGGCCGCCGGCTGGAAGCGGGTGTTCCTGGGCAACGCGATGGACGTCGAGATCGACTCGGCGGCGCGCGTGCTGATCTCCCCCGAGCTGCGCGAGAGCGCCGGCCTGGACAAGGACGTCGTGCTGCTGGGCATGGGCAGCCATTTCGAGATCTGGGACAAGAAGGCCCACGTCGCCCAGGAGGCCGAGGTGCTGGCCGGGCCGATGCCGGACGCGCTCAAGGACTTCAGCTTCTGATGGGCGCCGGGATGAACGAGGAAGCCACGTTCCGCCACACCACCGTGCTGCTGGACGAGGCGGTGGACGGCGTGCTGGCGCGCCCGGACGGCGTCTACGTGGACGGCACCTTCGGCCGCGGCGGTCACTCGCGCACGCTGCTGGCGAAGCTGGCGCCCGAAGGCCGGCTGGTCGGCATCGACCGCGACCCGGAAGCGATTGCCGCGGCCGCCGCCATCACCGACCCGCGTTTCACCATCGTCCACGCCGGCTTTGCCGACATGGCCAAGGAACTGGCGGCCATCGGCGTGCACCAGGTGGACGGCGTGCTGCTGGACCTGGGCGTGTCCAGCCCGCAGATCGACAACCCGGAGCGGGGCTTCAGCTTCCGCTTCGACGGGCCGCTGGACATGCGCATGGACACCACGCGCGGCGAGAGCGCGGCGAACTTCCTCGCGCGCGCCGACGAGCGCGCCATCGCACAGGTGATTCGGGACTATGGCGAAGAACGGTTTGCTGGCCAGATTGCAAAGGCGGTTGTTGCTCGCCGAGAAGCCGGTGCGCCGCTCACGCGCACCGACGAACTGCGCGAACTCGTGGCTCGCACGGTCAAGACCCGCGAGCCCGGCCAGGACCCGGCCACGCGCACCTTTCAAGCTCTTCGGATTCATGTCAACGGCGAACTGGAGCAGCTTGATCAAGGGCTGAAGGCCGCGCTGCGGTTGCTGGCGCCGGGCGGGCGGCTGTCCGTCATCAGCTTCCACTCGCTGGAGGACCGCCGGGTGAAGCAGTTCATCGCTGAGTACAGCAAGCCTGTGTTCGACCGCCGTGCGCCGTTCGCTGCAGCACCGCCGCTGATCCTGAACGCGCTGGGCCGCATCAAGCCCAGCGACGCCGAGGTGGCGGCCAACCCGCGCTCGCGCTCCGCCGTGCTGCGCATCGCGGAGCGGACCGATGCGCCGCTGAAGGCCTGATGCCGTGGCCAAGTTGAACTTCGCGCTGATCCTGGCGGTGCTGGCGAGCGGCATCGTGCTCGTGCACAACGCCTACGAGTCGCGCCGGCTGTTCGCCGAGCGCGACCGCATCAAGGCCGAGGGCCAGCGCCTGGCGGCCGACGCCGAGCGGCTGAAGGCCGAGCGCCACGCGCAGGCCACCAACCTGCGCGTGGAGCAGGTCGCGCGCGAGCGGCTGGGCATGCGGCTGATCTCGCCGGCCGTCGTCGCGTCGGGGGTGAGTCAATGACCCGGCAGAACAAGTCCGGCGCGCGCGCGCTCGGCTCGGGCCGCGCGGTGAACTACTCCACCAGCCCGCTCCTGGCCTCCAAGACGCCGCCGTGGCGCTCGCGTTTCCTCGTGGGCCTGGTGGGGCTGGCGTTCGCCGGCCTGCTGGGCCGCGCCATCTATGTGCAGGTGCTGCACACCGAGTTCTTCCAGAAGCAGGGCGAGGCCCGCTACGCGCACACGCTGGAGCTGCCGGCCAGCCGGGGCCGCATCAACGACCGCTCGGGCCAGACGCTGGCCGCCAGCGTGGCGGTGCCGTCCATCTGGGCGATCCCGAAGGAGGTCGACGCCGACCCCGCCAAGCGCCAGGCACTGGCCAGCGCGCTGGGCCTGTCGCCCCGGGAGCTGGAGGCCAAGCTCAACCCCGAGTCGCGCTTCGTGTGGCTCAAGCGCCTGGCCGATGACGAGACGGCGGCCAAGGTCAAGGCCATCGGCGCCAAGGGCGTGTTCCAGGACCGCGAGTACCGCCGCAAGTACCCCGAGGGCGAGGCGGCCGCGCATGTGGTGGGCTTCACCAACGTCGAGGACCGCGGCCAGGAGGGCATCGAGCTGGCGTTCCAGAAGGAGCTGCAGGGCCGTGACGGCTCGCGCTCCGTGGTGCGCGACCGGCTGGGCCGCGTCGTGGAAGACATCGGCGACATCGTGCCCGCGGCGAACGGCCGCGACGTGGACCTGTCCGTCGACTCCAAGGTGCAGTTCTTCGCCTACCAGCGCATCCGCGACGCGGTGGCGGCGAACAAGGCCAAGGCCGGCTCGGTCGTCGTGCTGGACGCGCAGACCGGCGAGGTGCTGGCGCTGGCCAACTTCCCGAGCTACGACCCGGGCAACCGCCAGAACCTGTCCGGCGAGCAGCTGCGCAACCGCGCGCTGACCGACGTGTTCGAGCCCGGCTCGACGATGAAGCCCTTCATCGCCGGCCTGGCGCTGGAGACCGGCCGCGTGAAGCCCGACACGCTGGTGGACACCGGCAACGGCAAGTACCCGTTCCAGGGCGCCGTCATCAGCGACACCAAGGCGCACGGCGTCATCACGGTGCGCGAGGTGATCCAGATGTCCAGCAACATCGGCACCACCAAGCTGGCCATGCAGATGCAGCCGCGCGAGATGCACGAGCTGTTCACGGCCATCGGGCTGGGCCAGCGGCCGCAGATCAGCTTCCCCGGTGCCGTCAGCGGCAAGCTGCGGCCGTACAAGACCTGGCGCCCCATCGAGCAGGCGACGATGAGCTACGGCTACGGCCTGTCGGCCTCGCTGTTCCAGCTCGCGCGGGCCTACACGGTGTTTGCGCGCGACGGCGAGATCATCCCCGTCAGCATGCTGCGCCAGCCGCACGACCACCCCGTGCCGGGCATCCGCGTGTTCTCCCCCAGCGTCGCGCTGGAGCTGCGCCACATGCTGCAGGCCGCGGCCGGCCCGGGCGGCACGGCGCCGGACGCGCAGGTGCCCGGCTACAGCGTGGGCGGCAAAAGCGGCACGGCGCACAAGCAGGAGGGCCGCGGCTACGCGAGCCACAAGTACCGCTCCTGGTTCGTCGGCATCGCGCCCATCAGCAACCCGCGCATCGTCGTGGCCGTCATGGTGGACGAGCCCACGGCCGGCGTCTATTACGGCGGCAAGGTCGCCGGGCCCGTGTTCAGCCAGGTCACCGCGCAGACGCTGCGCCTGCTGGGCGTGCAGCCCGACCTCGACGTGAAGAGCCAGATCGTCGCGAATCAAAAGGCTACGGCCGTGGAAGAGAGCTTCTGATGCTGACTCGCCTCAAGTCTTCTGACGCCGCCGCGCGCTGGCTCGCCGAATGGTGCACCGGCACGCTGCGCACCGACAGCCGCCAGGTGCAGCCCGGCGACGCCTTCATCGCGTGGCCCGGCTACGCCCGCGACGGGCGCGAGTACGTCGCCGCGGCACTGGCCGCCGGCGCCGCCACCTGCCTGGTGGAAGACGACGGTGTCGACCGTTTCGGCTTCGTGGATGCGCGTGTCGCGTCGCTGCCGGGCCTGAAGGCGCGCACCGGCGACATCGCCGCGGCCTTCTTCGGCAAGCCCACCGACACGCTGGACGTCATCGCCGTCACCGGCACCAACGGCAAGACCTCGTCGGCCTGGTGGATCGCGCAGGCCTCGGCCCAGCTGGGCAAGCGCTGCGGCGTCGTCGGCACGCTGGGCATCGGCGAGCCGCCCAAGCTCGACTACAACGGCCTGACCACGCCCGACCCGGTGCTGCTGCAGGCCGCGTTCGCTCGCATGCTGCGCGACGACTTCGCCGCCTGCGCCATCGAGGCCAGCTCCATCGGCCTCAATGAGGGGCGCCTGGCCGGTTCCAGCGTGCGCGTGGCCGTGTTCACCAACTTCACGCAGGACCACCTGGACTACCACGGCGACATGGACGCCTACTGGGTGGCCAAGCGCGCGCTGTTCGGCTTCCCGGGCCTGCGCGCCGCCGTCGTCAACCTGGACGACGCCAAGGGTGATTCGCTCGCCGCCGAGCTGTCGGCGCTGGACGTGTGGACCACCGGCGTCGAGCGCCTGGACGCGCGGCTGACCGCCCGCGGCCTGCACTACACCGGTGACGGCCTAGCCTTCACGCTGCTCGAGGGTGCCGAGGCCATCGCCGTGCAGACCGGCCTCATCGGCGACTACAACGCCGCCAACCTGCTGGGCGTGGCTGGTGCGCTGCGCGCGCAGGGCCACACGCTGGCCGACGTCGCACGCGCGCTGTCGCGCGTGACGCCGGTGCCGGGCCGCATGCAGCGCGTGGGCAACGGCCGCGAGCTGCCGCAGGTCGTCGTCGACTACGCGCACACGCC
>JAYSCT010000207.1:0-5355 GCA_041914785.1 Roseateles sp.
ACGTGGCCAAGGCCGTGGTCGATTCGCAGGACTTCGAGAACCGCATGCTCAAGGCCTACATCCGCGACTGGCCGGTGGAAGAGGGCAGCGCCGAGGCCGAGCCCAAGCTCTGAGCCGAGCGAGGTTCGCATCCCGAGAAGGCGGCCTTGCGGGGCCGCTTTCGCTTTGGGGCGCGTCCTAAAATTGGGCCATATGTCAGGCAGCACCTTCGGCGAACTCTTCCGCGTCACCAACTTCGGCGAAAGCCACGGGCCGGCCATCGGCTGCGTCATCGACGGCTGCCCGCCGGGGTTGAGCCTCAGCGAGGCCGACATCCAGCCCGAGCTGGACCGGCGCCGCCCGGGCACCAGCCGGCATGTGACGCAGCGCAACGAGCCCGATGCGGTGAAGATCCTGTCCGGCGTCTACGAGGGGGTGACGACCGGCACGCCGATCTGCCTGCTGATCGAGAACACCGACCAGCGCAGCAAGGACTACGGCAACATCCTCGACACCTTCCGCCCGGGTCATGCCGACTACACCTACTGGCGCAAGTACGGCGTGCGCGACCCGCGCGGCGGCGGCCGCTCGTCGGCGCGGCTGACGGCGCCGATGGTGGGCGCCGGGGCCGTCGCCCGCAAGTGGCTGCGCGAGAAGTTCGGCACCGAGTTCCGCGGCTGCATGACGCAGCTGGGCGAGATCGCCATCCCGTTCGAGGGCTGGCAGCACGTGGGCCAGAACCCGTTCTTCGCGGCCAACGCCAGCAAGATCGAGGAACTTGAGGCCTACATGGACGCCCTCCGCCGCGCCGGCGACTCGGTCGGCGCGCGCATCCGCGTGGAGGCCACCGGCGTGCCGGTGGGCCTGGGCGAGCCGCTGTTCGACAAGCTGGACGCCGACATCGCCTACGCGCTGATGGGCATCAACGCCGTCAAGGGCGTGGAGATCGGGGCCGGCTTTGGCGTCGTCGCCCAGAAGGGCACCGAGCATGGCGACGAACTCAGCCGTGACGGCTTCGCCAGCAACAACGCGGGCGGTGTGCTGGGCGGCATCAGCACCGGGCAGGACATCGTGGCCAGCATCGCCATCAAGCCCACCAGCTCCATCCGCAGCCCCAAGGCCAGCATCGACCGTGCCGGCAACCCCGCGACGGTGGAGACCTTCGGCCGCCACGACCCCTGCGTGGGCATCCGCGCCACGCCCATCGCCGAGGCCATGTTGGCGCTGGTCCTGATGGACCATGCCCTTCGTCACAGGGCGCAGTGCGGCGACGTGCACCTGGCGACCGACCCCATCCCGGGTTCCCGCCCCGGCTGATACCGGCCTGATCGCGGGCGGGTGCAGCTCAGCCCCCGCAATCCGCGTTTCGTCACTCTGACGATGCGCCCCCGAGGCTCCGTTTCTAGACTGCAAAGGTCTGTTTCAGAGAGCTATCGGGGGAGTCATGCGCAAGTCGTTCAAGTGGGGTGGCCTCGCGGCAGTCGTGCTGCTGGTGGGTGGCGCCGGCGTGGCGGTCATGGCGAGCAAGGGCGAGGGCCCGAAGAAGCCGGGTGAAGAGAAGGCCAAGCCGGCGCTGGAGTTCGTCGCCAGCGAGGTCGTCAAGCCCGTCGTCACGGCCATGCCGGCACAGATCGAGTTCAGCGGGCCGCTGGTGGCGCCGGGCACGGTGGTCGTGCGCGCCAAGTCCAACGGCACGCTGCTGAACCTGGCGGTCGGTGAGGGCAGCCGCGTGAAGGCCGGCCAGGCGCTGGGCCAGGTGGACCTCGAAGAGTTGCGCTATCGCATTGCCGAGCGCGGCGCGAGCGTGGAAGCCATGCGCGCGCAGATGGACCAGGCCGAGCGCAGCTACAAGGCCAACGAAGGCCTCGCCGCCAAGAGCTTCATCGCGCAGACGGCGCTGGACAACTCCCGCGCCGCCTATGAATCCGCCCGTGCCAACTGGCTGGCCGCCAAGGCCCAGCTGGACACCAGCCAGGTGACGATGCGCCAGGCCGGCCTGGTGTCGCCCATCAACGGCGTCGTCGCCAAGCGCCATGCGCTGCCGGGCGAGAAGCTGGCGGCCGAGCAGCAGATCCTGACCATCGTCGACCTGGCCAAGCTGGAGCTGGCGGGGCTGGTGGGCACGCACGAAGTGAGTCGCCTGCAGCCGGGCATGCCGGTGCAGGTGAAGGTGGAGGGTGTGGAGCAGCCGGTGGAAGCCAGGATCGCCCGCATCGCGCCGGCGGCCGAGCCGGGCACGCGCTCCATCGGCGTGACGCTGGTGCTGGACAACCCCAAGGAGCTCTACCGCGCCGGCCAGTACGCCGCCGCCAAGGTGGTGCTGGCCGATGACACGCCGCGCCTGACGGTGCCCATCGCCGCCATCAGCCGCAATTCCGGGCAGGAGCAGGTCTGGATGATCGAGAACGGCGCGCTGGTGCGCCGCGTCGTGACGACCGGCCGCAGCGATGCCCGCGAAGGCCGCGTCGAGATCCTGAACGGCCTCAAGCCCGAGGCGCAGGTGCTGGCCGCGCGTTTCGACAACCTGCGCGAGGGCGACCCGGCGCTGATCGTGGCGGCCAAGTCCGCCAAGGTTGCCAGTGCCAGCGCGTCGGCGCCGGCTCAACAGTGAGGGCCGCGCCATGTGGATGACCCGCGTTTCCATCCAGAACCCGGTCTTCGCGACCATGGTGATGGTGGCCTTGTGCGTGCTGGGCTTGTTCGCCTATGCCCGCCTGGGCGTCGAGCAGATGCCCGACATCTCCTTCCCCGGCGCGTCGGTGGACGTGCGCTACCCCGGCGCCTCGCCCGAGGCGGTCGAGCGTGAGCTCGCCAAGCCGCTGGAGGAAGCCCTGAACACGATTGCCGGCGTGGAGCGCATCCAGTCGCGCAGCTTCGAGGGCCGCGTGCAGGCCAGCGTCGAGTTCTCGCTGAACGCCGACATGGGCCGCGCGATGCAGGACCTGCGCGACCGCGTGGCCGCCGCGCAGGCCCGCTTCCCGCGGGACGCCAAGCCGCCCACGGTGCAGCGCTTCGAGAACGACAACTCGCAGCCCGTCGTCGTGATGGCGCTGCTGAGCCCGACGCGGGGCTCGCGTGAGCTGTCGATGATGGCCGACCTCATCGTCTCCAAGCGGCTGGGCCGCGTGGAAGGCGTGGCCAAGGTGGACGTGGGCGGCATGACGACGCGCGAAGTGCGCATCGACCTGGACCCCATGCGGCTGCGCGCCTACGGCGTGACGCCGGCCGAGATCGCCAAGGCGCTGGCCGATGCCAACGCCGACCAGCCGGTGGGCCTGCTGTCCGACCAGACCTCCGACGCCATCCTGCGCGTGGAAGGCCGCGTGAAGGATCCCAAGGCCTTCGGCAACATGGTGGTGGCCCGCCGCGGCAGCCTGGCGCTGACGCTGAACGACCTCGGCACGCTGGTTGAGCGCGAGCGTGAGCAGGACAGCATCGCCCGCATCAACGGCCAGCCGGCCGTCAGCTTCAACATCTTCAAGCAGCAGGACGCCAACATCGTCCGCACCGGCGATGCCGTGAAGGAGGCGATGGAAGAGCTGCGCCGCACGCTGCCCAAGGACGTGGAGCTGCGCATGATCTATGCCGCCAGCGACTTCGTGAAGGGCTCGCTGACCGGCCTGCGCCACACGCTGATCGAGGGCGCGCTGCTGACCGTGGCCATCGTGTTCCTGTTCCTGCACAGCTGGCGCTCCACCATCATCACGGGCCTCACGCTGCCCATCGCCGTCATCTCCAGCTTCATCGCCGTGCATGCGTTCGGCTTCACGCTGAACTTCATGACGATGATGGCGCTGAGCCTGTGCATCGGCCTGCTCATCGACGACGCCATCGTCGTGCGCGAGAACATCGTGCGCCACGTCGGCATGGGCAAGGACCACCGCACCGCGTCGTTCGACGGCACCAACGAGATCGGCCTGGCCGTCATGGCGACCACCTTCGCCATCTGCGCCGTGTTCGTGCCGGTCGCCTTCATGGGCGGCATCATCGGCAGGTTCTTCTACCCCTTCGGCATCACCGTCGCGGTGGCCGTGCTCGTCAGCCTGTTCGTCAGCTTCACGCTGGACCCGATGCTGTCCTCCGTCTGGCACGACCCGCCGAATGCGCGCATCAAGCATTGGCCCGTCATCGGCCACGCCATCCGCGCGACCGACTGGGGCATGGACCGGCTGCACGACCTGTACGCGCGCCTGATCGACTGGGCCTTCTCCGGCCGCCGCTACCGCGTCTTCGTGCCACCCATCCCCGCCTACGGCCACCCGTTCGGCGCGGACGGCCAGCGCGACAAATCCGCCAGGCGCGTGCTGCGCTTCGCGACGCTGACGCCGCGCGGCCTCGTCATGTGGGGCGCTGTCGCCAGCTTCGTCGCTGCGCTGGCGCTGGCGCCCCTGGTCGGCAGCGAGTTCGTGCCCGAGACGGACAACGGCTTCACGCAGGTCAACCTGCGCATGCCGGTGGCCAGCAGCATCGAGCGCGGCAGTGCCAAGGTGGCGCAGATCGAGGAGATCCTCAAGAACTATCCCGAGATCAAGACCGTTTCCACCGTCGTCGGCAGCACCGGCGAAGGCCTGGCCACCGGCCGCAACCAGGCGGCGCTGAACATCACGCTGACCGACCGCAGCGAGCGCAAACGCACGCAGAAGGAGATCGAGGACGCCATCCGTGGCGACATCGCCAAGATTCCCGGCATCGAGGTCAGCGTCGGCTTCAACCGGCCGATCTGGATCACGCTGCTGGGCAGCGACCCCGAGGTGCTGACGCAGTCCGCCACCGACCTGGTCGAGAAGATCAAGAAGATCCCCGGCGCCGTCGACGTCGACACCACCGTCAAGCCCGGCCTGCCGGCCTTCGCCGTGCGCCTGAAGGACTCCGCCATCCGCGAGCTGGGCCTGACGGCGCCGCAGATCGCCTCGTCCTTGCGCGCCTACGTCAACGGCGAGATCGCGACCTACTGGACGACGCCGGACGGCAACCAGGTCGAGGTGCTGCTGCGCCTGCCGCGCGAACAGCGCGAGCGCATCGAGCAGATGAGCAAGCTGCCCGTCGCGTTCTCCAGCAGCGGCGCGCCGATCACGCTGGACCAGGTGGCCACCATCGAGCCGGTGTTCAACCCCGAGGTCATCCGCCGCGAGAACCTGCAGCGCCGCGAGGCCGTGTTCGCCGGCGTGCAGGGCCGCCCGGGCGGCGACGTCAACGCCGACGTGCAGAAGCTCATCAAGAACACGCAGCTTCCCCCGGGCGTGAGCTTCAAAGTGGACGGCGCCGGCAAGCAGCAGGCCGAGGCCTTCAACGGGCTGCTCGCGGCCATGGCGCTGGCCGGCATCTTCATCTACATCGTGCTGGCCAGCCAGTTCGGCAGCTTCCTGCAGCCCATCG
>JAYSCT010000208.1:0-5348 GCA_041914785.1 Roseateles sp.
CGCTGGGGCGACATGGACGCGATGGGCCACGTCAACAACACGCTGTACTTCCGCTACCTGGAGATGGCGCGCGTGGACTGGCTGACGAGCATCGGCGCGCCACCCAACCCGGGCGGGCAGGGGCCCGTCATCGTCAACGCGTTCTGCAACTTCTACCGGCAGCTCAAGTGCCCGGGTGAGGTGCTGGCGAAGCACTACGTCAGCGACCCGGGTCGCACCAGCTTCGAAACCTGGATCACGCTGGAACGCGTCGACGAGCCCGGTGTCATCTATGCCGAGGGCGGGGCGACGACGCTGTGGTTCGACGCGCAGACCGACAAGGCCGTCGCGCTGCCGGACCGGGTGCGCGAACTCGTCAGCTGAGCGGCGCGTGGACCGGCTGCAGGCGATGGGCATCTTCGTCGCCGTGGTGGACCACGGCGGCTTCGCTAGCGCGGCGCGCCAGCTGGCGCTGTCGCCGCCGGTCGTCACGCGCGCCGTGGCCGACCTGGAGCAGCACCTCGGCCAGCGGCTGCTGACGCGCACCACCCGCGTCGTGCGCGTGACCGAGGCCGGCGAACGCTATGCCGCCGAGTGCCGGCGCATCCTGGCCGACATCGCCCGCGCCGAGGCCGAGGCCGGCGCGCAGAACCTGCAGCCGCGCGGCACGCTGAGCCTGACGGCGCCCGTGCTGTTCGGCCAGTACTACGTGACGCCGGTGCTGGTGGACTACCTGAAGCGCCACCCGGAGGTGGACGCGCAGTGCGTGTTCGTCGACCGCATCGTCAACCTCGTCGAGGAAGGGCTGGATGTGGCGGTGCGCATCGGTGAGCTGCCCGATTCGTCGCTGCAGGCGCGGCGCGTGGGCCAGGTGCGGCGCGTCGTCGTCGCGTCGCCGGACTATCTGCGCGAGCACGGCGAGCCGGCCACGCCGGCGGCGCTGGACGGCCACCGGCTGATCTCGGCCACCGGCGCCGGACCCGGCGTCGAATGGCGCTTTGCCGGCCCGCGCGGCAAGCCGCTGGTGCAGCGCGTCGCGGCGCGCATGCGCTCGACGACGGTGGGCGGCGCCATCGTGGCCGCCGAGGCGGGCCTGGGACTGACGCGGCTGCTGAGCTACCAGGCCGCGCCGCTGCTGCGCGACGGCCGGCTGGTGCGGGTGCTGCAGGACTTCGAGCCCGCGCCGCTGCCCATCCATCTCGTCCACCACGAGGGCCGGCACGCCAGCCCGAAGCTGCGCGCGTTCATCGAGCTGGCGGCGGAACGCTTCGGCGCTGATCCGGAGCTGCGCTAGTCCAGCTGCCGGTTTCGAGGCTGCGCGGCGACCAGCTCTTGAAGTCGAAGCCCAGCGGCAGCGCGTCGCGAAGCCACAGCCCCTCGTCCAGCTCGAAACGCCACGCGCGCTCGGCGCCGTCCAGCCGCTCGACGTCGGGGCCGTCGAACACCAGCTCGACACGGCCGGTCAGGCTCAGCAGGTCGCCGCGCTCGAAGTCGATGAACAGCAGGCCGGCGCGCGGGTGGCTGACGAAGTTGCCCAGCGTCATGAAGAACAGGTTGCCGCTGAAGTCAGGCACCAGCAACCGGCCCGGGCCGTCCACGCGCACGAAGCCGGCGCGGCCGCCGCGGTGCGACACGTCGCTGCGGCCATGCGCGTGGCTGGCGACGAACAAGGTGTCGGCGTTGGCGATGAGCGCCTGCGCCTCGGCGTCCAGCGCCGTCAGCGGCTGCACGGCGCGGGGATTCACGTCGGCGGCGTCGCGGCGCCAGGTCAGGTCGCGCTGCTGGATGTACTGCGGGCAGTTGCCGGTCGTCTCTTCCACGTCCAGCAGCCAGCCGCTGCCGTCGACGCGCGCCACATGGCCGTTGACGCGGTTGCGCCGGCGCGTGGGAAGCTCGATGCCCAGCAGGCCCAGCGCCGCGCCGGGCGCGAGGTGGCGGGCCAGCGGGTCGCCGGGCATGGGCAGCGCCGTGCTGGCCAGATGCTGCGCGTCCGGTGTACCGAGGAAGCCCGGCTCGCCCACCAGCAGCGAGGCCCAGGGGCGCAGGGCCTCGTCCACCGAGCCGACCAGCACGAAGGGCAGCTGCGCGTAGAACTGGCGGTGTTGGTCGGGCATGTGGTCGCGGATGACGCGGGGGCCGATCTCGCCCATCCGCTGAGCAATGCCCAGCCGCTCGTGCATGGCCCGTTCGCCGGCGTGGAAGGCACTCATGGCTCAGGCCGCCCGCAGGCCCACGGGGCTCTGCGCAAAGGGCACGAACCCGGGCAGCGCCTCGATGCGGGCCAGCCAGCCGCGCAGCGCCGGGTAGCCGGCCAGGTCGACGTTGCCTTCCGGTGCGTTGGCGATGTAGCTGTAGGCCGCCACGTCGGCGAAGCTGGGGCGCTCGCCGATGAGGAAGGGCCGGTGCTGCAACTCGCTCTCGACGACGGCCAGCAGCGCGTGGGCGCGCGGGATGACCTCGTCCGGGTTGAAGCGGGCCGACACGACGTGGATCAGTCGCGCCGCCGACACGCCGTAGGCGATGGGGCCGGCGGCGGCCGACAGCCAGGCCTGCACGCGGGCACGGCCCACGGCGTCGCGCGGGATCCATTGGCCGTCGGCGTCGTAGCGCTCGGCCAGGTAGACGAGGATGGCGCCGCTGTCCGGCACGAGGGTGCCGTCGTCGTCCAGCACCGGGATCTGGCCGAACGGGTTCATGGCCAGGAACTCGGGCGTCTTGTGCGCGCGGCTGGCGAGGTCGACGTGGATGAGCTCGTGCGGCAGGCCCAGCAGGCTCAGCGCGAGCTGGGCGCGGTGGGCGTGGCCGGAGATGGGGTGGTGATACAGCTTGATCGGGCGGCGCGTTGTCATGGCGGGGCAGGGCAGTGAAGCGAGGTCTTCACTGTGCCCAGCCTGCTGCGCCGCGTGAATCCGCGCCGGCCGAAAGTCAGTCTTTCGGCGGCTGCAACAACCGGGTCAGTTCAGCGTCCACTTCGCGCTGACGTAGGCATAGCGGCCACGCGGGTCGGTGTAGCTGGGGTCGTAGCCGCTGACGAAGAAGTAGGCCTGCTGCGAGAACGGCGGCGCCTTGTCGAACAGGTTCTGCACGCCGGCACGGAAGGTGAGCGTCTTCGTGGCCGCCCAGCCAGCCGACAGGTTCCACAGCGAATAGGCGCCCACCTTGCGGTCGGGCTTGCCGACGACATGCTGGTCGTCGTAGGCCGACAGGTAGGTGTTGGACAGCGTGGCCGAGAACGGGCCGCGCTCCCAGTCCGCGCTGACGGTATGGCGCCAGCGCTGCACGACGCCGTCGTTGACGAAGCGGCCCAGGTTGCTGACGAAGGGATCGCCGTTGCCGGTCTGCTGCTGCGATTTCAGCGTCAGCGTGCCGTTCAGCCGCAAGCCGAATTCGCCGAGGGCCGTCTTCAGTCCGGTCAGGCTGACGCCCAGGTCCAGGCCGGAGATGCGCTGCTTGCCGCGGTTCTCCTTGACGAGGTCGATGGCGCAGATGCCGAAGTCGTCCGGGTCGGCGTCTTCCACGCAGTCGGCCGGCAGGTTGGCCGTGTCCCAGTAGCGGTGCACCAACGAGCCGTACTTGTTGACGTCCGACAGGATGACGTCCACGCCCAGCGTGCTGATCAGGTTGGTCTTCTGGATGTACCAGTAGTCCAGGTTCAGGTTGACGCCGCGGCTGGGCTCGAAGACGACGCCGGCCGAGAACTGGCTGGACTTCTCGGGCTTGAGCTTGGCGTTGCTGTAGTTCAGCGTGCTCCAGATGTCCGAGCAGTACGTCTGCGTGTTGCTGGGGTCGTCGGCCAGGCACAGCGGGTCAGGCAGCGTGGCGGACGAGCCGGACGTGAGCGGGCGGTAGAGGTCCGACAGGCTGGGCGCGCGGAAGCCCTTGCCCACCGACGCGCGCAGCAGCAGCTCCGGCGACGGTACGTACTTCAGGCCCAGCTTGGGGCTGGCCGCGCCGCCGCTGACCTGGTAGTGCTCGTAGCGCAGCGCGGCCTGCAGCTCCAGCTGCTTGGTGACCGGGGCGCTGATCTCGGCGAAGACGGCGCTGACCTGGCGCGACTTGCCGAAGTCCGAGTCGGGGCCTTGCGAGGTCTCGCCGAGGATCTCGTCCTTCTTCAGCGCGTCGGACTGGTGATAGTTCTGCTTCTCGCGGCGCAGCTCGCCGCCCAGCGCCAGCGCCAGCTCGCCGCCGGCCAGCTCCGCGAGCCCCTTGGACATCTTGAAGTCCAGGCTGTCCATCGTGCCGGTGGCGCGGCGCACCTCGCCGCGGATCTGCGCGTCCTCGTACAGCGCCAGCCCGGCCGCATTGGACGGGCCGAAGGCATTGAGCTTGCCGGTGGTGAAGCCGGCGCGGATCTTGCCTTCGTCCAGATAGCCCTGGCGGTCGCGGTCCGAAACCTTGCTGGTGCTGTGGTTCAGCGCCCATTCATAGTCCCAGCCGCCCAGCACGCCGTTCATGCCCACCACGTAGCGCTGCGTGGTGGACACCAGCTCGCTGACGCGCAGGCCGGCTTCCGTCAGCCGCACGCGGGTGTAGATGAGGCGCTCCTCGTCATCTGCCGGCAGGCTGTTCAGCGCGCTGTTCTTGAAGGCCGGCACCAGGGACACGTCGAGATACACGCGATTGAGGCGGTTGGGTGTGCCCGTGTACAGCGTGCGGGCGCGTGCCACCGACGCCTCGGCGAACAGCTGGTGGCCGCTGCCAAGGTTCAGCACGCCGCGCGTGAACAGGCTGCTCTTGTTCGACTTGGGGTACAGCTCGATGTCGCGCATGTAGTCGAACGTGCAGCCGTCGATGCCGCCGATGCCGTCGGGCAGGTACAGGCTGCCGTTGGCGGGGTTGCAGCCGGCGCCGGCCGACGGGTTCACCCAGGCGGCATCCGGGTCCAGCACGGTCTTGCCGTTGGCCTTGTAGCCCTCGGTGATCAGCCTGTTGAGCTGGTAGGTGGACAGCGACAGGTTGGACGGGAAGGGCGCGCTGGACAGCAGGTCCGGCAGCCGCCCAGGGATGTCGAGATCCTTGATGAACTTGCGGTTGTTCGCGTTCAGGCTGCTGGTCTTCTGCACGTCCAGCACGGCCATCACGTTGAAGCCGTCGCGGGCGAAGTCGCCGAAGCCGCCGGCCAGTGTGGCCGAGCGCTTGTTGGCGCCGCCGCCCTCGGTGGTGTTGCCGGCCAGCACGTTGACGTCCACGCCGGCGAAGTCCTTGCGCGTGATGAAGTTGATGACGCCGCCGATGGCGTCCGAGCCGTACAGCGACGACGCGCCGTCCAGCAGCACCTCCACGCGCTGGATGGCCGCGGCGGGGATGCTGTTCAGGTCCACGCCGGCGGCGTCGCCGGGCGACGCGAAGTTGGCCATGCGCCGGCCGTT
>JAYSCT010000209.1:0-5329 GCA_041914785.1 Roseateles sp.
TGGCCGAGCTGGTCAAGATCGACCCCAAGAGCATCGGCGTCGGCCAGTACCAGCACGACGTCAACCAGAGCGAGATGGCGCGCGCGCTGGACGCCGTCGTCGAGGACTGCGTGAACAAGGTGGGCGTGGACCTGAACACCGCGTCGCAGGCGCTGCTGGCCCGCGTGTCGGGCCTGTCGGCGTCGGTCGCTGCCAGCATCGTGCGCTGGCGCGACGCCCACGGCGCGTTCCGCAACCGCCAGCAGCTGCTGGACGTGACGGGCCTGGGCCCCAAGACCTTCGAGCAGGCAGCCGGCTTCCTGCGCATCCGCGGCGGTGACAACCCGCTGGACGTCTCCGGCGTGCACCCCGAGACCTACCCGCTGGTGGAGAAGGCGCTGGGCCTGCTGAAACGGCCGGCCGAGGAAGTCATCGGCCGCAGCGAGGTGCTGCGCACCCTCAAGCCGGAACTGCTGGCCGACGACAGGTTCGGCCTCATCACGGTCAAGGACGTGCTGGCCGAGCTGGAAAAGCCCGGCCGCGACCCGCGACCGGACTTCAAGGTGGCGCGATTCAACGACGGCGTCGAGGACGTGAAGGACCTGCAGCCGGGCATGCTGCTCGAAGGCACGGTCAGCAACGTCGCGCAGTTCGGCGCCTTCGTCGACCTGGGCGTGCACCAGGACGGGCTCATCCACGTCAGCCAGCTGAGCAACAAGTTCGTCAACGACGCGCGCGAGGTCGTCAAGACCGGCGACATCGTCAAGGTCAAGGTGCTGGAGGTGGACCTGGCGCGCCAGCGCATCTCGCTGACGATGAAGCTCGATGCGCAGGCACCCCGCGGCCCCAAGCAGGACAATGCCTTCCGCCCGGCCGCCCGCCACGAGCGCCACGCCGGCGGCGGCCGCGATGCCCAGCCGGCCGGCGGCAACGCGATGGCCGCGGCCTTCGCCAAGCTCAAACGCTGACCTTCGTCACCGCCAAGCGCGGCTGTCAACATGCGGCCCGCGCCTCTCGTTGGCGCGTCGTCCCCCTCAAACCGCAACTGGTCGCAGCCCCGCTGCGGCCCGTCGTCCCCACGGCTATGGTGCGCCCCGCCCTGCACCCCCGGAGTCCTTCTTGAAAACCCCTGCCCTCGCGCTGCTGCTCCTGCTCAGTCCCGCCCTGGTCCTGGCCCAGCAGGAGGTCGACCGCGCCTCCAACACCTCGCCGTCGCCCGGCAACCAGCAGCTGGAACGCGTGTCCGTGTCGCGCACGCAGACCGACACCGACCTGCGCCGCCGCGAGCCCGTGGCCAAGCAGCTGTACGGCCGCGACGAGCTGGACAAGTACGGCGACACGCAGCTGTCCGACGTGCTCAAGCGCCTGCCCGGCATCAACGTGTCCGGCGGCCAGCTGCGCATGCGCGGCCTGGGCGGCGCGTACACGCAGATCCTCGTCAACGGCGAGCCGGCGCCTCCGGGCTTCAGCCTTGACAACCTGAACCCGGCGCAGGTCGAGCGCCTGGAAGTGACCAAGGCGCCGACGGCCGACCAGAGCGCCCAGGCCATCGCAGGCACGCTGAACATCATCCTGAAGGACGCGCCGCGCGTCGTGCAGAAGGACCTGCGACTGGGCCTGGCCTACGCGAGCGAGAAGCCCGTCATCAACGCCGGCTTCACCTACGGCGACCGCATCGTCGGCGGCGTGGGCTTCGTGCTGCCGATCTCGGTCTACCAGTGGAACGTCCTCAACGAGACCGAGGGCGAGCGGCTGACCAACGCCACGCCCGCCAAGCCCGGCGAGCTGCGCCAGCACGTCACCAACGACGGCTGGGACCGCGGGCATGGCCGGGGCGTCAACGTGTCGCCGCGCCTGAACTGGAAGCTGGGCGAGGACGAGACGCTGTCCGTGCAGGGCTTCTTCGTGCAGAACCGCTTCCGCAACGAGGGCGCCAACACCGTCACCCGGCTGCCCGACAGCGACGCGGCCTACACGCCGCGCACCATCGACGAGACGACGAACAACCGCGGCACCTTCTCGGCCAACCGCATCAACCTGCAATACAACAACCGCTTCAGCGAGGACCGCCGCATCGAACTGCGCGCCGGCACCGGCTCGGGCGGCGCGGACTTCCGCTTCGCCTTCAACGGCCGCAACGGCTCCGCGCCGCAGCCCATCGAGCGCATCACGACGGGCGACAACAAGAACCGCACCAGCACGCTGGGTGGCAAGTACAGCCAGTACGCCGGCGAGGCCCACACCGTGACGGTGGGCAGCGAGATCGAGCGCCGCGTGCGCGACGAGAAGCGCACCACCACCGAGAACGGCGCGCTGCTGCTGCCCGGCGTGGAGGGCCAGCCCTTCAACGCCACCATCACGCGCACGGCCTTCTACGCGCAGGACGAGTGGGAGATCAGCAAGCAGTGGTCGGCCTATTTCGGCGTGCGCCATGAGCAGATCAGGATGGACAGCGAAGGCAGCCGCGACGTGGCCGGCAGCAGCGACTTCCGCAGCACCAGCAAGGTCACGACGCCGCTGCTGCACCTGAATTTCAAGCCCGACCCCAAGGGCCGCGACCTGGTGCGCGCCAGCCTCACGCGCAGCTACAAGGCACCGGACATCCAGCAGCTCATCAACCGGCCGTCCATCAACCTGAACGACTCGATCGAGCAGGGCAACACCGAGACCACGCCCGACCGCAGCGGCAACCCGGCCCTCAAGCCGGAACTGGCCACCGGCCTGGACATCGCGTACGAAAGCTACCTGCCCGCCGGCGGGCTGGTGTCGGTGGGCGTGTTCCACCGCCGCATCACCAACCTGATCCGCACCGACAGGCCGCGCCTGATGACGGTGCCCTGGGCGCCGACGGACCGCTGGGTCATCACGCAGGTCAACCTCAGCAAGGCCACCACGCAAGGCCTGGAGCTGGAGGTCAAGGGCCGCGCGGGCGAGCTGTTCCCCAGCCTGTTCGAACCGACGACGGCACTGTCTCTGCGCGCGTCGCTGAACATCTACCGCTCGTCGGTCGGCGACATCCCCGGCCCGCACAACCGGCTGGAAGGCCAGCAGCCCTGGCAGTTCAACTTCGGCGCCGACTATCGGCTCAAGAGCCTGCCCATCAGCATGGGCTTCAGCGCGCAGATCGCGCCGGACTACGAGGTACGCCAGAGCGACGTGCAGAGCCAGGAGAGCTTCGCGTCCCGCTCGGTGGACGCGTTCGCGATGATGCAGGTCAGCAAGCAGGACAGCGTGCGCGTCAGCGTCAACGGCCTGTTCCAGCCCAAGCAAGGTTCGCGCGTGTTCTATGCCGGCAAGGCCGACTTCAGCCTCAACGAGCGCGAGCCGGTGCCCTGGTGGTCGGTGAACTGGGAACACAAGTTCTGACGCCCCGCGCCGTCCCGGCCGCGTCACGCCGCGCGGCCGGCGTCGGCTATCTTGCCGGGCGATGAGTTCCTCCCCTGCCCTTCAAGTCTTCGCCGGCCCCGCCGCCCGCGCGCGCCTGGCTGAGCGCGGCTTGCGCGCGGGCGACGTCGGCCTGATCCCCGCCGCCGCCGGTGGCCCCAAGGGCCTGATCCTCAACGGCCTGGATCGCTTCATCTTCGGCGACTGGCTGGCGCCCAGCCGCCACCCGGTGCACCTCGTCGGCGCCAGCATCGGCGCCTGGCGCATGGCCACCGCCGCACTCGCCCACCGCGACGTGGCCGACGCGTTCAGCGTGATGGCCGAGGCCTACGTGACGCAGGAGTACGACGTGCTGCCCGGCGAGAAGCGCCCGCGGCCCGAGGGCGTCAGCCGGCGCTTCGGCGAGATCCTGGCCGGGATCTTCGAAGGCCGCGAGGCCGACGTGCTGGCCCACCCGCGGTATCGGCTGCACGTCGTCACGTCGCGCGGCCAGAACAAGGGCCTGGGCCTGCTGGCGCGCGAAGGCCGGCTGCGCACGCCGCTGGGCTACCTCGGCGCGTTCGCGGCCAACGCCGTGTCGCGCCCGCTGCTGGGTCGGTTTCTCGAACGCGTCGTCTTCTCCGACCCGCGTGACCGCCTGCCGCTGCGGCTGAACGACTTCACGACGCGCGAGGTGCACCTGTCGCGCGCCAACCTGCGCGGCGCGCTGCTGGCCAGCTGCTCCATCCCGTTCTGGCTGCAGGCCCAGCACGACCTGCCCGGCGCGCCGCGCGGCGCCTACTGGGACGGCGGCATCACCGACTACCACCTGCACCTGGACTACCGCGCCCTGCAGGCCGCCGACGCACCCCTGGTGCTCTACCCGCACTTCCAGCGCCAGGTCGTGCCCGGCTGGCTGGACAAGGCGCTCAAGCACCGCCACCGCTCGACGGCCTTCCTCGACAACGTCGTGCTGCTGTGCCCGTCGCCCGCGTGGATCGCGACGCTGCCGGGCGCCAAGCTGCCCGACCGCAACGACTTCCTGCAGCTGGACGCCGACGAGCGCCGCCGCCGCTGGCGCATCGCCGTCAGCGACAGCCAGCGCCTCGCCGATGACTTCGCCGCGTTGACGTCGCGCGACACGGTCCAGGCGCTCCCGCTCTAGAATCGCGGTTCCCTCCCCTTACAAGAGCGAGAAAGGCACCCTGGTTATGACACCGCGAACTACGACCACCACCTTCACCGGTAACTAGTCGGCCGCGGCACGTCACGTCTTCTCGCCCTCTCCACCACTTCGGGGGCACGAACAAAGCGCGGCACCTGGCCGCGCTTTTTCATTTCCGCCCCTGAATGGAGCACCCCATGATTTCCATCCAACTCCCCGACGGCTCCCGCCGTGAATACCCCGCCGCGCTGACGGTCGGCGACGTCGCCGCCAGCATCGGCGCCGGCCTGGCCAAGGCCGCCCTCGGCGGCAAGGTCGACGGCAAGCTCGTCGATCTGAGCCACGTCATCGACCACGACGCCCAGCTCGCCATCGTCACCGACAAGGACGCCGACGGCCTGGAGCTGATCCGCCACTCCACGGCCCACCTGCTGGCCTACGCCGTGAAGTCGCTCTACCCCGACGCCCAGGTCACCATCGGCCCGGTCATCGAGAACGGCTTCTATTACGACTTCGCCTACAAGCGCCCGTTCACGCCCGACGACTTGGCCGCCATCGAGTCCAAGATGACCGAGCTCGCGAAGAAGGACGAGAAGGTGGTCCGCCGCGTGCTGCCGCGCGACGAGGCCGTCGCCCACTTCAAGGCCCAGGGCGAGGCCTACAAGGCCGAGATCATCGAGAGCATCCCGGCCGACCAGGACGTGTCGCTGTACGCCGAAGGCGCCTTCGAGGACCTCTGCCGCGGCCCGCACGTGCCGTCCACGGGTAAGCTCAAGCACTTCAAGCTGATGAAGGTGGCCGGCGCCTACTGGCGCGGCGACC
>JAYSCT010000210.1:0-5150 GCA_041914785.1 Roseateles sp.
GCATGGACCGCGCCACCGCCGACTACATGGGCATGCTGGCCACGGTGATGAACTCGCTGGCGCTGGCCGACACGATGCGCCAGGAGGGCATGGTCGCCCGCGTGATGTCGGCCATCGGCATCGAGCAGGTCGTCGAGCCCTATGTGCGCCCCAAGGCGCTGCAATACCTCGAAGAGGGCAAGGTCGTCGTCTTCGCCGCGGGCACCGGCAACCCCTTCTTCACGACCGACACGGCCGCCGCGCTGCGCGGTGCCGAGATCGGCGCCGAGATCGTGCTGAAGGCCACCAAGGTCGACGGCGTCTACACGGCCGACCCCAAGAAGGATCCCGAGGCCAAGCGCTACTCGGCCATCACCTTCGACGAGGCCATCAGCCGCAACCTGCAGGTCATGGACGGCGCCGCCTTCGCGCTGTGCCGCGACCAGAAGCTGCCGATCAAGGTGTTCAGCATCTTCAAGCCCGGCGCGCTCAAGCGCGTCGTGCAGGGCGAGGACGAGGGCACGCTGGTCCACGTCTGACGCTTCCGTGAGTTGGGGGCGGGCCTGCCTGCTGACACCCGGGTGGCCGCTCCCGCAGAGAAATAGGTATCGATCATGAGCACTGCCGACATCAAGAAGAACGCCGAGGCCAAGATGGCCAAGTCCGTCGAGTCGCTGAAAGGCGAACTGCAGAAGATCCGCACCGGCCGCGCCCACCCGGGCATCCTGGACCAGGTCAGCGTCGACTACTACGGCTCCATGGTGCCGATCAGCCAGGTCGCGAACGTGACGCTGCTGGATGCGCGCACCATCTCCGTCCAGCCCTGGGAAAAAGGCATGGGCGCCAAGATCGAGAAGGCCATACGCGAGAGCGACTTGGGCCTGAACCCGGCCTCGCAGGGCGACCTGATCCGCGTGCCGATGCCGCCGCTGACCGAGGAGCGCCGCAAAGACCTGACCAAGGTCGTGCGCAATGCCGGTGAAGACGCCAAGGTGGCCGTGCGCAACCTGCGCCGCGACGCCAACGAGCAGGCCAAGAAACTGCTGAAGGACAAGGAGATCGGCGAGGACGACGAGCGTCGCAGCCTCGACGAGGTGCAGAAGCTCACCGACCGCGTGATCGCCGAGATCGACAAGGTGATCTCGGCCAAGGAAGCCGAGATCCTCGCGGTTTGAGCGCGGTCGTCACCGTGGCGCAAGAGCGTCCGGCGCCGCCGCGCCATGTCGCCATCGTCATGGACGGCAACGGCCGCTGGGCCAAGAAGCGCTTCCTGCCGCGTTTCTTCGGCCACAAGGCGGGCGTGGAGTCCGTCGTCAAGGTCATCCAGGCCTGCATCGCGCGCGACATCGAGCACCTGACCGTCTTCGCGTTCTCCAGCGAGAACTGGAAGCGGCCGGATGATGAAGTCTCCGGCCTGATGGGGCTGGTGCTGGCAGCCGTGTCGCGCTACCTGAAGAAGCTGGACGGGCTGGGTGTGCGCGTGCGCGTCATCGGCGATCGAGACACGGTCTCCGAGAAGCTACAGCATGCGTGGAACGAAGCCGAGCGCATGACGGCCGCCAACACCAAGCTGACGCTGAACGTTGCGTTCAACTACGGGGGGCGCTGGGACATCGTGCAGGCCTGCCGCAAGGCGATGGCCGCCGGCGTGCCCGCCCACGAATTGACCGAGGACCGGCTGGCCGGGTTCATGTCGCTCAGCCACTCGCCGGACCCCGACCTGTTCATCCGCACCGGTGGCGAGGTGCGCATCAGCAACTTCATGCTGTGGCAGGTGGCTTACTCGGAATTCGTGTTCTCGGACTGCCTGTGGCCCGAGTTCGGTGAGCGCGAACTGGATGCGGCGATCGCCGCGTTCCACGCCCGCGATCGCCGTTTTGGCGGGGTCAAGGACACCCCCGCCGCCGCCTGACCCCGAGGGCGCCATGCTCAAGACCCGCGTCATCACCGCCATCGTCCTGCTGGCCGTCCTGCTGCCCGCGCTGTTCGCTGCCTCGCCCTGGTACTTCGCCGGGCTCACCGTGCTGATGATCGGCGCGGCCGGCTGGGAATGGGCGCGGCTGAACGGCCTGCCCGGCACGGGCGCCCTGGCGGCCGGCGTGTCGCTGGCGCTGGCCTGCATCTGGACGCTGCTGATCGGCGGCCTGAACGCGCCGTCGGCGTGGATCTGGTGGCTGCCCACCGGCGTCTGGGTGCTGGGCGGGGCCTACGCGCTGCGTGCCGGGCCCACGGGCTGGCCGCGCATCGCGCAGGTCGGCCGGCTCGCGCTCGGCGCGGTGCTGCTGTGGGGGGCCTGGCTGGCCATCGTGCAGGCCAAGGTGCACGGCATCAACTTCATCCTGTCGGTGTTCTGCCTGGTCTGGATGGCCGACATCGCCGCCTACTTCTGCGGTCGCGCGTTCGGCAAGCGCAAGCTGGCCCCGGCCATCAGTCCCGGCAAGAGCTGGGAGGGCGCCTGGGGCGGCATGGCGGGCGTCATCCTGCTGGGCTTCGTGTGGGTCCACGTCATCGACGTGCGGGTCGCCGTCGACTCGCCCAGCCTCTACACGCTGCTGGTGCAGCGCCACGGTGTCGTGTCGCTGCTGGCCCTGGTCTTCCTCGGCGCGATGAGCGTCGTCGGCGACCTCTTCGAATCCCTCGTCAAGCGCGCCGCCGGTGCCAAGGACAGCAGCAACCTGCTGCCGGGCCATGGCGGCGTGCTGGACCGCATCGACGCGCTGCTGCCCGTCTTCCCGCTGGCGCTTGCGCTCATCTCGCTATGAATCGTCAACGCGTCTGCGTCCTCGGCTCGACCGGCTCCATCGGCGTCAACACGCTGGACGTGCTGGCCCGCCACCCCGAGCGCTACGAGGTCGTCGCGCTGAGCGCGATGAGCCGCGTCGACGAACTGCTGCAGCAATGCCTGCAATGGCAGCCGCGCTTTGCCGTCATGCCCGAGCGCGACGCCGCGGCGCGGCTGCGCGAACGCCTGCGCGAAGCCGGCAGCCGCACCGAGGTGCTGGACGGCGCCGACAAGCTGGCCCACATCGCCGCCCACCCGGAGGTCGACACCGTCATGGCGGCCATCGTCGGCGCCGCCGGCCTGGCGCCTGCCATCGCGGCGGCGCGGGCCGGCAAGCGGCTGCTGCTGGCCAACAAGGAGGCCATCGTCGTCGGCGGTGCGCTGTTCATGCAGGCCGTGGAGCAGGGCGGCGCCACGCTGCTGCCCATCGACAGCGAGCACTCGGCCATCTTCCAGTGCCTGCCGGAAGACCGTACGACCTGGCAGGACCGCATCGACCACATCGTGCTGACGGCGTCCGGCGGCCCGTTCCGCAGCCGCGACCCCAGGACGCTGGCCGACGTGACGCCGGACCAGGCCTGCGCCCACCCCAACTGGGTCATGGGCCGCAAGATCTCGGTCGACTCGGCGACGATGATGAACAAGGCGCTGGAGGTCATCGAGGCGCGCTGGCTGTTCAGCCTCGCGCCCGAGCAGATCAAGGTGCTGATCCATCCGCAGAGCATCATCCATTCGATGGTGGTCTGCCGCGACCAGTCGGTGCTCGCGCAGCTCGGCACTCCCGACATGCGCGTGCCCATCGCCTACGGCCTGTCCTTCCCCGAGCGCATCACGTCGGGCGCCAGCCGGCTGGACCTGCTGACCACGCCCAGCCTCACCTTCGAGGAGGCCGACGCCGTGCGCTTCCCCGGCCTGCACCTGTCGTGGCAGGCGCTGCGGGCGCCCGAGGGCAGCACCACGGTGCTGAACGCGGCCAACGAGGTGGCCGTCGAGGCCTTCCTGAACGGCCGGCTGCGCTTCGACCGCATCCATGCGCTGAACGCCGACTGCCTCGCGGCCGTGGCGCCCAGCGCCGCCGACTGCGCGAGCATCGACGGCCTGCTGGCGCTGGACGCCCGCGTGCGTGACGTGGCGCAACAGCGGGTGCTCGCATGGACGTGATCCAGAAGGCCTTCTGGTTCCTCATCGCCATCGGCATCCTCGTGCCCTTCCACGAGTGGGGCCACTACCGAGTCGCGCGGGCCTGCGGCGTCAAGGTGCTGCGTTTCTCGGTGGGCTTCGGCCGCGTGCTGTGGCGCCGCGTGGGTCGCGGCGGCACCGAGTTCGCGATCAGTGCCATCCCGCTGGGCGGCTATGTGCGCATGCTGGGCATGGGGGACGAGCCCGTGGCGCCCCACGAGCGCGAGCAGGCCTTCCAGAGCCGACCGCTGCGCCAGCGCGCCGCCATCATCGCGGCTGGCCCCATCGCCAACTGGCTGCTGGCCATTGCGCTGTTCGCCGCCGTGGCCTGGCTGGGCAGCGAGCAGCCCAAGGCCGTGCTGGGCACGCCGCCCGCCGCGTCGCTGGCCGAACGCGCCGGTCTGCGTGCCGGCGACCAGGTGCACGCCGTCTCGCAGGACGGTCAGCAATGGGACGACATCGCCTCGCTGACCGAGCTGCAGGCCGCCATCGGCCGCGCGCAGGCGCTGGGCGAGAGCCTGCACCTGTCTGTCAGCGGCGCCCAGGGGCATGGCTCGCGCAGCCTGCGGCTGGAGACCGAGCGGCTGGCCGGTCGCTCGCCCGACGGCAAGCTGTTCAGCGAGATTGGCCTGGTGCCGCTGGCCGAGCCGTTGATCCGCCAGGTGGTGGCCGGTGGCGCCGGCGACGCCGCCGGGCTGCAGGCCGGCGACCGCGTGCTGTCCATCGACGGCCAGCCGGTGCCCGATGCGGGCTACCTGCGCGACGCCATCCGCCGCGCCCACGACGGCGAGCGGCCGCGCGCGATGGCCTGGCGCGTCGAGCGCGCCGGCCGGGTCGTCGAGCTGGCGCCCACGCCGAGGCTGGTGGACGAGGGCGGGCGACGCATCGCGCGCCTGGAAATCGGCGTCGGCACACAGCCGGAAACGGTGACCGTCAGCTATGGGCTGGCGGACGGCCTGCTGCGCGGCGCCCAGCAGAGCTGGGACATGGCGGCCACCACCGTGAAGCTGATCGGCCGCATCCTGGTGGGTGAAGCGTCGGTAAAGAACTTCAGTGGCCCGCTGACCATTGCAGACTATGCGGGCCAGTCGGCGCAGGCAGGGCTGACGCCGTTCCTGGACTTCCTCGCGAAGATCTCCATGAGCCTGGCCGTGCTGAACCTGCTGCCGCTGCCGATGCTCGATGGCGGGCACCTGATGTATTATCTTTT
>JAYSCT010000211.1:0-4877 GCA_041914785.1 Roseateles sp.
CTGGATAGAGCAGCTGCCTTCTAAGCAGCAGGTCGGGGGTTCGAGTCCCTCCGGACAGGCCACCCCATCCCAGGCGCCCGGGTTCTCACGAACCCGGGCGTTTTTCATTCGTTACAAGTTTCCGGCGCTGCGGTGTAAACCGGCCGCACTGCTGTAGCGTTGGCGGTGTTCCATCCCCCAGCGAGGCCGCCGTGAAGCCCATCGTCCGTGCCCTGATCGTGACCGCCCTGGTGGCGGGCCAAGGCCTCGCCAGCGCCGGCCCGCGTTATTACGACCGCTATGACCACCATCACCACCACCACCGCGGTTCGTCCGCGGGTGCCGTGGTGCTGGGCCTGGCGCTGGCGGTGCCGCTGATCGCGCTGGCCAGCCGTGCGGACCGCGCGCCGGACGTCGTCTACGCGCCGCCGCCTCCGCCCCCGCCGCCGGTGCAGACGGTCTATGTGCCGGCCCCCGTCGTCAGCGCCGCGCCCAGCCGGCCGGCGCCCGTCATCTACCCGCGCAACGGCCAGGGCGCCGAACAGCTGGAATTCGATCGGCGGGACTGCAACCGCTGGGCGACGACGCAGCAGGCCGCCATGGCCGACAGCGATGTGTTCAACCGCGCCGTCGAGGCCTGCATGGACGGTCGCGGCTACACGCTGCGCTGACGCGCCCACATCCCCCGTTCAACGCCCGGGCCGCTCCACGGTCCGGGCGTTTTTCTTCAGGCGTTCAGCCCGCGCCCGACGAGGCGCAGCGTCTGCCGGAACTCGTCCTTCAGCCGGTACAGCTGGGCCGGCCGGTGCGGGCCTTCGGCGCGCTTGGCGCCCGGCACCGGTTCGAGGATGGCCAGCTCGTCCATCTTGCGGCGAAAGCTCACCGGGTTGATGGCCTCGCCCAGCAGCGTCTCGTAGATGCCGTGCAGCTGCGGCAGCGTGAACGGCTCGGGGCACAGGTGCACGGGCAGCGACGAGTACTGGCTCTTGTTGCGCACGCGTTCGGCGGCCGCGGCGACGATGCGGCCGTGGTCGAACGGCAGCTGCGGCAGGCGGTCCACCGGCAGCCAGTGCTGGCCGGGCAGGGCGGGCTCGGGTGCCGGCACCAGCGCCATGTAGGCCACCGACACGCTCCAGCCGCGCGGGTCGCGGGCCGGGCCGCTGAAGCTGGCCAACTGCTCCAGGTAAGGGCTCTGCAGCCCGGCCTTGTTCAGCAGCACGCGCTGGGCGGCGTCCTCGCAGTCCTGGTCTTCGCTGGCGTGCACGTAGCCGCCCGGCAGCGCCAGCGCACCGGCGAAGGGCTCGCGGTCGCGCTTGAGCAGCATCACCTGCAGCTGCCCGGCGCGCAGCGTCAGCAGCACGATGTCCACCGTGCAGATCAGCCGGTGGTCGGGCGGGGAGTTCGTTGAATCGTTCACCGAAGCGAGGATAAGCGGTCGACTGGCTGGTCGATCCTTCACAGCCACTTAGTTGCATTGTTAATTTAAGTGGGGTTATCATGGCGCCACACCACGACAGGACCTGCCCATGACGACACATCTGCTGTTGATCGACCCGCAGAACGACTTCTGCGATCTGCCCGAGGACTGGCTGCCGCGCTCGCCGGTGAACGGTGAGCTGCTGCGCCCCGCGCTGCCGGTGGCCGGCGCCCACGCCGACCTGCAGCGCGCCGCGCAACTGGTGCAGCGCCTGGGCGATGGCCTGGACGCCATCACCGTGACGCTGGACTCCCACCACCGCATCGACATCGCCCACACCGGTTTCTGGGTGGCGGCCGCCACGGGCCGCGCGCCGGGGCCGTTCACGCCCATCACGGCCGCGCAGGTGCGGGCCGGCGACTACCGGCCGCGCGACGCCGCCGTGCTGGGCCGCGTGCTGGCCTACCTGGACGCGCTGGAGGCCACCGGCCGCTACACGTTGATGGTGTGGCCCGTGCACTGCCAGATGGGCAGCTGGGGCCACGGCGTGCATGCCGGCCTGCAGGCCGCGCTGGACGCGTGGGCGGACTCGCAGGGCCGCTCGGTCGAGGTCGTCACCAAGGGCGAGAACCCCTGGACCGAGCACTACAGCGCGCTGCAGGCCGAGGTGCCCGACCCGGCCGACGACGGCACGGCGCTGAACCAGGCGCTGCTGACGGCGCTGGACCGCTTCGACCGCGTGCTCATCGCCGGCGAGGCCGGCAGCCACTGCGTGCGCGCCACGGTGGAGCACCTGGTCGCCCACCTGCCGTCCCGGCAGCTCGGCAAGCTGGTGCTGCTGACCGACTGCATCAGCCCCGTGACGGGCTTCGAGGCGCAGCAGGCCGAATTCCTGGCAGCCATGCGCGCCGCCGGCCTGCAGCTGGCCCTCAGCACGGAGATTTGAGGAACCGCATGAACACCCCCGTCATCACCAGCCTGCTGGACACCGACCTCTACAAGTTCACGATGTGGCAGACGCTGCTGCATCGGCACCCGCAGACGCAGAGCGAGTACCGCTTCGTCTGCCGCAACCGGCCCGGCTACCCGCTGGCCGAGCTGAAGGCCGACGTCGAGCGCGAGCTGGACGCGCTGTGCGCCCTGAGCTTCCGCGAGGACGAACTGGCCTACCTGCAGGGCCTGCGCTTCATCAAGAGCGACTTCGTCGACTTCCTGCGCATCTTCCGCTTCCAGCGTGCGTTCATCGACGTGAGCACCGATGGCGAGCAGCTGCACATCGTCGCCCGCGGGCCGCAGGTGCACGTGATGGGCTTCGAGATCCCGGTGCTGGCCATCGTCAACGAGCTGTACTTTCGCCGCCTGGACACGCCTGAGGTGAGGGCGGAAGGCCAGCGCCGGCTCAGCGCCAAGATCGCTGCGCTGCAGGCCTTTGCCGCCGAGCCGCGCCCGCAGCGCCACCCGTTCGACCTGTTCGACTTCGGCCTGCGCCGCCGCTTCTCGGGCCCCTGGCAGCGCGAGGTGGTGCGGCAGCTGCGCGACGCGCTACCCCAGCATTTCAAGGGCAGCTCCAACGTGCTGCTGGCCAAGGAGCTGGGCCTGGTGCCCATCGGCACGATGGCGCACGAGTACCTGCAGACCTACCAGGCGCTGGGCACCGTGCGGCTGCGCGACCACCAGAAGGCCGCGCTGGAGGACTGGGTGCAGGAGTACCGCGGCGACCTCGGCACGGCGCTGACCGACGTCGTCGGCATGGACGCCTTCCTGGCCGACTTCGACCTCTACTTCGCCAAGCTCTTCGACGGCCTGCGCCACGACAGCGGCGACCCGGTCGTGTGGGGCGAGAAGGCACTGGCCCACTACGCCAGGCTGCGCATCGACACCCACACCAAGCGCCTCGTGTTCAGCGACGGCCTCACCGTCACGAAGGCCATCGAGCTGTACCGCCACTTTGCTGACCGCGTGCAGCTGGGCTTCGGTATCGGCACCCACCTCAGCAACGACCTGGGCCTCACGCCGCTGAACATCGTCATGAAGCTCACGCATGCCAACGGCCAGCCCGTGGCCAAGCTCAGCGACAGCCCCGGCAAGACGCTGTGCGAGGACGAGACCTTCCTGGCCTATCTGCGCCAGGTCTTCGGCATCAAGTCATGATCAAGCTCACCCTCGCCCAGCTGAACCTCACCGTCGGTGACGTGGCGGGCAATGTGCAGCGCATGGTGGCCGCCGCGCGGCAGGCGGCGTGGGCGGGTTCGCAGCTGGTCGTCTTCCCCGAACTGGCCGTCAGCGGCTACTACCCTGGTGACCTGCTGGACGAACCGGCCTTCCTGCGCCAGGTCGAGGCCGGCCTGCAGTCGCTGCGCCAGGCTTCGCGCGAGCTGCCCGACCTGACCTGGGTGTTCGGCGCGCCGCTGCTGCGTGACGGCCCGGGCAAGCCGCTGGAGAACGGCCTGCTGGTGCTCAAGGGCGGCGAGGTGCTGCTGCGCTATGCCAAGCAGCTGCTGCCCACCTACAACATCTTCGACGAGCGCCGCCACTTCGAGCCCGGGCCCGACGTCGCCAAGGTGCTGCGCGTCGGCTCGGCCCAGGTGGGCCTGCTGATCTGCGAGGACGGCTGGAACGACGACGGTGCCGACTACGGCGTGAACCCTTTCGAGCGCCTGCGCGACGCCGCGCCCGACCTCGTCGTCAGCATCAACGCCAGCCCCAGCCACATCGGCAAACGCGAGCAACGCCACCAAGTGTTCACGGCGGCAGCCCGGCGCAACGGCCTGCCCATCCTCTACGTCAACCATGTCGGCGGGCATGACCAGCTCGTCTACGACGGCGCCAGCTTTGCCGTCGAGCCCGAGGCTGGCGTCGTCTTCGAGGCCGAGCGCTTCGTCGAGTCCGTCCGCACACTGGGCTTCGAGGACGGCCGCTTCGTCGAGCTGGACGGCCACCGCCCCGCGCGGCCTGACCCGGCGGGGATGAGCGCGATGGCCTTCTACCGCGCGCAGATCGTGCTGGGCCTGCGCGACTACGCGCGCCGCTGCGGCTTCACGCAGGCCGTCGTCGGCTGCTCTGGCGGCATCGACAGCGCGCTGACGCTGGCGCTGGCCGCCGAGGCACTGGGCGCGGACAACGTCGTCGGCATCACGATGCCGTCCAGCTTCTCGTCCGCCGGCTCGGTGACGGACTCCGAGGCGCTGTGCCGCAACCTCGGCATCCCGCTGCTGAACCATCCCATCCACGGGGCCGTCGACGCGCTGAAGGCGCAGTTCGCCGACAGCATCGGCACGCCCATGCAGGGCCTGGCGCTGGAGAACCTGCAGGCGCGCGTGCGCGGCACCACCCTGATGGCCTATTCGAATGCCAACGGCCACCTGCTGCTGACCACCGGCAACAAGAGCGAGGTGTCGGTGGGTTACTGCACGTTGTACGGCGACACCAACGGCGGCCTGGGCCTGATCGGCGACCTCTACAAGACCGAGGTCTTCGCGCT
>JAYSCT010000212.1:0-4827 GCA_041914785.1 Roseateles sp.
AGGAAGCCATCAAGCACGGCGTGCGCAAGATCAACATCGACACCGACATCCGCCTCGCGATGACCGGCGCGGTGCGCAAGTTCATGGCCGAGAACCCCGACAAGTTCGACGCCCGCGAATGGCTCAAGCCCGCCCGCGAGGCCGCCAAGGCCATCGCCAAGCAGCGCTACATGGAGTTCGGTTGCGAAGGCCAGGCCGCCAAGATCAAGGGCCGCACGCTGGTCGACATCGCCGCCGCCTACGCGCGCGGCGAGCTGGCGCAGAAAGTCCAGTGAGCAGCGCAGTGACTGCCCGTCACTGCTTCACCTACGGCTCGCTGATGTGGGCCGACATCATGGGCCGCGTCTGCGGCCATGAGGTCGCCGGCGAGCCCGCCTCGCTGGCGGGCCACCGCCGCCACCCGGTGCGCGGGCAGGACTACCCCGGCCTGCGCCCGGCCGCCGGCGCCACCGTGCCCGGCGTGCTGTACCGCGACGTCACCGAGGCCGCCTGGGCGCGGCTGGACGCGTTCGAGGGCGAGGAGTACGAGCGCGTGGACGTCGTCGTCGCGCTGGCCGACGGCCGCACGCTGCCGGCCCAGGTCTACCGCTTCCGCGATGCGTTCGCGCCGCGGCTGCTGCCGGGCGACTGGGACGCCGACGCCTTCGCCCGCGAGGGCCGGGCGCGCTTCATCGCCCGCTACGCCGGCTTCGACGCCGTCGCGCCGCGCTGAGGGCCGGCATCGCGGGCAGCGGGGCGGCACCTAAAATCGCCGCCATGCCTCAAGCCCTCTACGAATCCAGCCTCACGTCCCTCCCCCTGCTCGGCCGCGGCAAGGTGCGGGAGAACTACGCCGTCGGCGAGGACCGCATCCTGATGGTCGCCAGCGACCGGCTGTCGGCCTTCGACGTCATCATGGGCGAGCCCATTCCCGGCAAGGGCGCGCTGCTGACGAAGATGGCGCTGTTCTGGTTCGACAAGCTCGACGGCATCGTCCCGAATCACCTGACCGGCGAAGACCCGCTGTCCGTCGTCACCGGTGCCGAGCGCGAGCAGATCCGCGACCGCGCGATGCTGGTCAAGCGCCTGAAGCCGCTGCCCATCGAGGCCGTCGTGCGCGGGTATCTCGCCGGCAGCGGCTGGGCCGAATACCAGAAGACGCAGAGCGTCTGCGGCGTCGCGCTTCCCGCCGGCCTGCGCAATGCCGACAAGCTGCCCGCGCCCATCTTCACGCCCGCCACCAAGGCCGAGATGGGCGACCACGACGAGAACATCTCGTTCGAGCAGGCCGCTGCCATCATCGGCACCGAGCTGGCCACGCGCGTGCGCGACATCTCCATCCAGCTCTACCAGCGCGCCGCCGACTTCGCGCTGACCAAGGGCATCATCATTGCCGACACCAAGTTCGAGTTCGGCCTGGACGCCGACGGCACGCTGACGCTGATGGACGAGGTGCTGACGCCCGACTCCTCGCGCTACTGGCCCGTCGAGAGCTACGCGCCCGGCAGCAACCCGCCCAGCTACGACAAGCAGTTCGTGCGCGACTGGCTGGAGCAGGCCACCGTGGACGGCCAGCCCTGGGGCAAGGTGGCGCCCGCGCCGGCGCTGCCGGCCAGCGTCATCGCCAAGACCGTCGAGAAGTATGAAGAAGCGCTGCAGCGGCTGACGGCATGAGCGCAGCGACGGGCCGCCCCCAGCCAGCGCGCTCCCGCCTCGCGGGACCGCATCTCGCGCGAGGGGAGCAGTCGTGAGCGTCAAACTGCGCAGCCGGCTGGCCCAGCGGCTGGACGGCGAGATCGCCGCCGTCGCCGCGATGCCCGGCCGCAGTGCGGTGCTGCAGGCCCAGCGCGCCATCCTGTGGCTGCGGCATGGCCGCGAGGCCGAGGCCCGCGAGGAACTGAACCGGCTCCAGGCCCGCGCGCTGGCTCAGCCGCGCGTCGAGCTGGCCGCGTGGCTGCACCTGGCCGAGGGGCTGGCGGCTTATTTCACGGCCTTTGGTGGCGGAGCCTGCGAGCGCGTGCGTCGCGCCCAGGTGATGGCGTCCGCCGCGGGCCTGGGCAGCCTGCAGATGCTGGCCGATGCCTGGCTGGCGCAGATGGCCTTCGTCGACCGCGACATCGACCGCCTCGTGGCCCACGCCCGCGCCGCGCTCGCGGCGCCCGACCATGCCGCCGCCTGCCGCGTCGCGTCGGCGCTGGGCATGGCCTGGGACCTGGCCAACGACGAGGCCACCGCTTCCGGCTGGTACGCGTTCGGCCGCCGCGCTGCCAGCGCGGATGGCGATGACGCCGGCCTCGCGGCGCTGCTCTACAACCAGATGCAGATGCGCGCGCTGCGCATCCGCCATGCGGCGCTGGCCGGCGAGCCCGGCGAGGCGCCGGCCGTGCTGCTGGGCGTGGACTCCATCGGCCACTTCGACGACGCCGTGGGCGGCTCCGCCCGCGCCGACCTGACGCCGCTGCTGCGCGCCCAGCTGCTCACCGTGCAGGGCGATTTCGCCGCCGCCGCCGCGCTGCTGGAGGCGCACCTGCCCGAGGCCGTCGCCACCGGCCTGGCCCGTGTGGGGGGCAGCCTGCTGGCCGACCTGGCCTGGTGCTGGGCCAACACCGGCGAGGCGCTGCGAGCCCGCGCGCTGGCCGACCAGGCCGCCGTCGAGGTGCAGGCCGAGGACCCGCAGCACTGCGACCTCGACGAGCGCGCCGCGCTGCATGCGCGGCTGGCCCAGGTCTACGCGCGGCTGCGCGAGGAGGCGCTGGCCGCCCGCCACGCCGACGCCGCCCAGGCCGCCTGGGCCGACGACGCGGCCCAGCGCCGCCGGTGGGCCGAGCGCCTGGCATCCGCCGGGCTGGGGACGCCGCCGCGCTGAACGCGGCGAAGTGCCGCGCTTGCCCGGGTTTTCGGGCTGTCGCGCCGCAAAGGCTGCGTTACCCTCGCGCGCCATGACCGTTTCCGCCGACGACGCCATCAACGCCCTGCCGCCCGGCACCCGCTTCGGCGAGCTGGAGGTGCTGGGCACGCTGGGCGTGGGCGGCTTCGGCATCGTCTACCTGGCGCGCGACCATGCGCTGCAGCGCGAGATCGCGATCAAGGAGTACATGCCCAGCCAGTTCGCGCAGCGCGACGGCCGCTCGCAGGTCTCCGTGCGCTCCATCTCGATGCGCGAGACCTTCGAGCTGGGCCGGCGCAGCTTCGTCAACGAGGCGCGCCTGCTGGCCCGGTTCGACCACCCGTCACTGCTCAAGGTCTACCGCTTCTGGGAGGCCAACGGCACCGCCTACATGGCCATGCCGCGGCTGGTGGGCCAGAACCTGCGCGAGCAGCGCAAGGCACTGCCCACGCCGCCGCCCGAGGCCTGGGTGCGACGCGTGTTCGACGCGGTGCTCAGCGGCCTGGAGGCGCTGCACGCGCAGCAGGTCTGGCACCGCGACGTCGCGCCCGACAACATCTTCCTGCCGGCCGACGGCGGCCCACCCATCCTGCTGGACTTCGGCGCCGCGCGGCAGGCCATCGGCGACCGCACGCAGGTCTTCACCGCCATCCTCAAGCCCAGCTTCGCGCCCATCGAGCAGTACGCCGAGGCGACCAGCCTGAAGCAGGGGCCGTGGACCGACTTCTACGCGCTGGCCGCCGTCATGCACGAGCTGCTGACCGGCCACCCGCCGCCGCCCTGCACGGCCCGCGCGATGGGCGACGAGCTGGCGCCGCTGGCCGTTGAGGGGTATTCGACGAACTTCCTCGCCGCGCTGGACTGGGCGCTGCGCGTGGCGCCGCACCAGCGTCCGCAGAGCGCCTCGGGGGGGGGGGGGGGGGGGGGCCGCCCCCCCCCCGCGCCCCCCCCCCCCGCCCCCCCGCCCCCCCGCCCGCCCCCCCCCCCCCCCCCCGCGGCGTGGCGCGACGTGCTGGACGGCCATGCCCAGGTGCCGCCGCCGCAGGCCGCCGCGCCACGCCGCGCGCCCCCACCGCCCGCCGCCGAGGCGGCGCCGGCGGGACGGCTGGACATCGAGTTTGCCGACACCGTGCAGGCCCTGCCCGAGGACCTGCTGCACACCACCGTCGTGCCGCCCGCCCCGGCCCGCAGCCGCCGGCCGCTGCTGCTGGCCGGCGCCGGCGGGTTGGCCGTACTGCTGCTGGCGCTGTTCGTCGTGCAGCTGCGTGGCAACCTGGCCCGCCATGCGCCGCCGGCCGTCGATGCCGCCGCGTCCGCCGCGGCCAGTGCCGCGGACCCCGCGCTGGCCGCGTCCCTGCCGGCCAGCGTGCCGGCGACGGTGGCCGATGCCGCATCGGTGGCGGCGCCGCTGCCGGTGACGCGCGTGGCCACCGTGTCCGTGGGCGGCCCCGCGGCCGCGTCGTCGCCCGCACCGGCGCCGCGCCCGGCGACCTCTGCGCCGGCACGCCGCGACGGCGCCGCGCCCAAGCCCATCGTCACCGAGAAGGCGGGCGACTTCCGCCCCGTGCCGCGCAGCCCCGTGTTCGCCGCGCCCGAGCCGGCTGCGTCCGCCGTGGCGCCGCCGGTGCAGGCCGCGCCGGCATCGGTCGCCACGCCACCGGAACCCCGCACCGCCGCCGAAGCCTGCGGCGGCCGCGTGCTGCTGGCGCGCGCCTGGTGCATCGACCGGCAATGCGAGAAGCCGAAGTTCCGCAACGACGCCGAGTGCGTGAAGCTGCGCGAGCTGCGCGCCAACAACGGCGGCGTGCCTTGAAGCCCCTCGCCCGGGCTTGCAGACCGCGCTGCGGCGGGAGCCGCAGCCCTTCGGCAGTCACAGGCCGTCCACTGGACGCCCTGTGTCCCGCCTCAGCCCCCGAGCAACTGTGTTTGCTGTCAAGCGTTCGAAGGGGGCTGGAGATGCT
>JAYSCT010000213.1:0-4662 GCA_041914785.1 Roseateles sp.
TGACGCAGCAGAACGCCGCGCTGGTGGAGCAGAGCGCCGCGGCGGCCGAGAGCCTGCGCGAGCAGGCGGCCCGGCTGTCAGACCTGGTGGCGCAGTTCCGCCTGCCGCGGTGAAGCGGCAGCCCGCTGCGGGCGGTCAGCGCTTCCTGACGACGACGCTGCCGATGGAATAGCCGGCACCGAACGAGCAGATGACGCCCGTGTCACCGGCCTGCAGGTCGCCGCGGTGGTGGTGGAAGGCAATGATGGAGCCGGCCGATGCGGTGTTGGCGTATTCGCCCAGGATCAGCGGTGCGACCTCGCTGCCGGCCTCGCCGCCGACCAGCTTCTTGATGACCAGCTGGTTCATGCCCTGGTTGGCCTGGTGCAGCCAGAAGCGGCGCATCTGCGTCGGCTCCAGGCCCAGCTTGGCCAGGTGCGCCTCGATGTGCGCGGCGGCCATGGGCACCACTTCCTTGAAGACCTTGCGGCCCTCTTGATAGAAGGTCAGGTCGCGCGCGTCGGGGTCGCGGTCCTCGGCGCGGTTCATGAAGCCGAAGTTGTTGCGGATGTTGCTGCTGAACTGCGTCGCGAGCTGCGTGCCGAGGATCTCCCACTGGTCCACACCGGTCGCGGTGTCGGCGCGCTCGACGATGAGCGCGGTGCAGACGTCGCCGAAGATGAAGTGGCAGTCACGGTCGCGCCACTCCAGGTGGGCCGACGTGATCTCGGGGTTCACGACCAGCACGCACTTCGACGCCCCCGTGCGCACCGCGTTGAAGGCCTGCTCCAGCGCGAAGGTGGCCGACGAGCAGGCCACGTTCATGTCGAAACCGTAGCCGCCGGCGCCCAGCGCCTGCTGGATCTCCACGGCCATGGCCGGGTAGGCGCGCTGCATGTTGGCGCTGGAACAGAGCACGGCGTCGATGTCGGCGCCGGTCTTGCCGGCCTGCTCAAGCGCCTTCTTCGCCGCGTCGACGGCGATCTCGGCCATCAGCGAGATCTCGTCGTCGCCGCGCGGCGCGAAGCGCGGGTACATGCGGGCCGGGTCCAGCACGCCGTCCTTCTCGATGACGTAGCGCTGCTTGATGCCCGACGCCTTCTCGATGAACTCGACGCTGGAATGCGTCAGCGGCTGGCGCTCGCCGGCCGCGATCGCGTCGGCGTGCAGCGCGTTCTGCTGGTCGGCGTAGGCGTTGAAGGCCTCGACCAGTTCGGCATTGGTGATGACATGCGGCGGGCGGTACAGGCCGGTGCCGCTGATGACGACGGGCGGGAATGAAGCTTGCATGGAAGAGGTCGCCCTGCGGATGTACGAAGCCTGCAATTTTATCGATCCCTTGCGGGGCGCTCTCTACGCACTAGCCTGGGGCCCATGCACGAAGACCACCTGCTCCCGCCCGACGACGCGCTGCGCCTGACGCTGCACAACGAGGTGCACGCCCGCCCGCCGGCGCGCATCCGGCTGCCGGCGGTCATCATCCACGTGGCCGTGCTGAACGACGGCGTCAGCCGCGCCGACGAGCACGCCCATCTGCGGCGCCTGCCGGGCCAGCACGAGCTGCCCGAGGAGGCGCTGGCCGCCAACTTCCTGCGCCTGCGCTGCGGCGACTTCTCGCTGAAGTGGGAGCGCCATGCCGAGTTCACGCGCTACGCCGTCGTGCAGCCGCTGCCGGCCGACGCCGAACCCGGCGCACAGACGCTGGACGCCCTGCCCCTGCGCGTGGCGCCCGAATGGCTGGGGCGCATCCCGGGGCGCACCGTCGCGGCCATCAAGCTGGTCATGATCGAGCGGCCGCTGACCTTCGCCCCGAGCGCGCTAGCCGAGGCGCAGGCCTGGTTCGGCGCCCATGCCGTCGTCGCGTCGACGATGGGCGGGCATTCGCTGGTGGTGACCGACTTCCGGCTGCGCGCCAGCGGCTTCGAGCACATGGTGGTGCTGGCCGAGCCCGGCACGCCCGAGACGCGCGCCGGCCGCATCTGCCAGCGGCTGCTGGAGCTGGAGACCTACCGGCTGATGGCGCTGCGCGGGCTGCCCGCGGCCAAGGCGCTGAGCGGCACGCTGGCCGACGTGGAGGCGACGCTGGCGGCCATCACCGCGCGGCTGCAGGCGCACGGTGCGTCGGAGGCCGAACTGCTGGACGACCTGATCTCGACGGCCGCCCGCGTGGAGCATGCGACGGCCGCGCACCAGTACCGCTTCGGCGCCACGCAGGCCTACCACGCCATCGTCGAGACGCGGCTGGCCGAGCTGCACGAGGGCAAGGTGGCCGGCACGCAGACGCTGGGCGAGTTCATGCAGCGGCGGCTGTCACCGGCCATCGCCACCGTCAGCGCCACGGCGCAGCGGCTGGCCGGCCTGTCGCAGCGCATCACGCGGGCCAGCGCGCTGCTGCGCACGCGGGTGGACATCGCCACCGAGGCGCAGAACCAGCAACTGCTGGCCCAGCTGGGCAACGGCCAGCGCACGCAGCTGCGCATGCAGGCCACCGTGGAGGGGCTGTCCATCGCGGCGATCACCTACTACGTCGTCAGCCTGCTGCTGTACTTCTTCAAGGCGCTGAAGGCCGAGGGCTGGCTGCCGTTCAGCCCGGAGCTGGCGGCCGGCGCGGCCATCCCCGCCGTGCTGCTGGCCGTGTGGCAGACGACGCGGCGCATCCACCGCAGGTTCTTCAGCCACCCCTGACGGTGACGACCTCCAGGCCCGGCACGCGCAGCGCGTCCAGCCGGGCGACGTCGGCCTGCGGCGTGACGATGAGCGTGGACAGCGCCGACAGCGGCGCGACACGGTAGGGCGACACCTTGCCCAGCTTGTCGCTGCTGGCCATCAGCACCGTCTCGGCGCTGCTCGCCATCAGCAGCGCCTTCACCTGCGCCTCCTCGGCGTCGCCGGTGGACAGGCCGAACTGCGCCTCGACGCCCGTCACGCCGAGGAAGTAGCAGTCCGCCCGCAGCGCCTGGATGGCCTGCGCCACGCCCGCCCCCACCGCCACGCCGGAGTGCTTGAACAAGCGCCCGCCCAGCATCAGCACCTCCACCGTCGGGTGCTCAATGAGCGCGGCGGCAATGACCGGGCTGTGCGTCGCGATGGTGGCGCGCAGCGTGGGCGGCAGCTGCTGCACCATCGCCAGCGTGCTGGTGCCGCCATCGACGAACACGAGCTGGCCGTCGGCGATCAGCGACGCCGCATGCCGGCCCAGCGCCTGCTTCTCGTCGACGGCGATGGCGCTGCGCCGCGCCAGGTTGGCCAGCGCCGGCGACACCGGCAACGCGCCGCCATGCACGCGCTGCAAGGCACCGCGCACGGCCAGCTCGCGCAGGTCGCGGCGGATGGTGTCCTCCGACACCGCCAGCCGCTCGGCCAGCTCACGCGCCAGCACGCGGCCGTGGCGTTGCAGGTCGTCCAGGATGGCGAGGTGGCGCTGTTCGGTCAGCATCTGTGGGCTTGCATGGTTTTGCGTTATTTTGCATGATTTAAATTCAATTCAGGAACTTTCATGCAAACACAGACCGAAACACGCATCGCCGACCTGCCGCTGGACCAGCGGGTGCACGTGCAGGAGGTGAAGCTGCTGTCCGACAACTGGTACACGCTGAAGACCACGCGCTTCGACTTCCTGCGCAGCAACGGCGAGTGGCAGACGCAGCACCGCGAGACCTACGACCGCGGCAACGGCGCCTGCATCCTGCTGTACCAGCGCGCGCGCCGCCGCGTGCTGCTGACGCGGCAGTTCCGCTACCCCGTGTTCGTGAACGGCTGGCAGCAGCTGATGACCGAGGCGGTGGCCGGGCTGCTGGACGAGGCCGACCCGGTCAGCTGCATCCGCGCCGAGGCCGAGCAGGAGGCCGGCGTGCGCGTGCGCCAGCCGCAGCCACTGTTCGAGGCCTACATGAGCCCCGGCTCGGTGACGGAGAAGCTGCATTTCTTCGCCGCCGAGTACGAGGACGCCGACCTCGTCGGCGAAGGCGGCGGGCTGGTCGACGAGGGCGAGGACATCGCCCGCGTCGAGATCGGCTTCGACGACGCGATGCGCCAGGTCGAGGCCGGCGAGATCGTCGACGCCAAGACCGTGCTGCTGCTGCGCTGGGCCGAGCGGCATGTGTTCGGGCCCGCGCCCCAGGCAGGCCCGCTGCTGGTGTTCATCGCCGGCCCCTACCGCAGCGGCACCGCCGACCGAGAAGACCTGATCGCCGCCAACGTGCAGGCCATGCAGGACGCGGCCGTGCAGGTGGCCGCGGCGGGCCATGTGCCGGTGCTGGGCGAATGGGTCACGCTGCCGCTCATCGAAGCGCAGGGCGGCCGGCGCGGCGATGCGGTCTGGGACCGCGTGTTCCACCCGCACGCCCAGGCGCTGTTGGAACGCTGCGACCTGCTGCTGCGCATCGCCGGCGACTCGGCCGGCGCCGACGCGATGGTCGAGGCCGCGCTGGCCCGCGGCCTGACCGTCATTCACGGCCTCGCCGCGCTTGTCGCTCGGCCTGCGTAGAATCAATCACCGGGCCCAAATTTTGGCGTCCGGTTTTTTTTGCCCGCTTCAAAAGCGGCAGGAAGCCGGCAGAGCCAAGTCAAGCGCTCGCAGCCCAGGTCGCGCACTGCTGAACGCGCGCCGCAACTGTGAACACCACTGACATGGAAATCTTCGACTACGACAACATCCTGCTGCTGCCGCGCAAGTGCCGCGTG
>JAYSCT010000214.1:0-4555 GCA_041914785.1 Roseateles sp.
CCTGCCGGCCACCAAGGCCCAGCCCAAGGAGATGCTGCCGGTCGTCGACAAGCCGTTGATCCAGTACGCGGTCGAGGAGGCCTACGAGGCCGGCGTGCGCGAGATGATCTTCGTCACCGGCCGCCACAAGCGCCCCATCGAAGACCATTTCGACATGACCTTCGAGCTGGAGGTGGCGCTGGAGAACGCCGGCAAGCAGGAGCTGCTGGACGTCGTGCGCAGCGTCAAGCCCAACGACATGGAGTGCATCTACGTGCGCCAGGCGCAGGCACTGGGCCTGGGCCACGCGGTGCTGTGTGGCCAGCGCCTGGTGGGCAACGAGCCCTTCGCCGTGCTGCTGGCCGATGACCTGATGGTGGGCCCGCAGCCCGGCCGCGGCATCCTGAAGCAGATGGTGGAGCAGTTCGCCGACTGGCGTGCTTCCATCCTCGCCGTGCAGGAAGTGCCGGCCGAGCACACGCGCCGCTACGGCATCGTGGCCGGCACGCAGGTCAACGACAACCTGATGGACGTGAACCGCATCGTCGAGAAGCCCGCGCCGGCAGACGCGCCGTCACGCCTGGGCGTGGCCGGCCGCTACATCCTGACGCCGGGCGTCTTCCACGAGATCGCCAACCAGCCGCGCGGCGTGGGCGGCGAGATCCAGCTGACCGACGGCATCGCCGGCCTGCTGCGCCGCGAGAAGGTGTTCGCCTACCGCTATGAAGGCAAGCGCTATGACTGCGGCAGCAAGGAAGGCTTCCTGCAGGCCAACGTCGAACTCGCGCTGGCCCACGCCCAGCTGGGCCCGGGCTTCAAGGAGTTCCTGCAGGGCCTCGATCTCTGAGGCTGTGCGGGCCGGCCCGCTCGGGCGCAGGCCCTAAGCGGATGCGTCCGCCGATCAACGACGCCGCAGGATGTGGATGAATTCCGAGCCTGCGGTTTCCTGCTGAACCAGTTCATTGCCCGTCTGGCGCGCAAAGGCCTGGAAGTCGCGCATGGAGCCCGGGTCGGTCGCGACGACCTTCAGCAGCTCGCCGCTGTGCATCTCGGCCAGCGCCTTCTTGGCCTTCAGGATGGGCAGCGGGCAGTTCAGGCCCCGGGTGTCGATCTCGCGTTGAACGTCCATGGTGCTCATTCTCGCTTGAGGTCCATCCACTGAGGCTCGATGCCGCGGGAGCGCAGCCAGGTCGCCAGCGCCTGGCCCGTGCCCTGCGGCCAGCAGAGCACCCGCTCCGGTGCGATCAGCTTGTACTCCACCAGCTCGGGCGACAGCCGGATCTCGCCGCGCGCGGCCGCGTGATAGGCAATGATGATCTGGTTCATGCGCTGGAAGTCCCAGACACCCAGCAGCTGCAGGCTGTCGACCTGCAGCGCCGTCTCTTCGGCGATCTCGCGGCGTATGCCCTCCTCGGGCGTCTCGCCGGCCTCCATGAAGCCGGTGATGAGACCGAAGAAGCGCCCCGGCCACGCGGCATTGCGGGCCAGCAGCACCTGGCCGTCGCGGTCAACGCATTCGATGACGGCCGCCAGCACCGGCGTCGGGTTGTTCCAGTACGTCCAGCCACAGGCCGGGCAGCGCAGCCGCGTCTTGTCGCCGCCGTCCTCGGCCAGCGTGATCGCCGCCAGCGGCGTCGCGCAGTCGGGACAGTAGGTGGGCGCCTTCACGCGGGAAACACGCCCGTCGACAGGTAGCGGTCCCCGCGGTCGCAGACGATGAACGCGATGGTCGCGTTCTCGACCTGCTTGGCGATCTGCAGCGCCACCCAGCAGGCACCCGCGGCCGAGATGCCGGCGAACAGGCCTTCCTCGCGCGCCAGGCGGCGGGCCATGTCCTCGGCGTCGCTCTGGCTCACCAGCACCAGCTCGTCCACGCCGGTGGGGTCGTAGATCCTGGGCAGGTAGGCCTCGGGCCACTTGCGGATGCCGGGGATGCGCGAGCCCTCGGCCGGCTGCGCGCCGACGATGCGCACGGCCGCGCTCTTCTCCTTCAGGAAGCGCGACGTGCCGGTGATGGTGCCGGTCGTGCCCATCGCGCTGACGAAGTGCGTGATGCGGCCGCCCGTGTCGGCCCACAGCTCGGGGCCGGTGGTTTCGTAGTGCACGCGCGGGTTGTCCGCGTTGGCGAACTGGTCCAGCACGCGGCCCTTGCCTTCGCGGGCCATCTGCTCGGCGAGGTCGCGGGCGTATTCCATGCCGCCGGTCTTGGGCGTCAGGATGAGTTCGGCGCCGAACGCCTTCATCGTCTGCGCGCGCTCGATGGACAGGTCCTCCGGCATGATCAGCACCATGCGGTAGCCGCGGATCGCGGCGGCCATCGCCAGCGCGATGCCGGTGTTGCCTGACGTGGCCTCGATCAGCGTGTCACCGGGCTTGATCTCGCCGCGCTCCTCGGCCCGCTTGATCATGCTGATGGCCGGGCGGTCCTTCACGGAGCCGGCCGGGTTGTTGCCCTCCAGCTTGGCCAGGATCACGTTGCCGCGGGCATCGGCCCCAGGCAGGCGCTGCAGGCGCACGAGCGGCGTCTTGCCGATGACGTCTTCGAGGGTCGGATAGTTCATGGCGGCCGATTGTGCAGCGGTGTCGAAGCCCGAGCCTTGCCGAGTGCATAATGCGACCCCTCGCTGCAATGGCGAGACAGCAGTTTCCGACGGGCCTCGGTGGCGAAATCGGTAGACGCAGGGGACTCAAAATCCCCCGCCGCAAGGTGTGCCGGTTCGAGTCCGGCCCGAGGCACCACACGAAACAGCTGGCCGCCACCCCTGGCATACACTCAAATGGTAAGCATCGCCCCCTGCGATGCAGGCGCCCTCCACGGGCCACAGTCCGCCGCCCATGCCCCCGCTGCCTTCGGTCACCAAAGCCTTCATCCTGGCTTGTGTCGGTGTCTTCTGCTTCTTCGAGCTGTTCCCGTTCCTGGCGCCGTGGTTCGAGTTGTGGCCGCTGGCGTCGGGCATGTTCATGCCCTGGCAGCTGCTGACCTACGCCTTCCTGCACGGCAGCTTCACGCACCTGCTGTTCAACATGCTGGGGCTGTGGATGTTCGGCGGCGAGCTGGAACGCGTCTGGGGGCCCAGGCGCTACACGCAGATCCTCATCGCCAGTGCGCTGACGGCCGCGCTGGTGCAGCTGCTATTCACCTGGTTCATGGGCACGCGCGCGCCCACCGTCGGCGCGTCGGGCGCCATCTTCGGTCTGCTGCTGTCCTTCGGCATGCTGTTTCCGAACCGCATCATCGTGCCGCTGATCCCGCCCATCCCGATGAAGGCCAAGTACTTCGTCGCGATCTTCGGCGGGCTGGAACTCATCCTCGGCGCACGGCTGTTCGACCTGGGCCCGCCCAACGTCGCCCACTTCGCCCACCTGGGCGGCATGCTGGGCGCGTGGCTGCTGATCCGCCACTGGCGGTCGTCGCGCCGCCGTTAAAGCCCGTCGGCCGGCGTCGGGTAGCGCAGCGCCAGCCGCAGCTCGCGCCTGAGCCGGCGATTGGCGATGCGGCGCGACTCGCTCCAGAAACTCAGCGCCATCGGCCCCAGGCGCTCGGCCGCGTCGGCGCGCGTGATGCGCTCGGGGCGCGGCAGGCCGGCCAGATCGGCGGCGAGGTCGAAGTAGTCGCCCATCAGCAGCTGGCTGTCGTCGCAGACGTTGACGGCGCGCTGCGGCAGGCCGCGCAGCAGCGCCAGCACGCAGGCGCGGGCCAGGTCGTCGGCGTGGATGTGGTTGGTGAACACGTCGTCCTCGCGCCGCAGCACCGGCGTGCCGCGTGCGAGACGCTCGCGCGGATGGCCGCCCTCGCGGTCGGGCGCGTAGATGCCGGGGATGCGCAGCAGGCTCACGCGCGTGCCGTGGCGGCGGCCAAAGGCGCGCAGTTGCGCCTCGGCATCGACGCGGCGGGCGGCGCGGTCCGTCGTCGGGTGAGGCGCCCGCGTCTCGTCGATGAAGGCGCCGCCGCAGTCGCCATAGACGCCCGTGGTGCTGCCATACACCAGCACCCTCGGCGGGCGGCGCGCCAGCGCGGCGAGCAGATGCCGCGTGCGTTCGTCGGTGTGGCCGTCGCGGGCGGGGGGCGCCAGGTGCAGCACGCAGTCGGCCAGCCCGGCCAGCCGGCCCAGCGTGGCGGGGTCGTCCAGGTTGCCGAGCAGCGGCACGACGCCCGCCGCCCGCAGGCTGCCGGCGCGGGCCGGGCTGGACGTCAGCGCCGCCACGTGCCAGCGGCCGGCCAGATGTTTGACGACGCGCAGGCCCACGTCGCCGCAGCCGATGATGAGGAGTCGGAGGGTCATGTCAGCGGTGCCCGGCCGCCCGAAACCGCTGACGCGCCCCCTCGGGGGGCAGCGAACGGCGTGAGCGTGGGGGTCATGTCCTGGTCGGGCAAAATGGCGGGCAGTCTACGGCCCCGGACTTGTGCGCGGGGCCGCTTGCTTTCCTGAGCCCATGCCCCATCAGATCACCATCCAGCCCGCCGGCCGCGTCTACACCGCCGAGGGCGACGACACCCTGCTCGCCGCCGCCATCCGCAACGGCGTCGGCCTGCCCTACGGCTGCAAGGACGGCGCCTGCGGCTCCTGCAAGAGCA
>JAYSCT010000215.1:0-4423 GCA_041914785.1 Roseateles sp.
CGGTAGTCGGCCCGGGGGTCGAAGCCGTAGACGCCCAGCAGCGCGGGCGCCGCCGGCAGGCCCGCGGCGCGCAGCTCGGCGGCGAGCGCACGGCCGCCGCAGGCCTCGATGACGCGGCGCTTGAACGCGAAGCCGGGGCCGCACACGCGGCCGGTGTTGCGCAGCGGCAGGCCCAGGCGCCGTGCGGCCGCCAGCACCGCGGGCCGCACGCCGGGCAGCGCATGCACATGCTGGTGGCCGTCGATGAAGGCTGGCGCGCGGCCCGTGACGGCAACGAAGCGCTGCAGCTGCGCGTCGAACTCGCCCGCCAGCTCCGCCGGCAGGCGGCCCAGGCCGGCGCGCGCGATCAGCTCGCCCAGGCCCGGCAGGCGCGGCCAGCGCCGGCGCAGCGCGGGGCTGAGCGGCTCGCCCTCGGTCAGGTTGAAATGCAGGCCGGCAGCCGCTGCGCAGCCGCGCAGCGCCGCGCCGGCCTCGGCCCAGCGCGGCGGCGTGACCAGGCAGCTCAGCGCCGTGATGCGGCCCTGCGCGGCCAGCGCCAGGATGCCGCGGTCGATCGCCGGGCCCTGGCCGTAGTCGTCCGCGCACACCGACAGCCGGCGCGGCGGCCTCATGGCGGCGCGCCCGTGTCCTGCGCGACGAGGTACAGCGGCCGCTGCTTGACCTCGTCGAAGATGCGGCCCACGTACTCGCCCATGATGCCGATGGACAGCAGCTGCACGCCGCTGAAGAACATCAGCCCGACGACGACCGTGGGCCAGCCCGGGATGGGGTGGCCCCACATCAGGTGCTCCACGACCAGCCAGCCGCCATAGGCCAGCGCGGCGAGCGCGATGACGCCGCCCAGCGAGCTCCAGATGCGCAGCGGCAGGTTGCTGAAGGCCGTCACGCCGGTGAAGGCCAGGTGCGCCAGCCGGCCCAGCGAGAAATGGCTGCGGCCGTTGGCGCGCGGATGCGGCGTGTAGGGCAGGAACTCGGTGCGGAAGCCCACCCAGGCGTACAGCCCCTTCATGAAGCGGTTGCGCTCCGGCAGCGCGTTGAGCGCGTCGACGACGCGGCGGTCCAGCAGCCGGAAGTCGCCGGCATCCGGCGGGATGTGCAGCCGCGTGAACGCGTTGACGAAACGGTAGAACAGCCGCGTGCCCAGGCGCTTGAGCGGGCCCTCCTCGTCGCGGTTGGCGCGCACCGCGCAGGCCATGTCGGCGCCGCGCAGCCAGGCCGCATGCATCGCGGCGACGAGGTCGGGCGCATGCTGGCCGTCGGCGTCCATCAGCAGCACGCGGTCGGCGTCGGCCAGCGCCAGGCCGGCGGTCAGCGCAGCCTCCTTGCCGAAGTTGCGCGACAGCCTCACGTAGCGCAGCGGCAGACCGTCGCGCAGCGCGGCCTGCGCGACGGCGGCGGTGTCGTCGCTGCTGCCGTCGTCGATGAGCAGGATGCGCCAGCGCGGCGTCAGCGCCGGCAGCACGCGGCGCAGCTGCGCAAACAGCGCGGGCAGGTTGGCGGCCTCGTTGAACGCCGGCAGCACCACGTCCAGGCTGGCGCCGGGGTTTCGGGTCACGGCAGTCATGGCGCCATTGTTCGCCGCGGGCATGACAGCCGGCTTGTCGCGGACTGTCCGCAGGCTTGCCCGCCCGGTGCGCAGCAAGTTGGCCGACACCCCCGCCGCCGACCCGCGGTTAGGCTGGCGCCATGCTCAACCGCTTCCGCCACTCCCTGCGCCAGCTCGGCCCCGGCCTCATCACCGGCGCGGCAGACGACGACCCCAGCGGCATCGCGACCTACTCGCAGGCCGGCGCGCAGTTCGGCTTCGCGATGCTGTGGAGCCTGGTGCTGACGCTGCCGCTGATGACGGCCATCCAGATCGTCAGCGCCCGCATCGGCTACGTGACCGGCCAGGGGCTGGCCGCCAACTTCAAGCGCGCCTTCCCGCGGCCGCTGCTGCTGGCGCTGGTGGGCCTGCTGCTGGCAGCCAACACGCTGAACATCGCCGCCGACATCGCCGCGATGGCCGAGGCCGTGAAGCTGCTGCTGGGCGGCTCCGCCCATGTGTATGCGCTGACCTTCGGCCTGGCCAGCGCGGTCATGCAGGTGTTCCTGCCCTACCAGAGCTATGTGCGCTGGCTCAAGTGGCTGACGCTGGCGCTGCTGGCCTACGTGGGCGTCATCCTCGTCATCGGGCTGGACTGGCGCGAGGTGCTGGCGCGCACGCTGCACCCGGCCCTGCGCTGGGACCGCGACACGCTGCTGATGCTGGTGGCGCTGTTCGGCACCACGATCAGCCCCTACCTGTTCTTCTGGCAGGCCAGCCAGGAGGTCGAGGACCGCGGCGCGGGCGAACCGCACACGCCGCACGAGGTGAAGCAGCACCTGCGCCGCATCAAGATCGACACCAACATCGGCATGACGTTCTCCAACCTCATCGCCTTCTTCATCATGCTGTCCACCGCGGCGACGCTGCACGCGGCCGGCGTGTTCGACATCCAGACCTCCGCCCAGGCCGTGGAGGCGCTGCGGCCGGTGGCCGGCGAGCATGCGGCGCTGCTGTTCGCCCTGGGCATCATCGGCACCGGCCTGCTGGCGGTGCCGGTGCTGGCGGGCTCGGCCGCCTACGCGGTGGCCGAGGTGGCCGGCTGGCGCAGCTCGCTGAGCCTGAAGCTGGAGCGCGGCGAGGGGCGCGGCTTCTACGGCGTCATCGCCGCGGCCACGCTGGGCGGCGTGGCGCTGTGCTTCACGCCGATGGACCCGGTCAAGGAGCTGTTCTGGTCCGCCGTGTTCAACGGCATCACGGCCGTGCCCATCATGGTGGCGATGATGGTGCTGGCGTCGCGGCCCGCGATCATGGGCGGCCATGCGATCGGCCCGCGGCTGCGCGTGATGGGCTGGCTGGCCACGGCCGTCATGGCGCTGACCGTGCTGGCGCTGGCCATCGCCTGAATCATCCGTGACCCCGGGCCACAATGCCCGCATGCGCATCGGGGAACTCGCCCGCCTGACCGGCACGGCCGTCGACACCATCCGCCACTACGAGCGCGAGGGCCTGCTCGCCGCGCCACCGCGCACCGACGCCGGCTACCGCATCTACGGCCCCGCGGACGCCGAGCGGCTGCACTTCATCCGCCGCTGCCGCTCGCTGGACATGAACCTGGCCGAGGTGCGCGCACTGCTGGCGCTGCAGGGCGGCGGCCACGGCGGCGAAGCGCATGCGCTGCTGGACGAGCACATCGGCCACGTCGCCGCCCGCATCACGGCGCTGCAGCAGTTGCAGCAGGAGCTGCTGGCCTTGAAGGACCGCTGCCACGGCGAGGGACCGGCCTGCGGCATCCTGGAGGGCTTGGCCCAGCCCCGCGCAGACAGGCCACCCCGCAGCCATGTGGGTGATAGTCACCAAGACCGCAAGGCCTGACTCCCCACACAATCCGCGCCCAATCAACGGGGAGGTTTGGGATGAGATTGCTCTGCGTACTGCTCGCGGCGTTGGCGAGCCAGCATGCCGCCGCGGCAACGTTTGACTGCTTCACGGTCGTCGACCCGAAAGGCGAGGTCGTCTACAAGTCGCATCGCACGCCGATCGACTTGTCGAAGAACATCTCGGACGCCATGGCCGCGTCCTTCCCCGGCCATCACCTGATCTGGTCGCAGACGGCGGAGGTCTGCGTCGGCGTCGACAGGCTGCCGTCGCGCGAGCCGGCCGCCGGCGCACAGCCGGACGCGGACGCCGCCGCGAAGCCGGGCCAGCAGGCCGCGAGTGCCCGCATCAGCGCGGCGCGTCGCCGCCAGGCCGCCGGCTGAGGCCTGCGGCGGCCGTGAGCCGCCGCCCGGCCCGATCAGCCGACCCTGCAGACCTTCAACATGTTCGTGCCGCCCGGGTAGCCCATCGGCTCGCCGCAGGTGATGGCATAGGTGTCGCCGGGCATCAGCACGCCGCGGTCCACGAGCAGCTTCTCGGCGGCGGCCAGGGCCTCGTCGCGGTCCTCGAAGTCGGGCATCAGCAGCGGCGTCACGTTGCGGTACAGCGCCATGCGGCGCTGGCTGACGACCTTGCTGGTCAGGCCGAAGATGGGCACGTTGATGCGGTGGCGGCTCATCCACAGCGCCGTGGAGCCCGACTCGGTCAGCGCCAGGATGGCCTTGCAGCCCAGGTGGTGCGCCGTGAACAGCGCGCCCATCGCGATGGACTGGTCGATGCGGCCGAACTGGCGGCCGGCGAAGTCGGTGTCCAGCGTGACGAACTCGGCGCGCTCAGCCTCCAGCGCGATGGCGGCCATCTGCTCGACGGTCTCGATCGGGAACTTGCCGGCGGCCGTCTCGGCGGACAGCATGACGGCGTCGGTGCCGTCCAGCACCGCGTTGGCCACGTCGCTGACCTCGGCGCGCGTGGGCACCGGGTTGACGATCATGGACTCCATCATCTGCGTGGCCGTGATGG
>JAYSCT010000216.1:0-4403 GCA_041914785.1 Roseateles sp.
ACTTCTACCGCACCGACAAGGACGGCGCCGAGCGGCTGGAGAACCTGGACGAACTGGTCAACGCGGCCGAGGCCTTTGTCATGCAGGAGGGCTTCGGCAAGAACGCCGTGGGCCTGCCGGTGGACGAGGTGGCGCCCGGCCTGCAGACCGCCGGCACACCGGGCGCGGTGCCCGACGCCGAGACCGGCGAGATCATGTCGCCGCTGGTGGCCTTCCTGACGCACGCGTCGCTGGAAGCCGGCGACAACCAGGCGCAGGCCGGGCAGGACGCCGTGCAGCTGATGACGGTGCATTCCGCCAAGGGCCTGGAGTTCGACGCGGTGTTCATCACGGGCCTGGAAGAAGGCCTGTTCCCGCACGAGAACGCGATGTCCGACCACGACGGGCTGGAGGAAGAGCGCCGGCTCATGTATGTGGCCATCACACGGGCGCGCAAGAAGCTCTCTTTAAGCTTCTGCCAGACGCGCATGCTGCATGGGCAGACGCGCTATCACATCAAGAGCCGCTTCTTCGACGAGCTGCCGGAGGAAGCGCTGAAGTGGCTGACGCCGCGCAACCAGGGCTTTGGCTCGGGCTTTGCGCGGGAGTACCAGAACGCCTGGGAGCGCGGTTCGGGCCTGAAGGGCATGGTGGGCGCCGGCAACGTCGCCAAGCCGGCCTGGGTGGAGCCGCCGGTGCCGGCCAGCATGAAGCCCAAGGTGTCCGAGGAGCATGGCGGCCTGCGCGTCGGCAAGGGCGTGTTCCACACCAAGTTCGGCGAAGGCGTGCTGCTGACGCTGGAAGGCGCGGGCGCCGATGCGCGCGCGCAGGTCAACTTCGGCCGGCACGGCACCAAGTGGCTGGCGCTGTCGGTCGCCAAGCTGACCCCCATCGACTGAAGGACCGCGAATGAGCCGCCCGACGCACGCCGAACTGACGGCCTTCCTCGCCGCCGAGTTCCCGCAGAGCCGCTGCACGCTGGAGGAGCTGGACGAGGACGGCAGCGTCGTCGTGGCGCACCCCGTGGGCGAGGCGGAACTGCGGCCGGGTGGCACGGTGTCGGGCCCGGTCATGATGACGCTGGCCGACGTGGCGCTTTACATCGCCATCCTGGCGCGCATCGGCATCGTGCCGCTGGCGGTGACGACGAATCTCTCCATCAACTTCCTGCGCAAGCCGCGGGCCGACCGGCGCGTCGTCGCGCGCTGCCGGTTGCTCAAGCTGGGCAAGGCGCTGGCGGTGGGCGAGGTTGCGATCTACTCCGAGGGCGAGGACGAGCCGGTGGCGCACGCCACGGGGACGTACTCGATTCCGCGGGACCGCTGACCACCGTGACGGCATAGCGGCCGGCGTTCAGCACCCGCAGCACGCCGCGCCGGGCGCGCGTGGCCAGGTCGGCGCTGGCGTAGGGCCCCAGCAGCTGCACGGGCAGCAGCCCGCGGCAGTCCGCAACCTCCAGCCAGTGCGTGGCGGCGCTCATGCGGCCTCCAGCGGGATGGTGCGCCGAGCGGGCGCGGCCTTGGACAGCGCGTACTCGCGGTCTTCCAGCGACGGGCCGAGGAACTCCTGCAGCGTCGGCCCGCGGCGCTGCCGCACGGTTGTGAAGATGAACTCGGCCACCTCGCGCAGCCACACGCGCCGGCCCATCTCGGAGTACCAGCGCATGGACTGGCGCTGCACCGGGTCCGGGTGCAGCAGCAGCCGGTACAGCGCACGGGGCCGCAGCTGCAGGATCAGCTCCATGGACTTGAACCACAGGAACAGCCGCCACGGCGGCATGTGGCGCGTGGCCAGCACCTGGTGCTTGTAGTCCCAGCGGCGGGTGTCGAGCTGGATGACCGGGCGGTGCGCGGCGGTCTGGTAGAACGGCGTCCAGCGATGCGGCGTCACGTACAGCAGCTGGATCTGGTCGGGGTCGTAGCGCAGCAGGTGGCGCAGCGAGCGCCACAGGTCGCCGTCGCGTTCCTCCTCGAAACCGACGACGTAGGTGGCCATCGACAGGATGCCGTGGCGGCGCAGCAGCTGGATGGCCTGCTGGTCCTCGTGCATGCTGGCGCCCTTGCGGATGTGGGCGAGCGTGCTCTCGCTGTACGACTCGATGCCCAGCAGGAAGCGGATGACGCCCGCGCGGCGGTAGAGGTGCAGGATGTCGGCGTCGCGCACGATGTCGCCGGCGCGGGTGGAGCCCACCAGCAGCACCGGGACGTTCTCTTCGATCAGCGCTTCCAGGAAGGTGCGCCACATCTTGCGCGAGCCGGTGGGCAGCTCGTCGGCGAAGTTGATCAGCTCCACGCCGTGCTCGCGGTGCAGACGGGCGATCTCCCGCGCCAGCTTGACCGGGTCACGGTGCCGCCACTGCGTCCAGAACCCGCGCTGGCCGCAGTAGTTGCACAGGTAGGGGCAGCCGCGCGAGAACTGCACGACCACCGCGCGCTTGCCGCCCCAGTAGGTGTAGCGGGCGTGGTCGATCAGCTCCCAGCCGACGCGGTAGTCGTCCAGGCAGCGGAGCATCGCGGCAGCGGGCGTGTCGACGACCTCGGCCGTGCCGTCGGGCCGCGTCGCGCGGAAGGCCACGCCGCGCAGCGCGCGCAGGTCGCGCTGCTCCCGCAGGGCCTGCATCAGGTCCACCGCGGTCTGCTCGCCCTCGCCGCGCACGATGACGTCGATGCCGGGGCAGCTGGCCAGGATCTCGTCCCAGTGGTAGGTCGGGTGCACGCCGCCGTAGACGGTGATGACCTGCGGCAGCCGCTGCTTGAGCGCGTCGCACAGCGCCACCACGGTGGCATGGGCCGAGCTGGAGCCGGAGTGGCCCAGCATCACCACGTGCGGCTGGTGGCGCGCGGCGTCGTCGATGATCTGCGCCAGCGGCAGGTTGTCCAGGTCCGCATCGAGCAGTTCCACGTTGAAGCCGGCGTCCAGCAGCGGCCCGCCGATGCAGAGCAGCCCCAGCGGCGGCAGGTGGTCATCGGGGATGCGGCTGCCGATGGCGGTGTGCGGCGGGTTGATCAGGAGGACCTTCATGCGAGCCTGGTTGCGACTCGGCCCCGCGCGCGAGGGGCGCGGGCTGCCGGTGGCGGTGCGGGCAGTGTGCGCAGCCTCGGTGAGGTACGTATGAGGTCAGTGTGAAGTCGGCAGGCTGGCGGCGCCGCCATGAAAAAAGGGGCTGCGATGGCAGCCCCTTCGTGCGTCAGCGCCTGCTTGGCGCCCGGCGTGCCGTGGGGGTCACGCCTTCATCAGCCGCATGCCGGTGGCTGCGCCCGTCAGGTAGCCCACCTGGGCGCCGAAGCGGTCCTTGTAGTTGGCGCGCACCAGCGGGTCCAGCGTGGCCTTCACGACGTTGTGCAGCGGCACGCCCCAGTCACCCGGGTGCTGGAAGTTGCTGGTGATGTAGGTCCAGCCATTCAGGTCGTCCACCACGCCCAGTCCCGTCGCCTCGGCGCCCGACGGCATGGAGGCGATGCGGCTCAGCGTCTTCGTGTCGACGTTATAGGCCCACAGGAAGTTGTTGACGTGATAGCTGCTGTCCTCGCCGATGAACAGCGTGCGCATGCGCTCGGAGAACTTCAGGTTGTCCGGCGCGCCGATCTTGTCGGGGTTGGCGAGGTTGCCCAAGGCGTCGGCGGTCGCGAGGTCTTCGCCGATCAGCAGCGTCTTCGTCAGCGACGGCACCCATTCGCTGTCGATGGCAGTGCCGGTGCTGTCCTTCTGGCCGGCACTCAGCGTGTGGGCCAGCACGCCGCCGGCGTTCAGCTTCTTCTCGATGGTGATGTTGTAGTCCGGGTTCCAGGCCGCGTCGCCGCGCACCATGGAGTCCTGCATGTTCTGCAGCGCGGAGTAGGCGATCTTGTCGCGCGCATTGACGGTGGTGCCTTCCATCTTCGTGAAGGCCATCGAGCCGCCCTTGAGCGCGGCGTAGCGGTGCGTCTCCAGGAAGGCGGCGGCCTTCTCCATGCCGGGCTTCACGCGCACCCACTGCACCTTCTTGCTGAACCAGATCTTGGTGTAGGTCGCATCGCCCGGGTCGGTGTTGGACACGTCCATGATGTCCGTGGGCTTGAGCGTGTCGGCCAGCGCCTTGATCTCGGCGCTCGTCGCCGAGCCGAGCTTGATCCACGTGATGGCGGCGCCCGCGGCGGCCGGGTCCAGCGAGAAGCCGGTGCCGAACTTGGCGACGTACAGCGTGCCGGACGACAGGTCCTTGGCCTTGTCGGCCACGAACATGAAGAAGCCGCCGTTGGTCGCGTCGTCGCCCATGATGGCGGTGCGCTGGTCGGGCATGACCTGGATCAGCTCGTGCGAGATGCGGCCCAGGCAGTAGTGCTTCTTGATGGTGCCGGTGCCGTCGGGGTTGACGGTCACTTCGGGCAGGTGGCCGTAGTGGTAGGGGTTGGCCTTGGTCTCGTCGCCGTACAGGTTCTTGCTGT
>JAYSCT010000217.1:0-4188 GCA_041914785.1 Roseateles sp.
CTGCTGGCGCGCGCGTCGGAAGGCGGCGTGCAGGAGGTCATCCTGGCGACCAGCTTCACCGCCGAGGGCGAGGCCACGGCGCATGTGCTGGCCGAGGCGCTGAAGGCCCGCGGCATCAAGGCCACGCGTCTCGCGCGCGGCGTGCCGGTGGGCAGCGAACTCGAATATGTGGACCTGGGCACCATCGCCCATGCCCTGTCTGACCGGCGCTGAAGGAGCCCCGCATGACCCTCGCCCAACTCTGCCTGCTCGTGGCCTGCGTGCTGCCCGTCGCGTGCGCGGCGCTGGCCAAGTCCAAGGGCTTTGGCAAGCGCCGCCGCGACGGCGGCTTCGACAACCACTCCCCGCGCGAATGGCTGGCAACGCTGCAGGGCTGGCAGGCGCGCGCCAACGCGGCACAGGCCAACAGCTGGGAGGCCTTGCCGGTGTTCATCGCCGGGCTGTTCGTGGCCCACCAGCACCAGGCCGCGCAGGCCACGGTGGACATGCTGGCGCTGGGCTTCCTGGCTGCGCGGCTGGCCTACATCGGCCTGTACCTCGCCGACCTGGCGTCGCTGCGCTCGCTGCTGTGGGTTGCGGGCTTGGGCTGCTGCGTCGCGCTGTTCTTCGTTTAAGGCGCAGCCGACGCGACGACGTTGCCGCGGCCCTTGCCGCCGCGGGCCTTGGCCAGCACGCGAGGCGCGGCGGGCTTGGCAGCGCGGGCCGTCGTCGTGGCCTTGCCCTTGGCGGCCGGGCGGGCCGCAGGCGTGGCGGCCTTGGCCACGATGGGCTGCGCCGCGGAGTAGACGACGACCGCCTGGCCCGGCTTGAAGCGGGCGCCGCTGCCGACCTTGTTCCACTGCGCGACCTGCTCGGCCTTGACCTTGTAGCGTGCGGCCACGCCGGCCACCGTGTCGGCCTTGCCGGCCTTGAAGCTGACGCGGCGCAGCGGCGGCGCGTCGGGCGCGAGGTTCAGGCTGGCGCTGTCGGCCAGGCGCTCGGACACATCGTCCTGCACATGCGCGGCGCGCGGCACCAGCAGCGTGGAGCCGGCCTTGACCAGCATCTTGGGCGGGATGCGGTTCACGTCGCGCAGCGCGGCCTCGGCCATGCCGGTGCGCCTGGCGGCTTCCGACGGGCTCATGGTCTTGGGCACCACCCAGGCCGTCCACGTGGCCAGCGGGCCGGTGTGGCGCGACAGGTTCTCGGCGAAGTTGCCGGCCTGGTCGTAGGGCAGCAGCACCTGCTGCGTGGCGGCGGCCAGGATGACCGGCTTGTTCATCTGGGGGTTGAACTGCTGGAAGGTCTCCAGCGACAGGCCGGCCAGCTCGGCGGCGAGCGCGACGTCGATGTCGCGCTCGATCTTCACGCTCAGGAAGTAGGGGTGGTTGGCCACCGGCGGCAGCGACAGCGCGAAGCGGTCGGGGTTCAGCACGATGTTCTTGACCGCCTGCAGCTTGGGCACGTAGTAGCGGGTCTCGTCCGGCATCTTCAGGCTGGCGTAGTCGGTCGGCAGGCCCAGGCGCTGGTTGCGCGCGATGGCCTTGCTGACGTTGCCCTGGCCCCAGTTGTAGGCGGCGAGCGCCAGGTGCCAGTCGCCGAACTGCTTGTAGAGGCGGCCCAGGTAGTCCAGCGCGGCGCGCGTGGACGCGAGCACGTCGCGGCGGTCGTCGCGGAAGATGTTCTGCTTCAGGTCGAAGTCGCGGCCCGTGGCCGGCATGAACTGCCACATGCCGGTGGCCTTGGCGCTGGACACGGCATGCGTGACGAACGCGCTCTCGACGAACGGCAGCAGCGCCAGCTCGGCGGGCATGCCGCGCTTCTCGACCTCTTCGAGGATGTGGAACAGGTAGCGGCTGCCGCGCGTGGTCATGCGCTCGACGTAGTCGGGCCGCGCGCTGTACCAGGCCTCGGCCTTGCGCACCCAGTCATCGTCCAGGTCGGGCAGTTGCAGCCCCGTGCGCAGCCGCGCCCACAGGTCGGCGCTGGCGTCGGGCGAGTCGAGGTCGATCTTCTCGCCGGGGCGCAGGTTGTCCTCCAGCAGCTCGGAGGCCATCGTGCGCACGGGCACGGTCGTGGTCGCCTCGTTGACCGGGGCGGCTTCGACGGCGGGGGTGGGAGCGGGATGGGCGGCCGGCTCCGCGGGGGGGGCGGGCGGCGGGGCGGTGGTGGCGCAGGCGGCGAGCAGCAGGGCCAGCAGGATCGGGGAAAGGCGCGCAAGCGCCTTGGGCGGGGCAAGTCGATGGATCAGCGTCGTCATCGGAATCCGTTCTTCCATTCGCGCAGCGTGGCGAAGACGTCGACCGGGCTGGGCGCGGCCGGGAGTTTCAGCGGCGCATGGCGCCGCGCAGATTCACGCAGCGCCGGTTCGGCGCAACGCAAGAAGGGGTTGATCTGGCGCTCGGTGCCGACGCGGCCGGGCAGCGTCGGGCGGCCGGCGGCGCGCTCGGCTTCGCACCAGGCGGCGTAGGCGGCGAGCGCCGGGTTGGCGGGGTCCACCTCGCGCGCGAAGCGCAGGTTGGACAGCGTGTACTCGTGGGCGCAGCAGACCCGGGTGTCGCCCGGCAGCGCGGCCAGCGACTGCAGCGACGCGTGCATCTGCGCCGGCGTGCCCTCGAACAGCCGGCCGCAGCCGGCGCTGAACAGCGTGTCACCGCAGAACAGCAGCGGGTCGGTGCCCGCCGGCGTGGCGAAGTAGGCGATGTGCCCGGCGGTGTGGCCCGGCACGGCCAGCACGGCGAAGCGCAGGCCCAGCAGCTCGACGCTGTCGCCGCCCTGCACGCGCGTGACGGGCTCGGGCATCTTTTCGTGGGCCGGGGCGTAGACGGGGCCTTGCAGCCGGCCGCGCAGCGCGTCGACGCCGCCGACGTGATCGCCGTGGTGGTGGGTCAATAGAATGCCCGCGAGCGTCAGGCCCCGGGCGTCCAGCGCAGCGGCCACCGGCGCTGCGTCGCCGGGATCGACGACCAGGGCCTCACGGCCGTTGTCCAGCAGCCAGAGGTAGTTGTCGTCGAAAGCGGGGAGAGGCGTGAGCGTCAACGTGAGCGTCACCAATAAAGCGTCAAGTATAGATTTGGCTGCGTGGTTGCAGACCCCCCCCGGCCGATACCTGCTGGCGTGGGAGCAGGCGCAGGTGGACGCGGCCGTGGCCGACCTGTTCGGCTTCCATGCGCTGCAGCTGGGCATGCCCGAGCTGGGTGGCCTGCAGGCCAACCGCATGCCGCACCGCTGGCTGGTGGGGCAGGACCTGCAGGCCGACTTCGACGCGCTGCCGTTCGAGAGCGCCAGCCTGGACCTCGTGCTGCTGCCGCACGCGCTGGAGCTGGCCTGCGACGCCCACGCGCTGCTGCGCGAGGTGGAGCGTGTGCTGCGGCCCGAGGGGCGGCTCATCGTCTTCGGGCTGAACCCGGCCAGCCTGTGGGGCCTGCGCCAGAACCTGGGGCGGCTCAAGCGCCGCGGCGAGCCCTACCTGCCCGAGGACGGCGACTTCATCGGCTACTGGCGGCTGCGCGACTGGCTGAAGCTGCTGAGCTTCGAGGTGGAGGCGGCGCGCTTCGGCGTGTACCGCCCGCCGCTGCGCACCGACGCCTGGCTGGACCGCTGGCGGTGGATCGAGGGCGTGGGCTCGCGCTGGTGGCCGGTGCTGGGCGCCGTCTACTTCATCCAGGCGGTCAAGCGCGTGCATGGCATGCGCATGGTCGGCCTGTCCAAGAGGAAACGCCTGGCGGCCGGCAAGGCGCCGGCCGTGGCGTTGAACAACCATCACAACAAAGAATGACCGATACCTCCAAGCCTGCACTGGCGATCAAGAAGCCCCAGGTCACGATCTACACCGACGGCGCCTGCAAGGGCAACCCGGGCCCCGGCGGCTGGGGTGCCTGGCTGCACAGTGCCGGGCATGACAAGGAGCTGTTCGGCGGCGAGCGCGAGACGACCAACAACCGCATGGAGCTCACCGCGCCCATCGAGGCGCTGGCGTCGCTCAAGCGCAGCTGCGACGTGGTCGTCTACCTGGACAGCGAGTACGTCCGCAAGGGCATCACCGAATGGATCACGAACTGGCAGCGCCGTGGCTGGAAGACGGCCGACGGCAAGCCGGTGAAGAACGCCGACCTGTGGATGCGGCTGGACGCGCTGCGCAAGCTGCACACGGTGGAGTGGCGCTGGGTGAAGGGCCACGCCGGCGACCCGGGCAACGAGCGCGCCGAC
>JAYSCT010000218.1:0-3964 GCA_041914785.1 Roseateles sp.
CCAGCCCGGTGTTCGAGCTGGTCTACGGCAGGAAGGCGCGCGAGTCGGGCGAGCTCGGGGCCGTGCCCGGCAGCCACCCCGCCAGCAGCGCGGCCTGAAACTTGCAAGGCTGAACCCAGTCTCTTTGCGCCGCCGTCCGGAGGTGTTCGGCGGTCTTCAAGGGGTGCGGCCCGTGGGCTCACCCCTCTTTTGATGTCCCCCGTTGCCGAGGCCCTGCAGCCATGACCGACATCGCGCCAGGCGGCCTGGCCCGCACCGTTGCGAACCGGGCGCCCGGGAGCGCCTACCCGCCGCCCGCCGCGCTGGCCCAGGCCGCGGTCACGCGCCGCGAGGGGCCGCCGCGCTTCACGCCGGTGGCGGGCGTCTTCGCCTGCCTGGGCGTGTTCACCGTCATCGCCGTGCTGGCCTACAGCTCGTTCAACCTCGGCGTGCTGCTGGCGCTGGGCTCGTTCGGCTCCACGGCGGTGATGATGTTCACCTTCCCCGAGATCCATTTCGCGCAGCCGCGCAGCGTCGTGGGCGGGCATGTCATCTGCACGGCGGTGGGCCTGGCGGCGCTGGCGCTGTGGGGGCCGGCCTGGTGGGCACTGGCAGCGGCCGCGGCGGTGTCGGTCGCGCTGATGATGCTGGCCCGCTGCATGCACCCGCCGGCGGGCTCCAACCCCATCATCGTGTTCCTGGTGGCACCGAAATGGAGCTTCCTGATCTTCCCGACGCTGGCCGGCGCACTCACGATGGTCGCCGTGGCGGTGCTGTACCACCGCGCCTGCCGGCGCGAGTACCCGGTGTACTGGTACTGAAGCTCAGGCCAGCAGCCCGGGGAACCGCTGGACCAGCGCATAGACGAAGCTGGTGCCATAGAACGTCCACGACACGGCAAACACCTTGCTGGCCATCAGCGGGCGCAGCCCCGACAGATAGGCCTTCTGCAGTTGCTGAAGCAGCAGGAACTGCCGGGTTCTTTCCTCGGCGCTGGGGGTTTCCTGGTGGATGCGCCGTTCCAGATCGCTGGCGAGCGTCTTGAAGGATCGCCGCTCCGTGTACCGGCTCGCCAGGCGGGAGCCGAACATCATGACCGTCACGAAATAGGCGGCCATCTGGAAGGCGGGTTGAGGCACGCCCCAGCAGCCCACCGTCGACAGGAACAGCCAGACGCCTTCGTCATTCAGCGCTGCCCAGTAGTCGCGCATGTGGGCCTTGAACGCGCGAAGCGCGTCGTCGATGCGGGGCAGCTCCGCCAGGCTCAGCGGCTGGGTGTCGAGGAACGCCTGCATTCCGCGGCGTCAGGCGGCTTCGTGGCAGACCGCCTCGATGTTGTGCCCATCCGGGTCCAGCACAAAGGCGCCGTAGTAGTGGGGGTGGTAGTGCGGGCGCAGTCCGGGCGCGCCGTTGTCGGTGCCGCCGGCGGCCAGCGCTTCGCGGTGGAACTCGTCGACCTGCGTGCGCGACGTCACGCGGAAGGCGACGTGGATGGGCGGCTGGTTGGGCGTGCCGCGGCTGATCCAGAAATCCGGCTTGGGCGGCTCGCCGAAGCCGGCAACGTCCACGCTGCCCGTCACGGCGGCGGGCAGCTCCATGATCAATGCGTAGCCGATGGGCGCGAGCGCCTGTTCGTAGAACGCCTTGCTTCTGGTGAAGTCACTGACCGTGACGCCTGTGTGGTCGATCATCAAGCACTCCCTGGTGGTTTTGGCGCCGCATGCTGCCACCGGTGGCGGCTCACGCGCCACCCCAAGGATCAGGCCACTGCCTCCACGTCCGACGCCAACGGCGCCACCTCAGGGCTGCAGCAGGCCGGCCGTCGTCAGCGCCAGCCCCAGCCCGGCGCACAGCGCCAGCAGCGGCAGCACGCCCAGCTTGAAGCGGAACAGCGCGATGCCCGCGCCCACGGCGATCAGCGCCGACACGCCGTCGAAGCGCCCGCCGAAGCCCTGCGGCCACAGCACATGCCCGGCGAAGAACAGCGCCAGGTTCAGGATGACGCCGACGACCGCCGCCGTGATGGCCGTCAGCGGCGCCGTGAAGCGCAGCTGGCCGTGCGTGGACTCGATGACCGGCCCGCCGGCCAGGATGAACACGAACGACGGCAGGAAGGTGAAGAACGTGACGACGCCCGCGGCCGCCGCGCCGGCGAGGAACAGCGCGTCGGGCCCGAACAGCTGCTTCGTCCAGCCGCCGACGAAGCCGACGAAGGCCACCACCATGATCAGCGGGCCCGGCGTCGTTTCGCCCAACGCCAGGCCGTCGATCATCTGCGCGCCGGTCAGCCAGTGGTGCTGCTCCACGGCGCCCTGGTAGACATAGGGCAGCACCGCGTAGGCGCCGCCGAAGGTCAGCAGCGCCGCCTTCGTGAAGAACGCGCCCATCTGCGTCAGCGCGCCCTGCACGCCGCTGGTGAGCGCGAGGCCCGCCATTGCCGCGCCCCACAGGCCGATGCCGACGACGAGCACGCGCGCCAGCCGGCGGCGCGAGAAGCGCGCATGCGGCGGCGTGGGCGTGTCGTCGTCGATCAGCGCCGGCCCGTCGCCAGCCTTGGCCGCGCCATGGCCGCCGCCGGGCACGAAGACCTGCGGCGCATACCGCCCGCCGACATGGCCGATGAGCGCGGCGCCCAGCACGATGAGCGGGAAGGGCGCGTCCAGCGCGAACAGCGCGACGAAGGCCGCGGCCGCGATGCCCCACAGCCAGCCGTTCTTCAGCGCCCGCGTGCCGATGCGGTGCGCCGCATGCACCACCAGCGCCGTCACCGCCGGCTTCAGGCCGTAGAACAGCCCGGCCACGGCCGGCACCGTGCCGAACGCGAGATACAGCCACGACAGCCCGATGAGGATGAAGAGCGATGGCAGCACGAACAGCGCGCCGGCCACGAGCCCGCCCGCCGTGCGGTGCATCAGCCAGCCGATGTAGGTGGCCAGCTGCTGCGCCTCGGGGCCGGGCAGCAGCATGCAGTAGTTCAGCGCGTGCAGGAAGCGCCGCTCGCTGATCCAGCGGCGCCGCTCCACCAGCTCGGTGTGCATGATGGCGATCTGCCCGGCCGGCCCGCCGAAGCTGATGAAGCCCAGCTTGAGCCAGAAGCGCAGCGCCTGCCAGAAGCCCACGGGGGCGGGGCGCTCGGTCAGCGGGGCAGAGGAGTCGGTCATGGCGGCGGGGCGGTGGGCGGCGGGCAGGCCGCAATGTAGCGAGGCTCGGCGGCGTTTGCGCCGGTCGGTCGGGGCCCGAGAAAGCGTGCAGATCTTGCGGTTGGCCGCTGCGCGAGGGGTTCACTCGCCAACTTGATTGCTTGGGCGCCCCGAACGGCGATAACGTCGAGGCCTGTTTTGTTTGTCTCCTCCACCTGCAATGGTGGATTCAACCCTTCGAGCCGGCGTTGCCGACCGAAGGGTTTTTTCTGGCTGCACGCGAGGCGACAAAAAAGGGCGCCTGCGGCACCCTTCGTGTCTGGCCAGTGCCGACGATCAGGCCGCCACGACGCGAACCATCTCCAGCACCTTGTTCGAGTAGCCCCACTCGTTGTCGTACCAGGACACGAGCTTGACGAAGGTGCCGTCCAGCGCGATGCCGGCTTCGGCGTCGAAGATGGAGGTGCGGGCATCACCGCGGAAGTCGGTCGCGACGACCTTGTCTTCCGTGTAGCCCAGCACGCCCTTCAGCGCGCCCTGGCTCTGGGCCTTGAACTCGGCGCAGATGTCGGCGTAGCTGGCTTCGTTGTTCAGCTCGACGGTCAGGTCGACGACCGACACGTCGCTGGTGGGCACGCGGAAGGCCATGCCGGTCAGCTTCTTGTTCAGCTCGGGGATGACCTTGCCGACGGCCTTGGCGGCGCCGGTGCTGCTGGGGATGATGTTCTCCAGGATGCCGCGGCCGCCGCGCCAGTCCTTGTTGCTCGGGCCGTCCACGGTCTTCTGCGTGGCGGTGGCCGCGTGCACGGTGGTCATCAGGCCGCGCTTGATGCCCCACTTGTCGT
>JAYSCT010000219.1:0-3864 GCA_041914785.1 Roseateles sp.
TGGCTGGACGCGCCCATCGGCTACCTCGCCTCGCTGAAGAACTACTTCGGCAAGACCGGTCGTGACTTCGACGCCTTCATGGCCGACCCGGCGGTGGAGCAGATCCACTTCATCGGCAAGGACATCACCTACTTTCACACGCTGTTCTGGCCGGCGATGCTGCACTTCAGCGGCCGCAAGACGCCCGACCATGTCTTCGTGCACGGCTTCATGACCGTCAACGGCGGCGAGAAGATGAGCAAGAGCCGCGGCACCGGGCTGGACCCGCTGAAGTACCTGAGCCTGGGCCTGAACGCCGAATGGCTGCGCTACTACATCGCGGCCAAGCTCAATGCCCGCGTCGAGGACATCGACTTCAACCCCGAGGACTTCGCCGCCCGCATCAACAGCGACCTGGTCGGCAAGTACATCAACATCGCGTCGCGCGCCGCCGGCTTCCTGACCAAGCGCTTCGACGGCCACCTCAGCGCCGACCTCGGCGTGGAAGGCCGCGCGCTGCTGGACGCGCTGCGCGCGCACAGCGGCACCATCGCCGAGCTGTACGAGACCCGAGAGTTCGGCAAGGCGCTGCGCGAGACCATGGCGCTGGCCGACAAGGTCAACGAGTACGTCGACACGCACAAGCCCTGGGAGCTGGCCAAGCAACAGGGTATGGACGCCGCGCTTCACGACGTTTGCAGCGTCTGCATCGAGGCCTTCCGGCTGCTGACGATCTACCTCAAGCCCGTGCTGCCGGCCCTGGCCGCGCAGGTGGAAGCCTTCCTGAAGGTCGAGCCGCTGCAATGGGCCGACGCCGCGCGCGCGCTCGGCGCCCACCAGATCGGCGCCTACCAGCACCTGATGCAGCGCGTGGACGTCGCCAAGGTCGAGCAGCTGTTCGAGGCCCCGCCGGCCCCGAAGGTCGTGCCCGGCGGCGAGGACATCGCCGCCGAGATCAAGATCGACGACTTCGCCAAGGTCGACCTGCGCATCGCGAAGATCGTGAAGGCCGAGCTGGTGGAAGGCTCCGACAAGCTGCTGCGCCTGACGCTGGATGCCGGCGAGGGGCGCACGCGCAACGTGTTCAGCGGCATCCGCGCCGCCTACAAGCCCGAAGACCTCGAAGGCAAGCTCACCGTGCTGGTCGCCAACCTGGCGCCACGCAAGATGAAGTTCGGCGTCAGCGAAGGCATGGTCCTTGCTGCCAGCCATGCCGATGAGAAATCCACGCCCGGCATCTTCGTCCTCGAGCCCCACGCCGGCGCCCAGCCCGGCATGCGGGTGCGCTGAGGCGCGACGGGCCCGGGCATCGCTACTGTCCATGCCTGCGTCCTACGCCCGCCGCCTGCTCGCCGTGGAGCGCACGGCCGAGGGCAACGCCCACCTGGGCTGGCTGCTGGCCTTCGTCGCCGGCGCCACCAATGCCGGCGGCTTCCTGGCCGTGCACCACTACACCTCGCACATGACCGGGCTGGTGTCCGCCGCGGCGGACGGCCTGGTGCTGGGCCAGCACGAGGCCTGGATGATGGCGGTGGGCGCGCTGCTGTTCTTCCTCGCCGGCGCGGCGACGACGGCGGTACTCGTCAACCTGGGCCGCCAGCGGCTGGCACACAGCATCTACGCGCTGCCGCTGCTGCTGGAAGCCGCCTGCCTGCTGGCCTTCGGCCTGATGGGCGCCTGGCTGGCCAGCCTGCAGGGCCTGCTGGTGCCCGCCACCGTGGCGGTGCTGTGCTTCACGATGGGGCTGCAGAACGCGCTGATCACCAAGGTCTCGCGCGCCGAGATCCGCACCACGCACGTCACCGGCATCGTCACCGACCTGGGCATCGAGCTGGGCCGCGCGCTGGTCGGCATGGGCGGCACGCCGATGCCCGTCAACGCGCCGCGGCTGCGGCTGCTGGGCGGCCTGCTGCTGGCCTTCGCCGTGGGCGGCGTGGCGGGTGCCTGGGCGTTCAAGGCCATCGGCTATGCGGCGACGCTGCCGCTGGCCGGTGCGCTGGCCTTCCTGGGCCTGGTGCCGGCGCTGGACGACCTGACCCGCGCCCGCGCCCGCGCCCGATAAAATGCGCGGATTCGTCTGAAAGCATTGCCATGCCGCTGTTCTGGAAACCCTACAAGTCCGAAGTCACCCAATTCATCGACCAGCTGAAGGCGCAGCGCCCCACGCTGGAAGCCGAACAGCGCGCCGGCCGCGCGCTGCTGTGGGACAAGGAGCAGGACCGCTCCGCCCAGGCCGGCTTCAACGAGGCCCGCGTGCCGCAACAGCCCTACGTCTACCAGACCAAGGCATGAGGTCCACCGCGCCCCAACCATGGGGCGCTGACATGACCCGCCGATGACCGCGGTCACCACGGACGACAACACCGAGATTTCGTCGGATCTGCCGGAAGCGGTCGATACGGTGGCCGTCGCTCGCCTGTACGGCGAGCCGCTGTTCCAGATGCCGCTGGACCTCTACATCCCGCCGGATGCGCTGGAGGTCTTCCTGGAAGCGTTCCAGGGCCCGCTGGACCTGTTGCTGTACCTGATCCGCAAGCAGAACTTCAACATCCTCGACATCCCGCTGGCCGACGTGACGCGCCAGTACCTGAGCTATGTCGAGCAGATCCGCGTGCACAACCTGGAGCTGGCCAGCGAGTACCTGCTGATGGCCGCGATGCTCATCGAGATCAAATCGCGCATGCTGCTGCCGCCCAAGAAGAGCGAGGACGGCAAGGAAGTGGAAGACCCGCGCGCCGAGCTCGTGCGCCGGCTGCTGGAGTACGAGCAGATGAAGCTGGCCGCCGCCCGGCTGGACCGCCTGCCGCAGCTGGGGCGCGACTTCCTGCGCGCTCAGGTCCACATCGAGCAGTCGCTGACGCCCGCCTTCCCCGACGTCGATACCAACGACCTGCGCGAGGCCTGGCTGGACATCCTCAAGCGCGCCAAGCTCAACCAGCACCACAAGATCAGCCGCGAGCAGCTGTCGGTGCGCGAGCACATGAGCATCGTGCTGCGCCGGCTGCAGGGGCAGCGCTTCGTCGAGTTCGAGCATCTGTTCGACGTCAGCCGTGGCCAAGCCGTGCTCGTCGTCACCTTCATCGCGATGCTGGAGCTGGCCCGCGAACGCCTGCTCGAGATCACGCAGGCTGAGGCCTTCGCGCCCATCTACGTGCGGCTGGCCTACGCGCCCAGCTGAGCGGCACGGCTCAAAGCGCGTCGGGGCCCTGCACCGCGTGCAGCGTCACTTCGGGCTCGCCATCGCGCTGGCGCCAGCGCAGCCACCAGACGGCCCCCTTCTTCACCGCCCAGTCCTGCTCCACGCCGGCCAGCAGGTACGCCGCCACCTGCCCCAGCGTGGGCTGGTGGCCGCACACCAGCACCGGCTCGCTGGCGCGCGGCCAGCGCACGGCCTCCAGCAGCGCGGCCACGGGCGCGTCCGGCGCGATGGCCGGCACGATGCGCACCTCGCGGCCCAGCGCGTCGGCCGTCTGGCGGCAGCGCAGCGCGGGGCTGACGAGCACGCGCGTCGACGCGGCCAGCCGGTGGTTCAGCCACGCGGCCATGCGCCGCGCCTGGCGCTCGCCCTTGGGCGTCAGCGCGCGCTGCAGGTCGTCCTGGCCGGGGGCGATGACTTCGGCTTCGGCATGGCGCCACAGGATCAGGTCCATCGGTCACCTCACTCCGGGTCGGAGTAGCGCCGCATCAGCGCCTGCTGCGCGCTGACACCACCCTGGCCGCCATCGCCGCCGATGCGCACCGAGCGTCCATCCGGGCCCAGCTGCCAGGCATCCAGCGTGTCGTGCAGATAGGGCTGCAGCGCCTCGTCGATGACGCGCTGGCGCAGCTTGGCGTCCAGCACCGGCCAGGCCACCTCGATGCGGCGGAACATGTTGCGGCTCATCC
>JAYSCT010000220.1:0-3787 GCA_041914785.1 Roseateles sp.
GGAGTGGCGCTGGGTGAAGGGCCACGCCGGCGACCCGGGCAACGAGCGCGCCGACATGCTGGCCAACAAGGGGGTCGCCTCCGTCAGTAAAGTGCGCTCCACCTAAACACCGCAGGGAGTCGCCCGTGAAGCTGTTGCCCACCTTGTTCGCCGCCGCACTGCTGGCGGCCGGCGCGGCCCAGGCCCAGACGCAGACGACCTACACGGTCATCTGCAAGAAGACGCCTTGCGGTCAGCTGAAGGCCACCGAGAACGGCGGCCGGCTGGAGGTGGACTACCGCTACCGCAACAACGGCCGCGGGCCGGAGCAGAAGGAGCTGCTGGAGACCGCGCCCGACGGCGCCTGGCTGCGCTACCGCAACGAGGGCGTGGCGACCTTCGGCGCGCGCATCGACGAGAGCTTCGAGCGCGACGCGGCCGACAAGGCCACCTGGCGCTCGCCGGTGGACCGCGGCGAGCGCGCCGGCCTGGCGCGCGACGCCGTCTACCTGCCGGTAGCCGCCAGCCCGGCCTGGACCGCGCGGCTGGCGCAGGCGCTGCTGGCCAGCAAGACGCAGCGCACCGAGGTGCTGCCCGTCGGCCGGCTGGCCATCGAGCGGGTGCAGCGCCTGGCTGTGCCGGGCCTGGCCTACGAGATCGGCCTGTACGTGATCACAGGGCTGGACCTGGAGCCGGTCTACGTCTGGCTGCGCGAGGACAACCGCGCGCTGTTCGCGCAGGTCTACCCGGGCTGGGGCGGCACGGTGCTGCAGGGCTTCGAGGCCGAGGTGGACCGGCTGGGCGACGCGCAGAACGCCGCGCAGTTCGCGCGTCTGCAGCGCATCGCCAAGGAGCTGCCGCAGCCGCTGCCGGGGCTGACGGTCATCGAGGGTGTGCGCTGGTTCGACGCGCAGGCGGCGCAGCTGCGCGGGCCGTCCGACGTCTACCTGCAGGACGGTCGCATCGCCTTCATCGCCAAGCCGGGCAGCGTGAAGAACGCCGCGCCGGCGCAGCGCATCAGCGGCAAAGGCCGCACGCTGCTGCCGGGCTTCGTGGACATGCATGCGCATGTGACGCCGGGCGACCTGCTGCTGAACCTGGCCGCCGGCGTGACGGCCGTGCGCGACGTGGGCAACAACAACGCCGAGCTGGCCGCGCTGCGCGGCCGCATCGGGCGCGGCGAGCTGCTGGGCACGGACATCGCGGCTAACGGCTTCATCGAGGGCAAGAGCCCGTTCTCGTCGCAGGCCGACTTCGTGCCCGACAACCTGCCCGATGCGCTGGCCGCCATCGACTGGTACGCCGCGCACGGCTACCGCCAGCTCAAGCTCTACAACTCCATCCGCCCCGAGTGGGTGAAGCCGATGGTGGCGCATGCGCGCTCGCTGGGGCTGCGCACCGGCGGCCATGTGCCGGCGTTCATGACGGCGCGCGAGGCCGTCGAGGCCGGCTACGACGAGCTGCACCACATCAACCAGGTGACGCTGAACTTCCTCGTCAGCAAGACCGACGACACGCGCACGCTGCTGCGCTTCACCCTCGTCGGCGACAAGGCGGCCGACCTCAAGCTCAACGACCGCCGCACGCAGGACTTCATCGCGCTGCTGAAGAAGAAGGGCACCGTCGTCGACGCCACCCTGGTGGCCTTCGAGGGCCAGTACACGCAGCGCCAGGGCCAGCCCAACCCCAGCTATGCGGTGGTGGCGGCCAACCTGCCGGCCGCGGTGCAGCGCAGCCTGCTGTCGGCCGAGTCGGAACTGGACGACGTGAAGGCCAGGCGCTGGGGCGCGAGCTGGAAGGTCATGACCGACCTGCTGCGCCGCATGCATGCGGCCGGCATCCCGCTGGTGGCCGGCACCGACGCGACGGCCGGCTTCGCCTTCCAGCGCGAGCTGGAGCTGTACGTGCAGGCCGGCATCCCGGCCGCGCAGGCGCTGAAGATCGCGACGTGGAACGGCGCGAAGTACAGCGACCGGCTGAACGACCTGGGCAGCATCGACCGCGGCAAACGCGCCGACCTGCTGCTGGTGGACGGTGACCCGGTGGCCGACATCCGCGCCATCCGCCGCGTGGCGCTGGTCATCCAGGGGCAGGGAGGCGAGACGCGGGCCTTGTCGCCGGCGGCGCTGTATCAATCGATGGGCATCCTGCCGTTCGTGCCGGCCGCGGACATCCTGAAATGAAGCGACTGGCCCCGCTGTTGCTGGCGCTGCCGCTGCTCGCCGGCGCCGACACCACGCTGCGCTTCTGCGCCGCCGGCAGCCCCAAGACCTTCGACCCGGCGGTGACCGACAGCGGCATCGACCACATCGCCCACCTGCCCATCTTCGGCACGCTGGTGGAAACCCGCCGCGGTACCGACGAGCTGGTGCCCGGGCTGGCGACGAGCTGGCGGGTCAGCCCCGACGGCCTGACGTACACCTTCGAGCTGCGCCGCGGCGTCGCCTGGCACAGCAGCGCCGACTTCAAGCCCACGCGGCCGTTCAATGCCGACGACGTGGTCTTCACGTTCGGCCGGCTGCTGAACCGCGACAGCGCCTTCGCCAAGGCCTTGCCCGGCGTGATGCCTTACGTCGTGTCCTTCGGCTGGGAGAAGCTGATCCGCCAGGTCGAGAAGCTGTCGGAGCACGAGGTGCGCATCACGCTGGCCGAACGCGATGCGGGCTTCCTGTTCACGCTGACCCAGGCGTTCACGTCGCTGCAGTCCGCCGAGCTGGGCGCGCAGCTGCTGCAACGCGGCACGCCGCAGCGTATCGCGCAGCTGCCCGTGGGCACGGGGCCGTTCCAGCTCAAGAGCTTCCGCAAGGACAGCGTCATCCGCTACGTCGCCCACCCGGGCTGGTGGCGCAAGGCCGAGGTGCCGCGGGCCGACCAGCTGGTGTTCGCGATCACGCCCGATGCCACCGTGCGCGCACAGCGCCTCAAGCGCGACGAATGCGACATCGCTGCCCCAGTGGGCCCGGCCGAGCTGGCGCAGCTGCAGAAGGACCCCGCCACCAAGCTGGCGACCGCGCCGGGCATGAACGTGGGCATCCTGGCCTACAACACCCGCAAGCCCGTGCTCGCCAACCTGGCCGTGCGCCAGGCGCTGGACATGGCCATCGACAAGGCCGCCATCCTGCGCACTGTCTACGGCGACGCCGGCACCGCGGCTACGACGATCATCCCGGCCTCCAACTGGGCGCACGACGCCTCGCTCAAGCCCGCGCCGCACGACCCGGCCAAGGCGCGCGAGCTGCTGAAGAAGGCCGGCGTGCTGCCGCTGAACCTGACGCTGTGGGCCATGCCCGTCGTGCGCTTCTACAACCCCAACGGCCAGGTGATGGCGCAGATGATCCAGGCGGACTGGGCCAAGGTGGGCGTGACGGCGCGCATCGTCACCTACGAGTGGGGCGAGTACCTGCGGCGCATCGATGCCGGCGAGCACGACGTGGCCATGTCCGGCTGGAACGGCGACCCCGAGCCCTCCGGCACCTTCGCGCAGCTGGCCTGCGGGTCGGCCAGCGGCACCTTCTGGTGCAATCCGGCCTACGACCAGCTGCTGTCCCAGGCCCGCCAGGCCCAGCAGCCGGACGAGCGCAAGGCGCTCTATGCGAAGGCGCAGAAGCTGGTGCTGGAGCAACTGCCGTGGACGCCGATGGCCTATGGCCGCGTCGCCGTGCCGATGCGCGCGACGGTCAAGGGCTTCGTGCTGGAGATGGACGGCAGCACATATTTCGATGGGGCGCTGCCCCGCTGAGCAAGGACAACGAGATGAGCATCAAGAGCGACAAGTGGATCCGCCGCATGGCCGAGCAGCACGGCATGA
>JAYSCT010000221.1:0-3620 GCA_041914785.1 Roseateles sp.
CTCCATCTTCCCCGACCACCTCGGGTGAACAACCTCTTGGGAAACGACAGCTAGCGGACCACTCTAGCGGAGTGGCTGCCGGTTGGCGACGGGCCTGCGCTATCGTGTCGGGCGTCCAACAAACGCACCAGGGGGTGTTGTCATGTCCTTCCGTCTTGACCGTGTGATGTCGGCCTGCCTGCTGGCGGGGCTGATGCAGGCCGCCGCGGCGGCGGACCTGCCGCGCAAGCAGTTCGAGCTGCGCGTCGAGGAGACCGGCACCCGCTTCGGCCGCGCCGCGATGACCAGCCCCGGCCTGCCGCTGAACCGCCGCTACGCGGAGCTGGACGAGCGCGAGAAGGCCCTGGTGCGGGCCAACTACGAAGGCATGCCCGAGGCGGACGAGCCCCCGTTTCCCGCCGAGGGCCTGCTGCCGCTGATGACGACGCTGCAGATCGGTGCCGAGCGCGGCTACCCCAAGGGCCTGATGGCGGTGGTGGTGGATGTGGACAGCACCGGCCGCGTGCAGCATGCACAGACCTACGGCAAGGTGGACGCGGACTTCGCCCGCTTCGCGGCCAGCGTGCTGGCGCGCACGCCGTTCAAGCCGGCGGTCTGCGCCGGCAAGCCCTGCGCGATGCAGTACGTGCTGCGCATCGAGTTCGGCCAGCTCTGAGGCCGGAGGCCGCCGTGCCATCGGCTATCGTGCCGGCATGAGCGACCTGACCTTCTTCTGGCACGACTACGAGACCTTCGGCCGCGTGCCGCGCCGTGACCGCCCCGCCCAGTTCGCCGGCCTGCGCACCGACGCCGAGCTCAACGAGATCGGCGAGCCGCTGATGCTGTTCTGCCAGCCGGCGCCGGACTACCTGCCCGACCCCGAATCCTGCCTGCTCACCGGCATCCTGCCGCAGCAGTGCCTGCAGCAGGGCGTGCCCGAGCACGAATTCGCCGCGGCCATCGAGACCGTGCTGGCGCTGCCCGGCACCGTGGGCGTGGGCTACAACTCCATCCGCTTCGACGACGAAGTCACGCGCCACCTGTTCTGGCGCAACCTCATCGACCCCTATGCCCGCGAGTGGCAGAACGGCTGCGGCCGCTGGGACCTGCTGGACGTCGTGCGCTGCGCCTACGCGCTGCGGCCCGACGGCATGGAGTGGCCGAAGCACGAGGACGGCCGCCCCAGCTTCAAGCTGGAGCACCTGACCGTGGCCAACGGCGTGGCCCACGAGGCCGCGCACGATGCGCTGTCCGACGTGCGCGCCACCGTGGCGCTGGCGCGCAAGCTGCGCCAGGCCCAGCCCAAGCTGTGGGACTTCTGCGTGAAGCTGCGCACCAAGCAGGCCGTGTGGGACGAGATCGGTGTGGGCAAGCCCTTCCTGCACGTGTCCGGCATGTACGGCCCGGAGCGCGGCTGCATCGCGCTGGTGTGGCCGCTGGCGCCGCACCCGACCAACAAGAACGAGCTCATCGTGTGGGACTGCGCGGCCTCGCCCGAGGAGCTGCTGACGTTGAACGCCGCCGCCATCCGCGAGCGCATGTTCACGAAGCAGGACGCGCTGCCCGAGGGGGTCACGCGCCTGCCCATCAAGACCATCCACGTCAACAAGAGCCCCATCGTCATCGGCAACCTGAAGACGCTCAGCCCGGCGATGGCCCAGCGCTGGGGGCACGACACCGAGGCGCAGCTGGCCCACGCCCGGCTGCTGGCCGAGAAGGGCCGGCTGCTGGACGGCCTGTGGGCCGACGTCTTCCAGCGCGAGCCGTTCGAGGCCGCCGATGTCGACGAAGACCTCTACGGCGGCTTCATCGGCAACGAAGACCGCCGCGCGTTGAACCGCGTGCGTACGACGTCGCCCGAGCAGCTCGCCGAGCGCGCCGCGCAGGGCAAGCTGGCCTTCCAGGACGGCCGGCTGGACGAGCTGGTGTTCCGCTGGCGCGCGCGCAACTTCCCCGCCAGCCTGTCGCCGCTGGAGGCCGAGCGCTGGCAGGCGCACCTCGCGGCGCGGCTGCACGAAGGCGAGGGTGGGGCGCAGACGCTGGCGGCCTTCATGGAGCGCATCGACCAGTTGGGCGAGGCGGCCGACGAGCGCGGCGAGGCCATCCTGTCGGCGCTCTATGACTACGCGGAGCAGATCGCACCGTAGACCGTGATCTGCAGCATGGTCGAAAACGGCGAGTCCTGCGATAGTCGGGCCGACAAGATCGCAGGAGACCCCATGAGCAGCGCCGCCCCCGCCACCGCCGACGATTCCACCGCCGCCCGCCTGCGCGCGCTGCTGGTCCGGGCGCCCACCGCCGTCGCCTTCGTCGCCGGCCAGCGCTTCGAGGTCGTCAGCGAGGAGTTCAACCACCTGTTCGGTTTCGGCGACGACACCGACCTGACCGGCCAGGGCACCCGGCTTGTCCACACCACCGACCTGGCCCACACGGCGCTGCACGAGCGCGCGGCGGCCGCCTTCGCCGCCGGCCGGCCGCTGGACGAGGAGATCGAGTACGTCAAGCGCGACGGCCACCGCTTCTGGGGCCGGCTGCAGGCCACGCCGGTGCACTGGGAGCACCCGGCGGCCGAGGCGCTGTGGATCGTCGAGGACGTGACGGCCGCCCGCGCCCAGCGGCTGCAACCCACCTGGACGGCCAAGCACGACGCCGTCACCGAGCTGGCCAACCGCCGCGAGTTCGAGCGCCGCCTGGCCGAGCATGTGGGCAGCCGCCGCAACGAGCCGGTGTCGGTGCTGTGGCTGGACGTGGACAAGTTCGGCGAGGTCATCCAGGGCATGGGTCCCGAGGTGGGCGACCATTTCCTGTACGGCCTGGGCCAGATGCTGATCAGCAAGGTGCGAGCGTCCGATCTGGTGGCGCGGCTGGAGGAAGACCATTTCGCCATCCTGCTGCCCGACTGCGACCAGCACTACGCGCAGATCATTGCCGAGAAGATCCGCGCCGCCGTGGCGGCCTACCGGCTGCGCTGGGGCCTGCACCGCACGCGCGTGAAGGCGAGCCTGGGCGTCGTGCAGATCCACGCCACGCTGGGCACGGTGGACGCCGTGCTGGGCGCCGGCGCGCTGGCCTGCACGGAAGCCAAGGCGGCCGGCGGCGACAGCGTGCGCGTGTTCGTGTCGGCGGGCGGTTTCGAGGAGCTGGCGGGCTGATTTCACGGCCGCGCGCGTGGCGAACCCCGGAAATGCGGGGTTTTTCGCCGGATGTTCTAAAGTTCAGCCAGCTGCTGCCGATGTCTCGGCCAGAGCGCCCAACCCCTGAAATGCCATGAACGTCCCGCTGTCCACCGCCCTGTCCGGCATCTCCGCCGCGAATGAGCGCCTGCGCGCGTCGGCGTCCAACATCGCCAACCTGGCCACCAGCAACCAGTCCCGCCCCAGCGTCGAGCCGACGAACGTGGACAAGGTGCCCGAGCGCGAGATCAACCCGGCCAACGAGGTGGTCGAGCAGCAATCGGCGTCCTATGCCTTCGTCGCCAACCTGAAGGTGCTGCAGACGCAGCTCAACACCACCGGCGCGCTGCTGGACATCAAGGCCTGAGCCTCTTCCCGTAGAGAAAAGGGCGCTGCCATCGCAGCGCCCTTTGTCATTTCAGTTGCTCCACCGCGCGGTGCGCGTCCCACGACCCATGAAACGGTCGT
>JAYSCT010000222.1:0-3435 GCA_041914785.1 Roseateles sp.
CCTCGGGGCCGGTGACGAACATGTAGCTGCTGTCCTTCACCATGAAGATGAAGTCCGTCATGGCCGGCGAATACACCGCGCCGCCGGCGCACGGCCCCATGATCATGCTGATCTGCGGGATGACGCCCGAGGCCAGCACGTTCTTCTGGAACACGTCGGCATAGCCGCCCAAGCTGGCGACGCCTTCCTGGATGCGTGCACCGCCCGAGTCGTTCAGGCCGATGACGGGGGCGCCGACCTTCATCGCCTGGTCCATCACCTTGCAGATCTTCTCGGCATGGGACTCACTCAGGGCGCCGCCGAAGACGGTGAAGTCCTGGCTGAACGCGAAGGCAAGCCGGCCGTTGATCATGCCGTAGCCGGTCACGACGCCGTCGCCGGGGATCTTGTTGTCGGCCATGCCGAAGTCCACGCAGCGGTGCTCGACGAACATGTCCCATTCCTCGAAGCTGCCCTCGTCGAACAGCAGCTCCAGCCGCTCGCGGGCGGTGAGCTTGCCCTTGGCGTGCTGGGCAGCGATGCGCTTCTCGCCACCGCCCAGCCGCGCGAGCGCGCGCTTGGCTTCCAAGGCTTGCAGGATGTCTTGCATGGTGTGGACGCTTTCGTCAGAACGGGAAGTTGATCTCGACGCCGTTGCCGGCGGGGTCTTGCAGGAAGAACTGGTGCTGCCGCGTGACCTCGGAGCGGGACTCGCGGAAGGCCACGCCGTGGGCCTGCAGCCGCGCGGCGGCGGCTTGCGGGTTGCTGCCGGTGAAGGCCGTGTGGTCGTAGGTGCTGGGCGCAGCCGGGTTTACCGGGCCACGCGGCACCTCGTCGGGCCGCTGCGTGGACAGGTGCAGCACCGGGTGGCCGCCGGCGTAGAGCCAGAAGCCCGCGGTGCCGAAGTCCGGCCGCGGGCCGACCTCCAGGCCGAGCGCGTCACGGTAGAAGTCGCGCAGCGTCGCCAGCAGGTCGGCCGGGGCGCGCAGGTTGATGTGGTTCAGGCCAGTGATCATGTGGGCTGCCGGAAGGCGGCCAGCAACTGGCGGGCCGCGGTGGAGGGAGGCGTGCGGCCGTCGCGCACCGCAACGGTCGCGGCATCAAGCTGGGCCTGCACGGCCGGGTGGGCCGTGAAGGCCTGGCGCAGCCCGGCCTGGATGCGCTCCCACATCCACGCCAGCGACTGCTCGCGCCGCCGGGCGGCCCAGGCGCCGCTGGCCTCGCATTCGGCGCGCAAGGCCGCCAGCGCGGCCCACACCGGCGCGATGCCGTCGGCCTTCAGCGCGCTGACCTTCAGCACGCGCTGCGTCGCGTGCGCATGCGTGGGCAGCAGCCGCAGCGCCGACGTGATCTGCGCCTGCGCGCGCGTGGCGGCTTGGTCGTCCAGGTCGGCCTTGTTGATGACGACCAGGTCCGCCAGCTCCATGACGCCCTTCTTGATGGCCTGCAGGTCGTCGCCCGCGTTGGGCAGCTGCAGCAGCAGGTAGAGGTCGGTCATGCCGGCCACCGCCGTCTCGCTCTGGCCCACGCCCACCGTCTCGACGATGACGACGTCGTAGCCCGCCGCCTCGCACAACAGCAGCGCCTCACGCGTCTTCTCGGCCACGCCGCCCAGCGTGCCGCTGCTGGGACTGGGGCGGATGAAGGCGCGGGTGTCCATGGACAGCTTTTCCATGCGCGTCTTGTCGCCCAGGATGGCGCCGCCGGACAGGCTGCTGGACGGGTCCACCGCCAGCACGGCCACACGGTGACCTTGCTCGATGAGGAAGACGCCCAGCGCCTCGATGAAGGTGCTCTTGCCCACGCCCGGCACGCCGGAGATGCCCAGCCGCAGCGCGCGGCCGGTGGCGGGCATCAGCGTGGTCAGCAGCGCGTCGGCCCGCTCGCGGTGGTCGGCTCGGGTGGACTCCACCAGCGTGATGGCCTTGGCCAGCGCGCGCCGGTCGCCGGCTTGCAGCGGCTCGGCCAGGTTCACGCGGCGGCCTCCCAGCGGTATCCAATGTCGAAGGCCTGTTCCTCGACGACCCGGAAGCCGTGGCGCAGGTAGAAGCCATTCGCGCGGCTCTCGCGCAGCGCGGCCAGCGTGATGGGCAGGCAGTGCAACTTGATCCGGTCCAGCACCCAGGCGCCGACGCCCCGCCCTTGCGCCGCCGGCTTCAGGTAGAGGTGATGCAGGCGCAGTTCGCCGTCAAGCGGCTCGACGGTGAAGTAGCCCACGCGCTCGCCATCCACGACGAGGTGCTGCATCCACTCGGGCCGGAACTGGCTCTTCAGCCGCGCCCGGGCGACGTCGGGGTCGAAGCGGCAGAGCCGTTCCAGGCTCTCCCGCAGTGCCTCGATGCGCAGGGCCAGCATGGCCTCGAAGTCGGCGTCCACCACGGGCGCCAGCGTGGGCGTCATCAGGCGGCCACTCCCGACGAAGCCGCGCGGATCTGCTCCAGCACATCCTTGGCGCTGGCCGGGATCGGCGTGCCCGGGCCGTAGATGCCCTTGACGCCGGCCTGGTACAGGAAGTCGTAGTCCTGCGCCGGGATCACGCCGCCGACGAACACGATGATGTCGTCCGCCCCCTGGCGCTGAAGCTCGGCAATGATCGCCGGCACCAGCGTCTTGTGGCCCGCTGCCAGCGTGGAGATGCCGACCGCATGCACATCGTTCTCGATGGCCTGGCGGGCGCATTCCTCGGGCGTCTGGAACAGCGGGCCGATGTCCACGTCGAAGCCGAGGTCGGCGAAGGCGGTCGCGACGACCTTGGCACCACGGTCATGGCCGTCCTGGCCCAGCTTGGCGATCATCACGCGCGGGCGCCGCCCCTGTTCGTCACCGAACGCGGCGATCTCGCCCTGCAGCTTCGCCCAGCCCTCGGCCGAGTCGTAGGCCGAGTCGTAGGCCGCGGCATAGACGCCGCTGACCTTGTGCGTGTCGGCGCGGTGGCGGCCGAACACGGCTTCCAGCGCGTCACTGACCTCGCCCACGGTGGCGCGCAGCCGCATCGCCTCGATGGACAAGGCCAGCAGGTTGCCCTCGCCGTTCTCGGCGGCGCGGGTCAGCGCGCCCAGCGCCGCCTGCACGGCCTCGGTGTTGCGCGTGGCCTTGATCTGCTTCAGGCGCGCAATCTGCGCCTCGCGCACCTTGACGTTGTCCACGTCCAGGATGTCGATGGGATCTTCCTTGGCCAGCTTGTACTTGTTGACGCCGACGATGACGTCCGCGCCGGAGTCGATGCGGGCCTGCTTCTCGGCCGCGCTGGCCTCGATCTTGAGCTTGGCCCAGCCGGAGTCCACCGCCTTGATCATGCCGCCCTGGGCATTCACCTCCTCGATGATGGCCCAGGCCTGGTCGGCCATGTCCTGGGTGAGCTTCTCCATCATGTAGCTGCCGGCCCAGGGGTCGACGACGCTGGTGATGTGGGTCTCTTCCTGGATGATGAGCTGGGTGTTGCGCGCGATGCGGGCG
>JAYSCT010000223.1:0-3422 GCA_041914785.1 Roseateles sp.
TTGGCCTCGGTGATGTTGGTCATCGAGGTCATCCAGCCGGTCTGCTTGCCCTTGGTGTCCACCAGCGGCGACACGTAGACGCGCGCGTCGAACTGGCTGCCGTCCTTGCGCTGGATCTTGACTTCCACGCCGCCGGACGGGCTGCGGCCCTGCAGCTCCTGCTGCAGCAGGCGGGCGTTCTCTTCACGGCGGTCCGATGGCCAGAACGGGTAGGGCGGCGTGCGGCCCACGAGGTCGGACTCGGAGAAGCCGGTCATCGCGCAGAAGGCCGGGTTCACGTAGGTGATGCGCGTGTCCATGTCCATGGCGCGCATGCCGGTCAGCATGGAGTTCTCCATGGCACGGCGGAAGTTGGTCTCCAGCGTCAGCGCGTTCTGGATCTGCGTGCGCCGACGCATGTGGCGCCAACTGCCCAGCAGCATCCACACCGTCAGGCCGGCCAGCGCCAGCACCAGCCAGAACAGCGCGTTGCTGATGAGGCCGATGGACGTGCGCCAGCCCTGGCCGCGCAGCACCAGGCCGTTGAGCGCCGGTGCCAGCGGCACGTCGTGCAGCAGCGACGCGCGGCGCAAGACCTGGCCCGGCATCGGCGTGACGGTGCTGGCGACGATCTGGTCGCGCGGCACGTCCAGCACCGCAATGCTGTGGCGGTTGGACACCTCGCTGGGCACGTAATAGCGCAGCAGCGCCTCCACCGTGTACTCGGCGATCAGCACGCCGGCGAAGCCGCCGCGGTCGATCAGCGGGATGTGCAGCTGGAAGACGGTGACGCCGTTGCTGTCGGTGAAGGGTGTCGAGTAGAAAGGCTGGCGGCGCTGCCTGGCCTCCTCGAACGCGGTGGAGGCCGCGTTCGACTGGTTGGGCATGGGCATGGACGGGTCGGTGCCGTCCGCCGACATCAGCCCGTCGGCCAGGAAGCCGGCCGCGCCCACGCTGCTGCGGCGCTCGCGCTTGGCGCTGAGCCAGGTCACGTGCGTCAGCTCGGGCCGGTCGCGCGCGAAGGCCTGCGCCTGCGCGGAGAACTCGTGCGCGTCGATCTGGCGCGTGACGACCTCGCGCGCGATGCGCACCAGCTGCTCCTGGTTCTCGATGAGGCGCAGCCGGATCTGCTGCTGCGCGATCTCGGTGTCGCGCTTGACGGACTCGGTCTCGCGCTCGATCTCTTCGTTGCGCAGGTACCAGAACGCCGAAATGATGGCCGCCAGGAACAGCAGTACCGAGATCAGCGGGCCCAGCGTGGCCAGCCGGTCCTGGCGCGACGGCGACTGCCGGAACCACCAGGTGGTCACCAGCCGGCGCAGCGGCGCCATCAGTCGCTGGCCGCGCGTGCGGACCTCGGGAACGGGGGAATCTAGGGCCATGGGCAAATTATCCGGGGCCTCGCTACTGCCCAATATTTCGCATTAAGAAATCGTTTCGCACCATTTGAGAAAATGGCGGGGCCTGTGCGACACTCCGCCCGCTCGCGGCCGCCTGCGTCCGCGCTCGCCCTCGTCAGCACATCTTTCAGACACCGCCGCCCGTCAGAGGCGGCCCATGTAGGAGACCGGCCATGTCAGCCCAGCCGCAAGAGTTTCTCGGCGCCGCCGCGAACGACAACGACCCGCAGGAAACCAAGGAGTGGCTGGACGCGCTGTCCGCCGTCATCGACCGGGAGGGCGCCGAGCGCGCGCATTTCCTGATCGAGGAGATGCTGGAGCACGCCCGCCAGCACAGCATCGACCTGCCGTTCTCGGCCACCACCGGCTACGTCAACACCATCGAGCCGTCGGCCGAGGCCCGCTGCCCGGGCAACATCCAGATCGAGAAGCGCCTGCGCGCGTACATGCGCTGGAACGCGATGGCCATGGTGGTGCGCGCCAACCGCCTGAATCCGGCGGACGGCGGCGACCTCGGCGGCCACATCGGCTCGTTCGCGTCGCTGGCCTCGATGCTGGGCGCCGGCTTCAACCACTTCTGGCACGCCGAGAGCGAGAACCACGGCGGTGACTGCCTCTACATCCAGGGCCACAGCGCGCCCGGCATCTACGCCCGCGCCTACCTGGAAGGCCGCCTGACCGAGGAGCAGCTGGACAACTTCCGCCAGGAAGTCGACGGCAAGGGCCTGTCCAGCTATCCGCACCCGAAGTTGATGCCCAACTTCTGGCAGTTCCCGACCGTCTCGATGGGCCTGGGCCCGCTGATGGCCATCTACCAGGCGCGCTTCCTGAAGTACCTGCACGCCCGCGGCATCGCCAACACCGAGAACCGCAAGGTCTGGGCCTTCATGGGCGACGGCGAGATGGACGAGCCCGAGAGCCTGGGCGCCATCGGCCTGGCCGCGCGTGAGGGCCTGGACAACCTCGTCTTCGTCGTCAACTGCAACCTGCAGCGCCTGGACGGCCCGGTGCGCGGCAACGGCAAGATCATCCAGGAGCTCGAAGGCGAGTTCCGCGGCAGCGGCTGGAACGTGATCAAGCTGATCTGGGGCAAGGGCTGGGACGAGCTGCTGGCGCGCGACAAGAGCGGCAAGCTCAAGCAGCTCATGATGGAAACGCTGGACGGCGACTACCAGGCCATGAAGGCCAACGACGGCGCCTACATCCGCAAGAACTTCTTCGGCAAGTACCCCGAGACGGCCAAGCTCGTGGAGCACATGAGCGACGCCGAGATCTTCGAACTGCGCCGCGGCGGCCACGAGCCCGAGAAGGTCTACGCTGCCTTCCACCAGGCCCACCACAACACGACGGGTCAGCCCACCGTGCTGCTGGTCAAGACCGTCAAGGGCTACGGCATGGGCAAGGCCGGTGAAGGCAAGAACACCGTCCACCAGACCAAGAAGCTGACCGACGACGACATCAAGTACATCCGCGACCGCTTCAACATCCCGGTGCCGGACAGCGAGCTCGCCAAGATCCCGTACTACAAGCCCGCCGACGACACGCCGGAGATGCGCTATCTGCACGAGCGCCGTCAGGCGCTGGGTGGCTATCTGCCCAGCCGCCGCGCAAAAGCCGACGAGCACTTCACGACGCCCGAGCTGTCCACCTTCCAGGCCGTGCTGGACCCGACGGCCGAAGGCCGCGAGATCTCGACGACCCAGGCCTATGTGCGCTTCCTGACGCAGCTGCTGCGCGACAAGGCCATCGGCCCGCGCGTCGTGCCCATCCTGGTCGACGAGGCGCGCACCTTCGGCATGGAAGGCCTGTTCCGCCAGATCGGCATCTACAACCCCAAGGGCCAGCTGTACACCCCGGTCGACAAGGACCAGGTCATGTACTACCGCGAGGACAAGGCCGGCCAGATCCTGCAGGAAGGCATCAACGAAGCCGGCGGCATGGCCAGCTGGGTGGCAGCCGCCACGAGCTACTCGACGAACAACCGGATCATGATCCCGTTCTACGTCTACTACTCGATGTTCGGCTTCCAGCGCATCGGCGACC
>JAYSCT010000224.1:0-3286 GCA_041914785.1 Roseateles sp.
GGCGTGTGGTCGTTGCCGACGAGGTCGTTGTCGATGGTCTTGGGGATGTGGATGCAGCGCAGCGGATAGCCCGCGGCCTGCGCCTCCTCGGACACGATGCGCACGGTGTCGGACGAGTCGTTGCCACCGATGTAGAAGAAGTGCGTGATCTCGTGCGCCTTGAGCACCGTGAAGATCTCGTGGCAGTAAGCGGCGTCGGGCTTGTCACGCGTGGAGCCCAGCGCCGACGCCGGCGTGCCGGCCACCAGCTCCAGGTTGTGGCTGGTCTCCTGCGTGAGGTCGACGAAGTCCTCGTTGACGATGCCGCGCACGCCATGGCGCGCGCCGTAGACCTTGCCCACGCCGGCCTGCCGGCGGGCTTCGAGCACGACGCCGACGAGGCTCTGGTTGATGACGGCGGTGGGGCCGCCGCCCTGGGCGACGAGGATCTTCGCGAGAGGCATGAACGCTCCTGGTGTCGTCAACGGACGGCGGAGTTTAGGAGCGCCGTGCCCCGGCGCAATCAGGAGTTCATGGGGCCTTCTCGGGCCGAGCGCCGGGCCGCTCCCAAGCCGGCCCTCTGGCGATGTGCTCTCGGGGGCCCGACCCACTTGCCCGTGTTCAGCGTGGCAAGCCGGGCGAGGGGCTCGTGTTCATCCAGGTCTCCAGCTGATCCGCAGGCATCGGCTTGGCGAACAGCCAGCCCTGGCCTTCATGGCAGCCCAGGCCGATGAGGTACTGGCGCTGCTCCTCGGTCTCGATGCCCTCGGCGATGACGGTCAGGCCCAGGCCGCGGCCGAGGTTGATGACCATCTGCGCGATCGTGGAGCCGGCCGTGGACGACTGCGCCTCCTGCACGAAGGCACGGTCGATCTTGAGCCGGTCCACCTGCAGCTGGCGCAGCTGCGACAGCGACGAGAAGCCGGTGCCGAAGTCGTCGATGGCCACCGAGAAGCCCAGCTGCTTGACGTCGGCCAGCACGCGCAGCACCAGCTCGGCGTCCTCCATGGCCATGGACTCGGTGATCTCCAGCTCCAGGCTCTGGCCGGCGGTGCCGGTGTCCTTCAGCGCGCGCGACAGCATGTCCAGGAAGCCGGGGTGGCGGAACTGCGCCATGGACACGTTGACGGCCATGCGGAACTCGCCGTGGCCCTGGGCCTGCATGCGCTTGAGCTGCGCGCAGGCGGTGCGCATGACGAACTCGCCGATGGGGATGATGAGGCCGCTCTGCTCGGCCAGCGGGATGAACTGGTCGGGCGGGATGAAGCGGCCGTCCGTCGCGCGCCAGCGCAGCAGCGCCTCGGCGCCGATGACGCGGCCGCTGACGATGTCCACCTGCGGCTGGTAGACGACGAACAGCTGGCTTTCCTCGAAGCCGGTGCGCAGGCCCTTCAGCAGCTTGAAGCGCTCGCGCGCGTCGCTGCCCATGGCGGCGGAGAAGTACTGGGAGGAGCCGCGCTGCTGCTGCTTGGCGCGCTTGAGCGCGATCTGCGCATCCAGCAGCAGCTCGGAGCCGACGGCGGTGGACTCGCCCAGCCGCACCAGGCCCGTCGTGGCGGACAGCTGCAGCCGCTCGCCGGCGACGATGAAGGGGTCGGCGAAGACGGCGCTGACGGTCTCGGGGCAGACCTTGGCATGCTCGCCCAGCACGCCGAAGGTGTCGGCACCGACGCGGGCCATCGCGGTGTTCAGGCCCAGCATGTCGCTCAGCCGGTGCACGACGGCCTGCAGCACCTGGTCGCCGAAGTGGTGGCCGAACGCGTCGTTGATGTCCGAGAAGTCGTCGATGTCGATCAGCGCGAGCGTGACGCCGGTGGGGTCCTTCAGGTTCTTGTCCAGCAGCTCGACGAAGCGGTTGCGGTTGGGCAGGCGCAGCAGCGGGTCGTTGTAGGCCTGGTCCAGCAGTTGGCTGTACAGCACGACGTTCTCGAAGCCGACCGCGATGTTGGAGCAGAACGCGCGCAGCAGCTGCTGGTCGAGCTCGTCGAGCTCGCGGCCCACGTCCACCAGCGCCACCATCGCGCGGCCCTGGCCCATGCCGAAGTACAGCACCGTGCCGTCGTCGTAGAGGTTCTTCTGCTCGCGCAAGCAGCGCTCCAGCCGGTCGCGCACGGCGGGGATCTTGACCTGCGCCAGCGGCCGGTCGATGAGGCCGCTGTACTGGCCGGCGGCGGCGACGATGCGCACCTCGTCGCCGGCGTCGCCATGCACCTGGGCGCACACCAGCCCCTCGGGCAGGATGCCCAGCAGCGCGCACAGCTGCGTGACGACGCCCTCGGCGAAGCGCGAGAGCCCGCGCATGCGCGACAGCGACGTGCTGCTGTCGACGATCATCTCCAGCCCGCGGCGGTTCGCCTCCAGCGCGCAGATCTGGCGGTAGGAGCGCACCGCGGCCGTCAGCACCGTGTAGAGCCGCGTGCGCGTCAGCTCGGACTTGGTCTTGTAGTCGTTGATGTCATAGGCCTGCACCGTCTCGATCTCGGGCGCGTAGCCGGGCTGGCCGGTGCGCAGCACGATGCGCACGGCGTTCAGGCGCAGTTCCTCGCGGATGTGACGCACGAGTTGCAGGCCGGCGTCCTCGCTCTCCATGACGACGTCCAGCAGCACGACGGCCAGGTCGTCCTCGCTGGCCAGCAACTGGCGGGCCTGGGCGGCCGAGGAGGCATGCAGGAAGACGAGCGGCTGGCCTTCGACCGTCAGGCCCTGCATGGCCAGCTCGGTGGCCTTGTGGACGTCGCCGTCGTCGTCGACGATGAGGATGCGCCAGGGCCGGTCGTGCAGGCGGTGATCCGGCTCGTGATGCTCGGGCTCGTCGAGCAGTTCGAGCAGGTCGTCGTCGACGGCAGACGTGGTTTCTTGCATGGGGGCGAGGACTCCGGGCACGCGGGTTGCCACTGCCGCGGCAGCCTCGTCGATCAGGACACGCAAGCGTAGTGCATCCACAGGCGCGCTGCCACGAAAAGCGCGGGCAAAAGCCCGCCTCCAGGGGTCAGCGCTTACCGGGTTTGCCCGGACGGCCGCCGTTCGCGCGGGGGGCCGGCTTGGCGCCCGTCACGCGCGGCGGCAGGCCCGTGTGCTGCGTCAGCACCTGCCCCTTGCGCGGCGCCGCCGGCCGCGCTGCTGCTGGCGAAGGCGTGGAGTTCTTGCGCCGCGCACTCTCGTAGCTGCCATCGGTGACGGGCTGGTAGGTCGGGATCAGGTGGTGCTTGCCGTTGCCGATCAGGTCCGCCCGGCCCATGGCCTTCAGCGCCTCGCGCAGCAGCGGCCAGTTGTTGGCGTCGTGGTAGCGCAGGAAGGCCTTGTGCAG
>JAYSCT010000225.1:0-3246 GCA_041914785.1 Roseateles sp.
GGTTCTCCTCGTGGTTGGTGTTGGAGATGAACACCGAGGACAGGCGGTCGAAGGTCAGCTTGCCGTCCGGCTTGGGGTAGGCGATGGGCTGGCACTCGGCAGCCGGGCGCAGCGCCTGGTGATCGGCCTTGTGGTTGTGCAGCGTCCACGGCGGGGTGGCGACGCCCAGCTTGGGCAGCAGCCACTGCTCGATGCCGGTCATCAGCTTGCCGACGGTCTGGCCCTTCTTGAACCAGAGCTTGAAGTTGCGGCTCTGCTGCAACTCGTCGTTCAGCCAGCTCTTCTCGAAGGCCGCGGGGTAGGCGGTCAGTTCGTCCTGCGCGCGGCCGGCGTCCAGCGCCGGGGCGATGGCTTCGGCGGCCAGCATGCCGCTCTTGATGGCCGCGTGGCTGCCCTTGATGCGGGCAGCGTTCAGGTAGCCGGCGTCGCAGCCGATCAGGCAGCCGCCGGGGAACACCGTCTTGGGCAGCGCCTGCGGCGTGCCGTTGTTGATGGCGCGCGCGCCGTAGCCGATGCGCTTGCCGCCTTCGATGTGCGCGCGGATGGCCGGGTGGGTCTTCCAGCGCTGCATCTCCTCGAACGGGCTGAGGTAGGGGTTGTCGTAGTCCAGCCCGATGACGAAGCCCAGCGTGACCTTGTTGTCGGCGAGGTGGTACAGGAAACCGCCGCCGAAGGTGTCGCCCTCCATGGGCCAGCCGGCCGTGTGCACGACCTTGCCGGGCTGCGCCTTGTCCGCGGGGATCTCCCACAGCTCCTTGATGCCGATGGCAAAGGTCTGCGTGTCCTTGCCTGCTGTCAGGTCGTACTTGGCCAGCAGCTGCTTGCCCAGGTGGCCGCGCGCGCCTTCGGCGAAGACGGTGTACTTGCCGAGCAGCTCCATGCCCAGCTGGAAGTGGTCGGTCGGCTCGCCGTCCTTGCCCAGGCCCATGTTGCCCGTGGCCACGCCCTTCACGCGGCCCTGCTCGTCGTACAGCACCTCGGCCGCGGCGAAGCCGGGGAAGATCTCGACGCCCAGCGCCTCGGCCTGCGTGGCCAGCCACTTGACGACGTCGCTCAGGCTGATGACGTAGCAGCCGTCGTTGTGGAAGTTGCGCGGCACCAGCGCGTCGGGCGTGCGCGTGCTGCCGGTCTCGCTCAGCAGCAGCACGTCGTCGCCGGTCACGGCCTGGTGCAGCGGGGCGCCGAGTTCCTTCCAGTTCGGGAACAGCTCGGTGATGGCGCGCGGGTCCATGACGGCGCCGGACAGGATGTGCGCGCCGGGCTCCGAGCCCTTTTCCAGCACGACGATGTTGGCGTCGGGCTTGATCTGCTTGAGGCGGATGGCCGTGGCCAGGCCGGCCGGGCCGCCACCGACGACGACGACGTCGTACTCCATGGACTCGCGCGGGCCGAACTGGGCGAGGATTTCTTCTGAGGTCATGCCGAGTCTCCGGACTTTGAATTGGGCGCGATTCTAAGGACGTGGAATCAAAAATAGAACGGTCGTGCTTTTCTAGTGCCGCGCCTCTAGGCCGGTAGGATCGGCGACGCATCACGAAGAGGCAGTCTCATGAGTTATTCCATCAATCTCGAAGGCCGCGTGGCCCTCGTCACCGGGGCGTCCAGCGGGCTGGGCGCGCAGTTCGCGCGCACGCTGTCGCAGGCCGGCGCCTGTGTCGTGCTGGCCGGCCGCCGCCTCGAACGGCTCAAGGACCTGCGGGCCGAGATCGAAGGCAACGGCGGCGACGCCCATGTCGTGCAGCTGGACGTCACCGACGTCGCCAGCATCAAGGCCGCCGTGGCGCACGCCGAGACCGAGGTGGGCACGCTGGACATCCTCATCAACAACTCGGGCGTCAGCACCACGCAGCGCCTGACCGACGTCACCGAGAACGACTACGACTACGTGATGGACACCAACACGCGCGGCGCGTTCTTCGTCGCGCAGGAGGTAGGCAAGCGCATGCTGGCCCGCGCGCGCGGCGCGGCGCCGGGCACCTTCATCGGCGGGCGCATCGTCAACGTCGCGTCCATGGCGGGGCTGCGCGTGCTGGGCCAGATCGGCGTCTACGCGATGAGCAAGGCCGCCGTCATCCACATGACCCGCGCCATGGCGCTGGAATGGGGCAAGTACGGCATCAACGTGAACGCGATCTGCCCCGGCTACATCGACACCGAGATCAACCATCACCACTGGAGCACCGAGCAGGGCAGGAAGCTCGTGGAGCTGCTGCCGCGCAAGCGCGTGGGCCAGCCCCAGGACCTGGACACGGCGCTGCTGATGCTGTGCGCCAACGAGAGCCATTTCATCAATGGCGCGGTGATTCAGGCTGACGACGGATTCGGTGTCTAGGAGCCTATGAAAGAGTCCTGCACGACCGCTCATCCCGCCGCAACGCCGCCACTCGGCGTTGCAAATGCTCGCCGTAGCCCCAGCTACGGCTGCGCTTTGCGCCTTGATTGGCGACCTTGCGACGGCCTGCTCGGCCGCGCCGAACTCATTCACAGGCTCCCATGCTGAAGCGAGACCTGACCCCCCTCGAAGCCCGCGTCCTCGCCGTCCTCGTCGAGAAGGAATCCACCGTGCCGGACAGCTACCCGCTGTCGGCCAACGCGCTGACCGCGGGCTGTAACCAGAAGACGGCGCGCGACCCGGTCATGGACGTCAGCGAGGCCGAGTTGCTGGCCACCATTGAGGAACTGAAGTCGCTGAGCCTGGTCAACACGGTCAGCGGCAGCCGCGTGGTGCGCTACGAGCACAACTTCGCGCGCGGCGTCGGCGTGCCCGGCGCGGCGATGGCGCTGCTGACGCAGCTGATGCTGCGCGGCCCGCAGACGGCGGCCGAGCTGCGCCAGAACACCGAGCGGCTGCACCGCTTTGCGGACGTGTCGTCGGTGGAAGGCTTTCTGGAGGAGCTGTCCGAGCGTGAGCGGCCGTTGGCGATCAAGCTGCCGAAGGCGCCTGGCGCCCGCGAGGCGCGCTGGGCGCAGCTGCTGTGCGGGCCGGTCGCGTCCGTCGAGCAGGCGGTGGCCGCGGCCATCCCGAGGGACGAGGAGGTGGCGCTGCAGAAAGTGGAGATCGCCGCTCTGCGCGCCGAGGTCGCGTCGCTGCGCCAGCTCGTCCACCGCATGGCCGCCGAGCTGGGCATCACGCCATGAGATACACCGTCCCGGCGGCCAAGAAGCTGACCTTCGAGTTGCGCATCCAGATGCGCTGGGGCGACATGGACGCGATGGGCCACGTCAACAACACGCTGTACTTCCGCT
>JAYSCT010000226.1:0-3187 GCA_041914785.1 Roseateles sp.
AATCCGGCACGCACGGCCGTCCCCGGGGGGGCTGCGGCCGGGCCCGACACGTCGTGTGGACTGCGTGTGCCTGCCGAAGCTCTGCGGCCACAGGCCGCAGAGCGGTCCCGGCTAAGGTGCTCCTTGGACGAGGGGCCAACGGTTTGTCAGGCCAGCGCGGTCATCCGCTCCACGAGCACGCAGCGCACCCACTTGCGCGCGGTGATCTGCGCCGTCTGCGTGCGCAGGAACTCCTCGGCCTGCGAGTGGGCCGACTCGAACTCGAAGCCGCACAGCTGCACGATGCGGCTCAGCGGCCGGCTCCACACGCGGCGCACCGACGCGCTGAACAGCGGCACGCCCTCGTCCTCGCCCAGCAGCAGGCGCAGTTCGTAGTGCTGCGCGTCCAGCGGCGGCTCGGCGGCGGCCAGGATCTGCAGGCCTTCCTCACTGAGGTTGATGACCACGCCGCCACGCGCCTCGGCCAGGCTCTCGGGCTTGATGACCCAGACCGGCAACTGCTCGTGTTCCTCGGGGACGAGGAAGAACTCGACGCGCGGGGAACGGCGTTGGTCGGTCACGGACATGGCGGAGTGCTCCATTCAAGTGGCGGGCAGATGATGCAAACGACACGCAGAAGACCAGCCTCCCATGACATCGTCGTGAAGTCGCTCGTTACCATGCGGCGCAAGAGGGACAGCACGGCAGAAAGCGCATTCATGACGCGGGCTGAAGGGATTTGGGGGCGGTTGCGGCGGACGTTCGAGCTGTATGTTGACAGCGATACGGAGTCTGCGCGCATCCGGGCTGAACATCTTGACCAATTGATGCGGCTGACGCCGGCGCTGATGGCGGCCAACCTGCTGGCCGGCGGCCTGGTGTGCCTGGCCGTGGGCCGCGCCGGCGGCGCCTGGCTGGCCGGCTGGCTGGGCCTGCTGCTGCTGCTGCTGTCGGCGGGCCTGCATGGCTGGTGGACGCGGCGGGGCCGCGAACCCGGCACGGTGTCGGCCAAGGGTTACCGCCGCAGCAGCTGGCATGCGGCGCTGCTGGGCCTGTGCTGGGGGCTGGTGGCGGCCTGGTGGTTCGTGCCGGCCGCGCCGGCGGAGCGCGTGCTGATCGCCACGCTGGTGACCGGCATGCTGGGCGCTGGCGCGTTTGCGCTGGCCATGCTGCCGCTGGCCAGCCTGGCCTACACCTGGCTCATCGTGGCCGGCTCGCTGCTGGCGCTGTGGCGGGCGGGCGAGCCCGTGCTGCTGGCGGTGGGCGCGCTGCTGCTGGCCTATGCCGGTGTCGTGTCGCTGGCGGCGATGGCGCTGGCGCGCCAGTCCACCGCGCTGCTGCGGGCGCGCTTCTCGCACGCGCGCCAGCAGCAGGTGGTGTCGCTGCTGCTGCGGGACTTCGAGGAGAACGCCAGCGACGCGCTGTGGGAGACCGACGCCGCCGGCCGGTTGGTGCACCGCTCGGCGCGGCTGGCCGCGCTGCTGGGCGTGCCGGAGGAGCGCCTTGCCGACGTGAAGCTGCCGCAGTGGTTCGCCGCGCGGGCGCAGCAGTCCGGGCCGCTGCTGGCCGCCTGGGCGCTGGGCCGGCCGTTCCGCGACCTCAAGCTGCAGCTGGGCCGCGGCGAGCAGGCGCGCTGGTGGGCGCTGAGCGCCAAGCCGATCGCCGCCACCGACGGCGCGGCCGGCGGCGGCTGGCGCGGCGTCATCGCCGACATCACCGAGGCCCAGCGCTTCGAGAACCAGCTGCGCCTGCAGGCCGAGCAGGATGCACTGACCGGGCTGGCCAGCCGGCGCAACCTGATGAATGCCGCGCAGGCCGCGATGGAGCTGGGCCAGCCCGGCTGGCTGCTGTCCATCGACCTGGACCACTTCAAGGTCATCAACGACAGCTCGGGGCACACCACCGGCGACGAGGTGCTGCGTGTCGTGGCGGGCCGGCTGCTGTCGCTGGTGGAGGAGGGCGACCTCGTCGGCCGGCTGGGCGGCGACGAGTTCGCGATGCTGCGGCTGGGCACGTCACCGCGGCGCGCGCCGCAGGCGATGGCGTCCCTCATCATCGACAAGCTCAGCGAGCCCATCGAGGTGGGGCCGAAGCGCCTGCACGTGGGCGCCAGCGTGGGCCTGGCGCGGCTGGACGCCAGCGTCAGCAGCGTTGAGGACCTGATGGTCAACGCCGACCTGGCGCTGTACGACGCCAAGCGCTCGGGCCGCGGCCGCAGCGTCGTCTACGCCAGCTCGCTGGGCGCGGCGAGCCGGCGCATGCACACCGTGGAGCAGGCCTTGCGAGAGGGGTTGTGGCAGGGCCAGTTCGAGCTGCACTTCCAGCCCAAGGTGGATTCGCAGACGCTGCGCGGCCTGGGCGTGGAGGCGCTGATGCGCTGGGAGCACCCGACGCTGGGCTCCATCTCGCCGGGCGAGTTCATCCCGGCGGCCGAGCGCTGCGGCCTCATCCATGAGCTGGGCGCGCTGGCGCTCAAGCAGGCCTGCCTGGCCGCGCGCGAGCTGCCGGGGCTGAACGTGGCGGTCAACGTGTCACCGCTGCAGCTGATGGAGCCGGGCTTCGTCGAGAGCGTGGAGCGCATGCTGGTGCACGCGGGCGTGGGGCCGTCGACGCTGCACCTGGAGGTCACCGAGTCGCTGATGCTGGAGGACGCACAGGCCGCGCTGCGCCGGCTGCATGCGCTGCGCGAGCTGGGCGTGCAGGTGGCGCTGGACGACTTCGGCACGGGGTTCTCGTCGCTGGCCTACCTGCGCGCGTTCCCGTTCCACACGCTGAAGATCGACCGCTCCTTCGTGCGCTCGCTGACCGAGCACGCCGATGCGCGGGCCATCGTCAACACCATCGTGCAGATGGCCCGCGTGCTGGGCATGCGCACGGTGGCCGAGGGCGTGGAGACCGAGCGCGAGCTGGCCATCATCCGCACCATCCGCTGCGACGAGGTGCAGGGCTACCTCGTCGCGCGGCCCATGCCGCTGCCCAAGCTGCGCGACTGGCTGGCCGGCCGGCCGCTCACGGGGCCGGTCGACGACGTGGACTCCCGCATCCTGCCGTGGCGGCTGACGCAGTACTCACCGCCGACGACGATGTTCAGCACCGAGCTGTAGCCGGCAACCGGTCGCCCGCCGCCTGTCGCCGGGCGTCGTGCATCCTCCAGGGCCGAGCGCCGGGCCGCTCCCAAGCCGGCCCGTCTGGCGATGTGCGAGCGGGG
>JAYSCT010000227.1:0-2786 GCA_041914785.1 Roseateles sp.
GATCGGCTACAAGGTCGAAGCCGTTCCGGCTTGTGATTGAGTGTTTCACTTCAGCAGCTGGTTCGGGTCGGCATCCAGCTTGGCCAGCGCCTTGCGCGTGGCCTGCACGGTCAGCGCCTCGTCCTGCGCCGGCAGCAAGAGGCCAGCCTGCAGGAACGCGGCCATGCGGTTCAGCGAGAACAGCACGCCACGGCCCTTGGGCGTGACGAACAGCGCCAGCTGCTTGCGCAGGCCGCGCCAGGCCAGCTGCACCTGCTCGTTGCGGCCGCGGTAGTCCAGCATGAACCAGCCGCCGACCTGCAGCTCGCGCGCCCAGGCGACCATGGCCGGCGTCGGCGCGGAGCCGCCCTCGGCGACGACTTCCATGCCGTCGGACTCGTGGCCGGACAGGTCGCGCACCAGCATCTCGTCGACGTGGCTGTCGCCTTCCAGGTCCTCGGGCAGCATGGCCTCCAGCGTTTCCAGCTGGTCCATCAGCTCGTCCAGGCGCTCGCGCGGGATGGCGGCCGTCTTGGCCGTGAAGGCCGCGGCCAGCGCGTTGTTGAGCTGGCGCACATGCTCGTCCTGCTTGTCGACGGGCAGGCCGGCGTGGCTCATGCCGTCGCGCAGCGTTTTCAGCAGCGGCGGCAGGCGGCGGATGACGTCGGCACGCTCCTCGCGGGACGACTTGGCGCTGGCGCTCCAGATCAGGTCGGCCGCGGCGCGCTTCATGGACTTGGTGACGTCGGCCTGGGCGCCCGAGCGCACGGCGGTGACGGCCAGCACGTCGGCCCAGACGTGGAACAGGAAGTCGCGCACGCCGTCCTGCACCGGCACCTCGGACAGCATCTTGCGCAGCTCGATGGTGTACTGGATGGCCAGCGTCTCACGCTGCTCGACCTGCTGGGCCAGCGACACGCCGCGCTTGGAGGCCTGGTTCTCGTTCTCGAAGTAGTGGTCGAGGAACTTCTCGAACTCGGCCAGCACGGTGGCGAACACGCGGCGGCCGGTGTCGGGGTAGGCCTCGACGACCTGCACCACGCGCTTGATCTCGCGCTCCAGCGCGTCGCTGCTGGCGCGCTCGGCGCCGGGGCCGGTGTTCTGCGCCGTGTTGAAGCCCATCACGCAGGCGCCCATGCGGTCGATGAGGCGGCGCGCCGGGTGGTCCGCCGCGGCGAAGAAGTCGGGCTCGGACACGGCCACGCGCAGCACCGGCATCTGCAGACGCGCGAACCAGACCCGCACCGAGGCCGGGATGCGCTCCTCGGTCAGGATGCTCTGGAACATCATCGCGACGATCTCGATGGTGGCGCGCTCGGCCGGCGTGCTGGCGGCCTGCTTCAGGACCTGCTTGAAGGCCTGGTTGCGGGCACCGATCTCCTCCAGCTGGCGCGGCGCGCTCTGCGGGCCGTCGCCTACGCTGCCGGCACCGCTGCTGCTGACGGCAGCCCCCGGCCGGCGCTGGAAGGACTCCTGCGCATGCTTGATGGCACCCATCAGCCGCGGCGAGGCCGGGCTCACCGGCGCGGCGGCGTCGGCCAGCGACGGCCGGGCGGCCGCGGCCTCGCCGGCGGCGGGCATTGCGGCAGCGCCACCCGCGCCTCCCAGGCCGGCCAGGCTGGGCTTGCCGCCGCCCGGGCGCGCCGGCACCTGGCTCTTGGTGACCGGGAAACCCGGCACATGGCGGGCCAGCACCCGCTGCAGCTGGGCCATGACCTCGTCGGCCTGCGAGCTGGCGCGGCTGCGCGGCAGCTCACCGCCGCCGGAGGGCACGCTCAGCGGCGCCAGGCCCGACGCATGGACGAGCGGCGCGGGCGCAGGCGCGGCAACCGGGGCGCCGCCGGCCGTGGCGACAGCGTCCTTCGCGGCCTGGGCCGTGCGGCGGATGAAGGGCCGCAGGTCCACCTCGGGCAGCACCTTCTGTGCGATCAGCCAGCGGTTGGTCTCGTGGTAGGCCTCGCTGATGAGCTGGGCGAACTCCTCGTGCAGCTCATGGTGCAGCAGCTGCCAGACGTCAGCGCCAAGGCCCACGCGGGTCCAGGCGTCCAGCGCGATGCGGGCGACGACATGGGCCCGCAGCAGGTCCAGCGGCTCCAGGTCGTCGTGGGCTTCCAGCGCCTGCATGCGGGTGCGCAGGTCGGTGAACTCCCAGGTGGCGCGGTCCATCATGACCAGCGCCAGGCGGGAGCTGGTGATCTCGCGCTCGATGGTCGAGTCGTCGACCAGGCTCATCTTCTGCGACTGCGCCTGCACGGTGGGTTCGTGCTCGCGCGCGTTGTCGGCCACGCCGTGCTGGGCCGCGTGGCGCAACGCGCCGACGATGGCCATCTGCCAGTTGGGGCCCAGCTTCTGCCAGGCCTGCACCGCGTCGCGCCGCGCCATCATGACGGCATGCGGCACCCCCTGCGCCAGCAGGTTGCCCGCCCCCTGCCCCACGGCGGCCACCAGCGGCGTCATGCCGCGCACCAGGGCTTCGAGGTAGACGCGCCGTGCCTGCGTGGCCAGGGCCTGGTTGCGGGCGGCGGTCATGAGGGCGGGAGGGCTGCGCGGCGGGAGTGGGCGGTGCAGATCACTCTACACGACGGCCCCGGCATTCGGGTCGTTGGGGTCGTCCCGGTTTGTGGCGGCAGTCTTCACCAGGTCTTCGCGCTTGACGCCCAGCCACATCGCGAGGGCCGCGGCCACGAACACCGACGAGTAGATGCCGAACAGGATGCCGATGGTCAGCGCGACGGCAAAGTAATGCAGCGTGGGGCCGCCGAACAGCAGCATGGACAGCACCATCAGCTGCGTGCAGCCGTGGGTGA
>JAYSCT010000228.1:0-2475 GCA_041914785.1 Roseateles sp.
CTACGACATCATCTTCTTCTGGGTCGCCCGGATGATCATGATGACGACGCACTTCACCGGCAAGGTGCCCTTCAAGGACGTCTACATCCACGGCCTGGTGCGCGACTCGCAGGGCCAGAAGATGAGCAAGTCCGAAGGCAACGTGCTGGACCCGGTCGACCTCATCCAGGGCTGCGACCTGGAGACGCTGACCGCCAAGTCCACCGTGGGCCTGCGCAAGCCCGAGACGGCGCCCAAGGTGGCCGCCCGCGTGAAGAAGGAGTTCCCCGACGGCATGCCGGCCTACGGTGCCGACGCGCTGCGCTTCACGATGGCGTCGTACGCGAGCCTGGGCCGCAACATCAACTTCGACACCAAGCGCTGCGAAGGCTACCGCAACTTCTGCAACAAGCTCTGGAACGCGACGCGCTTCGTGCTGATGAACACCGAAGGCCAGGACTGCGGCCTCGCGCACGAGCAAGGCGCCTGCCCGCCCGGCTACAACACCTTCTCGCAGGCCGACCGCTGGATCACCAACGAGCTGCAGCGCGTCGAAGCGACGGTGGCACAGGGCTTTGCCGAATACCGCCTCGACAACGTCGCCAACGCCGTCTACAGCTTCGTCTGGGACGAGTACTGCGACTGGTACCTGGAGATCGCCAAGGTGCAGATCCAGACCGGCGACGAGAGCCAGCAGCGCGCTACCCGCCGCACGCTGATCCGCGTGCTGGAGACGACGCTGCGCCTGCTGCACCCCATCGCGCCCTTCATCACCGAGGAACTGTGGCAGACCGTCGCACCGGTGGCCGGCCGCAAGGCGACTGACTACATCGGCCAGGCCCCCTATCCCGTTGCCCAGCCGGAGCGCATCGACCCGGCCGCCGACGCCTGGGTGGCACAGCTGAAGGACGTCGTCGGCACGACGCGCAGCCTGCGCAGCGAGATGGCACTGAGCCCCGCCGAGCGCGTGCCGCTGCTGGTGGGTGGTGACCTGTCGTTCCTGTCCGAAGCCGCCGCCATGCTGAAGGTGCTGGCCAAGCTGAGCAGCGTCGAGCTGATCGCCGACGAGGCCGAGTTCGCGAAGCAGAGCGCCACGTCGCCGGTGCTGCTGCACGGCGCGGCCAAGCTGGCGCTGAAGGTGGAGATCGACGTCGAGGCCGAACGCGCCCGCCTGACCAAGGAAGCGACGCGGCTGGAAGGCGAGATCGCCAAGGCCGAGGCCAAGCTCTCCAACGAGAGCTTCGTTGCCCGTGCGCCGGCAGCCGTCGTCGAGCAGGAGCGTGCCCGCGTGGCGGGCTTCAAGGAAACGGTGGCCCGCCTGCGCGAGCAGCTGGCCCGCTTGCCTCAGTCATAGATCGCCGCCCTCGCCGGCGGCTTCGCGCTGCCCGAGCGCGGCGTCAGCAGCTCATCGATGCCGCGCGCCACGGCCCACGCGGCGCGCACGCGCGACTCGCGCGTCGTGCCCGCCAGCCGCGGCGTGACCTGCAGCTGGCCCAGGCCGTGCAACGGCCGGCCCGACTCCAGCCAGCCCGGCTCCAGGCTGTCGAACCAGGCCGCCTTCAGCCGGCCGCTGCGCAGCGCCATCGCGAGCGCGCCCTCGTGCACGATGCCCGACTGGCTCAGGCACACCAGCACCTGGCCCGGCCGCGCACCCTCCAGCTGGCGCTCGCCCACCAGGCCGCGGTAGCGGTCGTAGTACGGCACCAGCAGCACCAGGCCGTCGGCCTCTTCCGTCAGCGTGCCCAGGCCCACGGCCTCCACGCCCCAGCGCGCCCAGGTCGCGTCGCTGGGGTGGATGGCGGGGTCGTAACCGATGACGCGCGTGCCGAAGGCCTGCAGCAGCTGCGTCAGCACCTGGGCGGCCGGCGTCATGCCTAGCACGCCGACCGTGGAGCAGCCCAGCTCGCGGCCCACCTTCAGTCCGTCGCTGCCCTCCACCGGCACGCGGCGCAGCAGGCTCAGCAGCGCCGCGATCGCGAACTCGGCCTCGGCGCTGGCGGTGGAGGCCTGCGAGCGCACGACGTCCACACCGGCGCGGCGGCAGGCTTCCATGTCGATGTTGTCGGCGCCGCCGCTGGCGCGGCCGATGGCGCGCAGCTGCGGCGCGGCGCGCAGCACGTCGGCGTCGATGCGAACGGCTGGCGGCGCCACCAGCGCGCGCGCGTCCTGCAGCGCCTCCACCAGCCCCTCGAAGTCGCCCACCAGCTCGGGCGCGAAACGTGCGTCATGACGCTCGCCCAGCCATTGCACGACATCCGCTTCCAGCGGTTCCAGGATCAGGACGGTCATTGCTCTTTGTGCCCAACTCAAGGGTCAAAACCGTCACATGCCGCGTGACAAAATCTTTCCGCCCTTGTCCAACCCAGTTTACCCATGGCCTCCTCGCCCCGTTCGCCGATCACCAAAGCCATCTTCCCGGTCGCCGGGCTGGGCACCCGCTTCCTGCCGGCCACCAAGGCCCAGCCCAAGGAGATGCTGCCGGTCGTCGACAAGCCG
>JAYSCT010000229.1:0-2352 GCA_041914785.1 Roseateles sp.
CGATGTTCATGCCCTGCTCGCCTTCGGGGAAGGAGCAGCCGACGATGGCGTCCTCGATGGCCGCCGGGTCCAGGCCCGGGGCTTGCGCCAGCGCGGCCTGCATGACCTTGACGAGCATCTCGTCGGGGCGGGTGTTCTTGAAGTAGCCGCGGCCGCTCTTGCCGATGGGCAGACGGGTGGCGGAGACGATGTAGGCGTCTTGGACTTGCTTGCTCATGATGTTTCCTTTCTTAAGCCTGGGGCTTTTTCTCTTTGGGCACCCAGGCCCAGACAAATTCACACTCGATCGGCTCGACGCCGGCTTCATCGGTGACAGTCACCGCGACGGTGACCTCACCCTTGGTTTCGTTCGCCATCGCGTAGCGCTGCGCTGCCGTCAGGTGCGCCTTCGCAACCAGCCCGCCCGTGGCGCGGCGGCGGAAGTTCACCTGCAGCGACTTGCACAGCGGCAGGCAGTCGTCGCGCACGTTCATGCCCACCACCATGCCGGTCGCAGTTTCAGCCAGCAGCGACATCGCGGCCGCGTGCACGCCCTTGATGTGGTTCTGCACCGGGCGCTTGTTGGCGACGCGGATCTCGCTGCGCTCGGGGCTGAGCGCCACGAAATCCAGCGCCGCCGTGCCGGTGAAGGGCACCGCACGGCGCAGCGCGAAGTTGCGCGCGGCGCCCCGCAGCGGACCGGGCAGGCCGTCCAGCTTGGCGAGCGTGCGTTGAAGCCGGTTCATGCCTGTGCTCAGTTGCGCACCGGCTTGCCGGTCTGCAGCATCCCCATGATGCGTTCCTGCGTCTTGGGGTTGTCCAGCAGCGAGCAGAAGTGCTTGCGCTCCAGCGCCATCAGGTACTCCTCCGTCACGAGCGACCCGGCCTCGACCTCGCCACCGCAGACCACGTCGGCGATCGCCGCGGCCAGGTGGTAGTCGTGCGCGCTGACGAAGCCGCCGTCGCGCATGTTGGCGACCTGGCCCTTGATCGTCGCAATGCCGCTGCGGCCGGCGACGGGGAACAGCGCCTTGTGCGGCGGACGGTAGCCGGCCTCGGCCATGCCGATGGCGGTGGCCGTGGCCACGTGCAGCAGCTCGTCCTTGTGCGGCACGATGATGTCGCTGTCCAGCAGGAAGCCGTTCTTCTTCGCTTCATGGGCCGACGTCGCGACCTTGGCCGTGGCCGCGGTCAGGAAGCCGTCCTTCAGGAAGGTCAGGATGTCCGCACCGGCGTTGCCAGCCGCGGCCATCTCGGCAGCGCGGCGGGCGATGTAGGTCAGGCCGCCACCGCCGGGGATCAGGCCCACGCCGACTTCCACCAGGCCCACATAGCTCTCGACGTGCGCAACGCGGCGCGCGCAGTGCACGGCCAGCTCGGCACCACCGCCCAGCGCCAGGCCGCGCATCGCGGCGACGACCGGCACCGTCGCGTAGCGCAGGCGCAGCATCATGTCCTGCAGCTTCTTCTCTTCCGGCGCGATGCCCTTGCTGCCCATCTTCATGAAGACGGGCATCAGGGACTCCAGATTGGCGCCGGCGGAGAACACGTCGTCCGGGCTCCAGATCACCAGGCCCTGGTAGTCCGCTTCGGCGATCTCGACGGCCTTCAGCAGGCCCTCGGTGACGGCCGGGCTGATCAGGTGCAGCTTGGCGGTGATGGACGCGATGACGACCTTGCCGTCCAGCGTCCAGACGCGCACTTCGTCGTTCTTGAACAGCTCGGTGCCTGACTTCAGCGGGTCGGCGGCGCCGGTGCCCAGCAGCGATTCGCGGAAAGCCTGGCGGCTGTAGACCGGCAGCTCGCTGCGCGGCTTGAACTTGCCCTCGGCCGCGCTCCACGAGCCCTGCGGCGTGTGCACGCCACCGGCTTCGGCCACGGGGCCTTCGGTGACCCAGGCCGGCAGCGGCGCGCTGGAGAGGGCCTTGCCTGCCGCAATGTCGTCGGCAATCCACTCAGCCACTTGCTTCCAGCCGGCGGCCTGCCACAGCTCAAACGGGCCTTGTTGCGAACCAAAGCCCCAGCGCATCGCGAAGTCGATCTCGCGGGCGGTGTCGGCCACGGTGTCCAGGTGCACGGCGGCGTAGTGGAAGCTGTCGCGCAGGATGGCCCACAGGAACTGGGCCTGCGGGTTGCTGGATTCACGCAGCAGCTTCAGGCGGTCGGCCGGGGCCTTCTTCAGCATGCGGGCGACGATCTCGTCGGCCTTCTTGCCGCCGGCGACGTACTCGCCCTCAGTTCCAAGTTTCTCGAAGTCCAGCCGCTGGATGTCCTTGCCCACCTTCTTGTAGAAGCCCGCGCCGGTCTTCTGGCCCAGCGCGCCCTTCTCGATCAGGCCGGCCAGCACCTTGGGCGTGGCGTAGGTCGAGTAGA
>JAYSCT010000230.1:0-2338 GCA_041914785.1 Roseateles sp.
TCGCGACGCTGAACCTCAACGGCGACTACATCTCCGACGCGCTGGCCGCGCAGGTGGGCGGCATCGGCATCGCGCCGGGCGCCAACATGAGCGATTCGGTGGCGATGTTCGAGGCCACGCACGGCACGGCGCCCAAGTACGCCGGCAAGGACTACGTGAACCCCGGCTCCTCCATCCTGTCGGCCGAGATGATGCTGCGCCACATCGGCTGGACCGAGGCGGCCGACCTCATCATCATGTCGATGGAGAAAGCCATCCAGAGCAAGCGGGTCACCTACGACTTCGCGCGGCTGATGGACGGCGCGACGCAGGTGTCGTGCTCGGGCTTCGGGCAGGTCATGGTCGACTGCATGGCGTGATGCCGGCGGGCGCCGCCCGCGGCCTCTTGCGCAAGCCCATCGCCGGTGACGTCGATGGCTTCTTGCTTTCTGAACCGACGCGGTCCGCGGCTCGCTAAGCTGCGCGGCAAGCACGAAGGAGCCCCCATGGAACTCGATCCCCAAGGCCTGGCGACGCGCCGCGCGGTGCTGGGCGATGCCTACGTCGACGCCGCGCTGGCCAAGGTCACGCCGTTCACCGCGCCGCTGCAGGAGCTGGTCACGCGCCACGCCTGGGGCAACACCTGGCAGCGCGACGGCATCGACCTGCGCACGCGCAGCATCGTCACCGTCAGCATGCTGGTGGCGCTGGGCCGCATGCACGAGCTGAAGACGCATGTGCGGGGCGCGCTGAACAACGGCGTGACGGTCGAGGAGCTGCAGGAGATCTTCCTACACGCCAGCGTCTACTGCGGCTTCCCGGCGGCCGTGGACGCGTTCCGGGCCGCGGCCGAGGTGGTCGACGGCGCCGGCGGCTGACGGCCGCTCAGAAGCATTCGTCCAGGCACAGGTAGAAGTCCAGCCGGCGGCGATCCGGCCGCGCGATGCCGTGGGCGTCGAACAGCGCCCGCTGCGCGGCCGCGCCGAACTCGCCCAGGCAATTCCACAGGATGGCCAGGTCCTGGTAGCGGTCGACCACGCCCAGGCGGCCCACGTCGATGAGTCCGGTGACGCGCAGCTTGTCGTCGAGCAGCAGGTTGTCCAGCGAGCAGTCGCCATGCGTGACGACAGCGTCGACCGTGTGCCGCCGCGCCCGCTGCAGCGCGTCCCACACGTCCTGCGGCGTCCAGCCCCGGCGCGTGCCGTCGAAGTCGTCGGCGTCGATGAGCCCGGCCACCAGCTCGCGTGCGCCAGCGCGGCGACGATGTCTGGCGCCCGCGAGGGGTCGTGCCGCAGCCACTCCCAGGCAGTGCGGCGCGGAGCGGCCCGCGTCGGCAGCCAGGCCTCGTCGTCGCTGCATTTGAAGTGCACAGGCGTGCCACGCGCATCCGGGCGGCCAGCCAGCGCAGACGGGCCAGTTCGTCGATCGGCGCGGCGGCGGCCGGGTCGTGGCCGTGCTTCAGGTACAGGTCCGGCCTGCCGGCGCGCGTGAGCCGGTGGACGGCTGCGCCGGCGTCGCCGACAAGGTTGCGACGCCAGCGGGCGCCGTCCAGTCGCGCCGCGAGTCTGGGCGGCAGCGTGGGCGGCCGGGCGTCGGCGGCAGGGACGGTGCGGCGTGTCGCGTCATGGAGCGGGTCGGTGGGCGGCGCAAGCGCACAGGTGGGGCTGCACACCTGCGCTGCAAGCGGCCGCGTGCAGCGGGCGGAAAAAAAGGGGCGCCAGCGGCGCCCCTGTTCAGTCCAGTCGGTCCCGCGTGGGGCCGTCAGCCCAGCGTGGCCAGCGCGGCGTTGAACGTGGGGCTGGGGCGCATGACGACGTCCAGCTTGGCCACGTCCGGCAGGAAGTAGCCGCCGATGTCCACCGGCTTGCCCTGCACCGCCTTCAGCTCCTCGGCGATCTTGGCCTCGTTGGCGGCCAGCGCCTCGGCCATGGCCTTGAACTTGGCGGCCAGCTCGGCGTCTTCCGTCTGCGCGGCCAGCTCCTGCGCCCAGTACAGCGTCAGGTAGAAGTGGCTGCCGCGGTTGTCGATCTCGCCGGTCTTGGGGCTGGGGCCCTTGCCGTTGTCCAGCAGCTTGCCGGTGGCTGCGTCCAGCGCCTTGGCGAGCACCTTGGCCTTGGCGTTCTTGGTCTTGATGCCGACGTCTTCCAGGCTCACGGCCAGCGCCAGGAACTCGCCCAGCGAGTCCCAGCGCAGGTGGTTCTCTTCCACCAGCTGCTGCACGTGCTTGGGCGCCGAGCCGCCGGCACCCGTCTCGTACATGCCGCCGCCGGCCATCAGCGGCACGATGGACAGCATCTTGGCGCTGGTGCCCAGCTCCATGATGGGGAACAGGTCGGTCAGGTAGTCGCGCAGGATGTTG